>NZ_BCAG01000001.1:352306-704612 GCF_001293685.1 Desulfatitalea tepidiphila | reverse complement strand
AATCTCCATATCTCAATCCAATGCTCCCTGGGGCGGGCCAAACGCGGTTCGTGCCCGCACAGTATGCTCAACCGATACGATCACGCCATCCACCATTTACGAAACGCACCGGAACTACGCTTTTTTATGATACCCCCGATCGAGTTCCAGATCTTTGATATCCGTGGTCGACTCACCCCTCGCGCTTTTCACCTTGTCAATACCCCGGCTGGTGACGGCCTTGTGCGATGAATAGGCCAATGCCGTTTCCTGGGTGATCAACCCCTTCTCGTAAAGCTCCACGATATAGTCGTCGAAGGTCACCATGCCGAAGGGCCGCCCGGCCTGCATCATCTCGTAATAAGTCTTGCCTTCGGATTCGCCGTTCAATATCGCCTCTTTGATTCTCAAGTTGCTTCGCAGCACTTCGAAGGCCGCCACACGGCCGCCGCCGATCTTGGGCAGCAGGCGCTGGCTGACGACCCACCGAACCGTATCGGCCAGACGGATGCGGACCTGCTTTTCCTCTTCGTTGGTAAACATACCCAGGATGCGGTTGATGGTCTGCCCGGCGTCCACGGTATGCAGAGTGGTCAGCACCAGGTGACCTGTTTCCGCGGCCGTGAGACCGATTTCGACGGTTTCCCGGTCGCGCATTTCGCCGACCAGAATCACTTTCGGTGCCTGGCGCAGGGCGGCCCGCAGCCCATTGGCGAACGAATCGTAATCCCGCCCCAGCTCACGTTGATTGAAGGTCGCCTTCTTGTGGGGATGCTGATATTCGATGGGGTCTTCCAGCGTCACCACATGAACGGCACGCTGTTCGTTGATCTCCTCCAGGATGGCCGCCAGCGATGTGGTTTTACCGGTGCCGGTGGCGCCGGTGAAGATGATGATGCCGTTGAGTTCCCGGCCCATTTCCACGAAGGATTCCGGCAGCCGCATGTCCCGGATCGTCGGCACCTTGGACTCCAGCTGTCTTAAGACAATGGACAAATGGCCGGACTGGGAAAAAATATTCACGCGGAACCGCGCTTTGCCGGGTAGGCCGTAGGAAAGGTCGCAAGATCCGGTCTGCAGGAGCGTCTCGGTCAAACGACGATCGCCGTCGATGAGATTCAGCGCCACGATTTCGGTCTGAAACGGTGTCAGGCTGTCGATCTGGGGCTTGGTGCTGACCGGCAACAGCTCGCCGGAACTTTCCACCTGCAACGGCCGGCCGACCGTCAAATTGAGGTCCGACACGTTGCTGTGTGAATCGAGCATTCGGGTAAGGATGTGATCGATCTCTTGCTTCTTCATGGCCGTCCCCATTGCAACCGGCGCCTTTCGCTCTGGCGCCGGTCACCGTGTTAATGTGACCTGCTCCTTAGTGCCCATTCACAAATGGCCAATTTGCCTATTTGCGGACGGACGCTACTTAGTTCAGCCGGTCGCTCCCGCGCCGGGCGCAAGGCCTAAGCCTCGGTAAAATCCACCGGCGGCGACTTGAGCAGCGGGCGGAAACGTCCCTTGTCGTTGGACTTGGTATAGGCATCCTCGGCGCTGATCCTGCCTTTGTTGAACAGCTCCATGATGGCATCATCGAGCAGTTGCATCCCATACTTTTTACCGGTTTGGACCATGGATGGAATCTGGTGCGACTTGCCCTCCCGGATCAAGTTGCGAACCGCCGGTGTGGCGATCAGGATTTCCAGGGCCGGGATCCGCCCTTTTTTATCGATGCGTTTAAACAGGGTCTGGGAAATGATGGCGCGAATCCCGTCGGACAGGGTGGAACGGATCTGGGCCTGCTCTTCGGCCGGGAAGACTTCCACAATACGGTCCACGGTTTTGGCCGCACTGGTCGTATGCAGCGTGGAAAAAACCAGGTGACCGGTGGAGGCCGCCTCGATGGCGAGGCTCATGGTGGTCAAATCGCGCATTTCGCCGACCAGAATGATGTCCGGGTCTTCGCGCAGGGCGCCTCTCAACGCTGCCGAGAACGACTTGGTGTGGATGCCCACCTCACGATGGTTGACCAGACACCCTTGGCTTTTATGAACGAATTCGATTGGGTCTTCGATGGTGATGATGTGATCGGCCCGGGTTCGATTGGCCTCGTCGATAATCGCCGCAAGGGTCGTGGATTTACCACTGCCGGTCGGTCCGGTGACGATGACCAGGCCGCGCGGCAGGCTGGCCAACTTGGCCATGACCGACGGCAACCCCAACTGCTCGCAGGTGAGAATCGTGCTGGGGATTTCCCTGAACACGGCCCCCACTCCGTTTTTCTGCATGAAAAAATTGGCGCGGTATCGCGCCAGCCCGGGGATCTCATAACCGAAGTCCACATCTCCGGTCTCTTCAAAAGTCTTGATCTTATCTTCGGCCGCGATTTCATAGAGCATGGCGCGCAGACCGTCGTTGTCAAGCACTTTGTACTTGACCCGTTCGATGTCGCCATGCACGCGCAAGGCAGGCGGTTGGCCTGCCATAAGGTGCAAGTCGGAGGCATTCTGTTCGTGCATCAGCTTGAAAAAAGCATCAATTTTGGCCATGCGCAACTCCCTGGTTGAATTGCCCGGTTAACCTGCGAAAGGGCACTAAAACGCTACAGAGAATAACAGCCCACATCGAATGGTGGCTGTTCGGCTCTTTGTTCATTATCGGCCAATGGGCGGGAGGGTTTAGCTTAAAATGCTGGGCGGTTGTTTTAGGACGGCCACCTTGTCATCGGATTCATCCAATGCATCCATGCTCTCCTTGCCCATCTCCAGCAACTTGCTGTGGGCGTCGATGACGGAACGGATCTGAACTTCGATTTGCACCCGCTGGCGTTTGAGCTCGGAAATGTCTTCATGGAGTTGAGACAAGCGGTTGTGGGCGCGATTGAGGATCTTTTCAGCCTTGACCTCCGCGTCGGCAATGATGATCTCGGCCGACTTGCGTGCATTTTCCTTCATCTGTTCCAAGACCTTCTGGGAATTGAGCATGGCGCGCTTGAATGTCTCTTCACGCTCCTTGTAGCCTTGGGTCTCCATCTTCAGACGCCGCAATTCCTCTTTGATCTTGATATTCTCTTCCTGCAACGCAGTGATCGTTTCGGCCGTCTGTTCCAGGAAACGATCGACTTCGCGGATGTCGAATCCCCTGAATCGAACCCGAAATTGTTGTTGTTGAATATCGACTGCGGTAATTGTCATGTGACCTCTCCCTGCAGACACGCTAGAGTAGGCTGCTCCCGAAACGGACCAGGCTCTGCACGAGGAAAAACCTGAGGAAATAGATCGCCAGCAAGACGATCATGGGTGAAAAATCGATACCGCCGAAGGATACCGGAAAGCGTGTCCGAATTTTGTAAAGCACGGGTTCGGTGAGCATGTAGATAATCCTGACCACGCGCACGGCCAGCGGGTGGCGCGGGGACGGATTGACCCAGGACAGAACGACCTGGGCGAGCAGAACCCAAAAATAGAGCGCCAGGGCCAAATCCAGGATGTTGGCCACGGCGACGATGAAATAACCCAGTGGGTACATATGCGATGGTTACCCTTTCCCGGCAAAACGTTTTGGGACTCAGAATAGTGGAAAACGTCATGATATGTCAAGATTTTTCGTGGGTTGCATCATCCTCGGCTTCTTGGAACGACTGAATGTCCTTGGTTCTCCTGACCGGCTTCAGTGAGCGGCTCAAGTCTTGCGCCTCTCGGCCGATGTCGAATATAGAGCGTCTCGTCAAGTTTTCTGGGGAGTGATATTCGATAACGTCAGAAGGGAATTGAAATTTTAATCATGAACACCACATTAAAACTTTACGATGGGCTGAAGGCCTTATCCGACGCCGCCTTCCCCAAACAATGCCCCGTCTGCGGCCGCCGGTATGAGACCCTGGATGCCTACATTCGCGACATCGAGGCATCACGGCGCGTGAAAGATGATCCGAAAAGTGGTCCAGATGATGAAGGGCGGCCGAATGTCGAACTCTATCGCAACTGCCCCTGCGGCGCCAGGCTGCTGGATTGTTTCGACGATCGCCGCGACCTGAGTCAACCCGGATTGAAGCGACGCCGGCTTTTCGGCCAGCTTCTGGAAGTGCTCGACCGCAAAGGGATCGAACCACATATCGCCAGGGTGGAATTGATCCGCCTGATGAGGGGAGAAAAAAGCAAGGCCCTGTCTGATATGGGAGTCAAGACCAAGACGCTATGACAGCGGCAGAGGTCCATCCGAAGGACGCTTCTCGAGCGATACCCAGAAGGAAGAGGCCAAGGGCGTCTCCTTACCCAGACTGAATTTCATGAACTCCCGCATCAGTTCACTGATCAACTCGCTTTTGTCCATCCGGGCCACATAGGCCTCTGGATCCAATTCTGCAATCGCCTTTTTATTCTTCAAATCATCATCGGACAACGCCTTGTCGCGCATGTGGTGCACAACAGTCAACGCCTTCGCCCGCAGGGTGTCTTCATCGATTCGGGCGAGCGACTGGTAGACCTGCTCGAGAGTGACGGCGGCTGGTATTCTTTGCGATTCCAACAGCGCCTTGAATTGGGATGTCTGTCGCACCATACCCTTTTGAATGTGGTGTGACTCCACCAGGTTGAAACCCGCCCAGCCCGCGCCAAGCCACTGAAAAATACCGATTTTGACCTTGCCGGGGTGGTCGAGGTCCTCGACATAGGTGCATATGGAATAAAAATCGTAAATTCTGGATTTCACCCATCCCAGACCGGTTTTGTCCAGGCCGGGTTCCTCGGTGTACAAATAGTTCCAATTCTCGTCCTCACCGATGATAAATCCCTTTCTCCCCACTTCGGAATCGCCGTTCTGGCTGGAGATGGAGATCATCACCCGCAAGTTCTCCTGTCGGTAGAGCAAAAAGGCGCGATTGAGCCCATATTCATAGTAGGCACCGGTGTGCAGGTCCGGGGAGATGATCTCCCGTACGACGCCCCTGACCACCTTGGGCTGCGCCAGGTCATTCACCATCTTCCACAACTCGGGCGGACCGGCGCCGCCAACGGAAATCTGCTCCCATTGGGCATAGCGGACCGAAGAGGCATTGATCGCGCCTTCCGGAATTTGTTGATTGTATGCGTAGCGCAGGGCATCGTGCATGGAACGATCGAGGGTATAGGCGATGAAAGCCCCATGGATGTTATCGCGTTGCCGCGGCGTGTGGGCGACCATCTCTTCTGCATCGCGAACAAATGCGACCAGCGGGTCAATTCGGGAAACATCGATGGATGCACCGTTCGATGCATCGGCGCAATAGTCGAGCAGATAGGTCAGCCCGCTCTCCACAGCTTCGCTCTGGCCGACCGGTTCGGCCCCGAACGCATCGGACATGTCGTCGGCGCGGGCAGGCAGGATGAAGAATCCCACCCAAAGAAAAACGAATATGACGGTGCTGCAGAACAGCCTTCGGAATGAGGGCCGAATTTGACCTTCGCATGCGGATATATGGAATGGGTACAAGAATCGCTCCTTAGTGTTTTGGGTCTTTCATACTCCGGATCATACCCGAGGGTCAAGGCATCTGCGTCGCCCTGGTCATCTGTTTTTTTATTGACAATCCAACGGCAAGCCCTAAAGTAGCCTTTAAATCGCACCCGACAAGAAAAGCAAACATTGTGCCACAAAAACAACCATAAGGACACCCAAGATGCTTCAAGGTCAACACATCGGCTTCATCGGTGCCGGCAACATGGGCGAAGCGCTGATCAAAGGATTGCTGCGCAGTGGGCTGTCGACCCCCGGCCAACTGTTCTGTTCGGATGCCCGCGAGGATCGACGCGCCGAGTTGCAAGCCACCTATGCGATTCGGACCGTGGCGGACAACGTTGAGCTGGCCAGGCAATGCGATGTGATTGTTTATGCCGTTAAACCCCAGACCATGGGGGCGGTCGTCAAGGAGACCGCGGCGGCATTGGACGGCAACAAGGTGATCATTTCAATCGCCGCCGGGGTGCCCCTCAAGGCCATTGCCGCGTTGGCCAGACAACCGCTTCGCCTGGTACGCGCCATGCCCAATGTCTGTGTTTCGGTAGAAGCCGGCGCAACGGCTGTGGCACCGGGGGAGCACGCCCAAAAAGCGGACCTCGAGCTGGCCCAGGCGATCTTCAACTCGGTCGGCCGCTGCATTATCGTTCAATCCGAGCATCTTCTCGACGGCGTCACCGGATTGAGCGGAAGCGGCCCGGCCTATGTCTTTGTCATGTTGGATGCACTGGCGGACGCCGGCGTCAAGGTCGGGTTGGCAAGAGACGAAGCCCTGCTGCTGGCGGCCCAAACATTGATGGGCGCCGCAAAACTCCACCTGGATACCCAGATGCATCCCGGCCAACTGAGGGACCTGGTCACATCGCCAGGCGGCACGACCATTGCAGGACTGCATGCATTGGAACGTGGAGGCGTTCGCGCCAGCCTCATGAACGCCGTAGAGACTGCTGCGTTACGGGCCAAGGAGCTGGGCGAAGCGGTCCGTTTGGGATAGCAAGAGATATGCTCAAAAAAGTATCACCCATGATGCAACATTGGCCCAAAGCCCTGGAAGTCAGCGGGCGTGTCGCTCTCGGGGCCATTTTTGTTTACGCCAGTTGGGATAAAATCCTCGATCCGGCCGCATTTGCCCAGGCTATCGCCAATTATCAGATCCTGCCCGGCACCTGGGTCAATGGCGTGGCATGGCTGTTGCCATGGCTCGAAATGATCAGCGGCATCTGCCTGATTTCCGGCAGACTGGTGCGGGGCGGAGCGCTGGTCATCGCCTCGATGCTCGTCGTTTTCCTGTCCGCTCTGGGCTTTAATGCCTATCGCGGCCTGGATATCGCCTGCGGCTGTTTTTCATTGGACAGCACCGCAAGCGGACGGATGTACCTGGACTTTCTCAGAGACATCGTGCTGTTGACCATCGCCTTGCTGGTCATGGCCCGTGCGCGGACCGCCGCCCCTACCATGGAGCGTTCCGGCCAGAGGCCGAGATGACCCGTTTCCCATAACCCATTACATGAAACCCTGCACCCATGTTTGAAGAGATCGAATACAGTGCCGCACTCCTCGCCGGGCTGCTGTCCTTTTTTTCGCCATGTATCCTGCCCCTGGTACCGTCTTATTTTTCATTCATTACGGGGATATCCATAGACGAGTTGGCGCGGGCCGAAGGCGCCGGGGCGCGCCGGAAGGTCCTGTACAGCACATTGGCCTTCGTGTTCGGGTTTTCCATCGTTTTCATCCTGCTGGGGGCAACGGCCGCCTATTTCAGCGGATTGCTCCAGGGCGCCAAGGTCTATCTCAGAATTGCCGGCGGCGTGCTGATCATCCTGCTTGGCCTCCATTTGCTGGGGGTGCTGCGCATCCGCGCCCTGGACATCGAAAAACGAGCCCATATCGACCGAAAACCGGTGCACCTATTGGGCACCGTCTTGATCGGGATGGCCTTTGGCGCCGGTTGGAGCCCGTGTATCGGACCGATGTTGGGATCCATTTTAATTTTGGCCGGCAACCAGGATACCGTGCTCCAAGGCGTCGGATTATTGTCGCTTTATTCGGCCGGCCTGGCCTTGCCGTTCATCGCTTTGTCGATCGGCATCCACTTTCTCTTCTCGTTCGTGCGCCGCGCCGCCAAAGCGATTCGGTATATCAACATCGCCGCCGGAATGCTTCTCATTCTTACCGGCATATTGCTGATCACCGACAAATTCAGATTGCTGACGTATATCGGATAGTAAGGAGTGACCTATGAAGCGTTATGTCTATATATGTTTGGGATTGATCATCGCCTTTGGGACCCTGCCCATCGGCACCGGCGCATCCACTGCGCCAAACGACGGCATCAACTGGATCACGTTCGACGAAGCGCAAAAATTCGGACAGGATGCTTCCCGAAAATATCTGCTCTATTTTTACACGGATTGGTGCACCTATTGCCGCAAACTGGAACAGAGCACCTTCATCGACAAAGAGATCGCCGCCTACGTGAATCAGAATTTCATCCCGGTGCGGATCAATTCCGAACAAAAACCGAAACTTGCCGCCCGCTATCGCATCAACGGCGTCCCCAACCTGCGTTTCCTGACCCCCATGGGAGAAGATATCGCCCACTGGCCGGGATATATCGAAGCCGCAAGGTTTTTGCCCCTGCTCAAATACATCCAGACCGATAGCTATCTGAAGATGGGATATAGCGAGTTTTTGAAACAGCCGTGACTTTCCGGAACGGATTGGCCCTTAAAACTCCCGGCTCTGCACCTGCTGGTCATATCGACGCTTGATCAGCCGGAAGGCCACCGATCCCGCGACCGACACGCTCAGTGCAAGGAGGGTGGCGGGCAGCCAGGTGTGAGGATAATAGTCGGGTTGGGAACGGGCCACCACGATGCCCGCCACGCTGAACAAGATCACGGCCACCAGGAAAATCAGCACGATCCAGCAGGCCGCATTGCTGTCGTACCAAGGCGTGATGACTCTGCGAAATAGTGGATTGGCATCTATTTTCATGGCTCCGATCTCCCAACGATTTGGTCTTACATACAATCTGTCGGCGATAAAGGCAAACAGCATCCCACCCGATGAGGGATTCTAACTGAATGCCATTCACCAAATCCGGACCGGGTAGGGCAGGTGGCCGATGCCACACGCCAAGCGGTCAAGTGCCGGTAAAATGCACGGCGGGCGGCCCAGAAACTCGCTGCGCTCAAACAGTCTGGGCCGCTAGTGCCGTTTGCATTCAACCGGCACTAGCGACCGCTGGCTGACTTGGCCCTGGCCACCTGCCCCACCCGGGTCTGCTTCAACCGTTGCCATGCGAATTATTTATCAAACGCCTTCTGTAATACATGTCCTTCAAGGTGAATCACATTCAGTTAGAATTGCTGCCACCCGATCCGTGATGCCGGATCGTTGTCCGCTATGCGGCACACTCAATTGACACGCTCACCCATCCTGTGTAAGCACTCTCTTGCTGTTTTGGTGCAAATCTCAAAACTGAATTCCTGCGGGTTGCCTTCTGCCGCGGTTACCCGTCGAGGGTGCAATGAAAATCTCTATCCGCTTAACGCTCATTCTCGGTGTGCTCGGCCTGATCTGGGGGACCCAATCCATCATCACCTCCTCCACCTACATTTCATCGGAAAAGGTTTTACTGGGCCATGCACACGATATCATGCAGAATATCGCCGAACTGACCATTGAAAAGTCGAAGAACCACCTCTCCCTGGCCCAGGGCGCCGCACGGCTGACCGAACGGCTCATCACCTCGGACGTGGTGGGCGGCCGCGCTGATCAAGCCGTCCAACTGGAAAAATATTTTCTCGACCAGCTTGCCATATATCCCCATTTCGCAGGCATCTACGTCGGCAAGCCCAACGGCGATTTTTTTTACGTCAATCGCGACGCGACACATGCCCCCGACGGTCGTCGGACAAAAATCATCACCCACAAGGACGGTAAAAGGCAAACCCGTTTCATCTGGCGCGACCGATACGCTCGCGCCATCGATGAGACGCTGGATCCGGCCGACGCCTTCGATCCGAGAACCCGGCCGTGGTACCGCAAGGCCGTGGAACGCAATGCCATCGTGTGGACCGACCCTTATATCTTTTTTTCCTCTCAGAAACCGGGCATCACCATCGCGGGGCCTGTCTATCCAAACCATCGACGCAACGATGCACCCGAAGACAACCCGCTGCAAGCCATCGTCGGTGTGGACATCGAAATCGATCAGTTGTCCACCTTCATCGGCAACCTGCGCATCGGCAAAAACGGCAGCGCCTTCATGATCAACAGCAATGGAGACGTGGTCGCCTTTCCGGATGTGACCAAACTCACCCATACCGGTGACCCGGAGACCGGCAACATCCGGCTCGTCAAAATCGAAGAACTGGACCACCCGCTCAGCAAAGCCGCCTTTCAGGCCATCGGCGTCACCCGACAGGCGGACGGCCGCATCCGGCTGGACGGCCCCCGATTTGCCCGGTTCGTCCGTGGCGGCCAAGCTTACCATACCATGTTCACCCCTTTCCTCGACCCCAACTGGCCCTGGATCATCGGCGTCTATCTCCCGGAAAGCGACTATCTGGGCAGCATCAAAAGCAATCGGTCCTTCAACCTGTGGATCACGCTGGCCCTTTCCGTTCTGGCCACCCTGATCGGTTTGCGAGCGGCACGGGGCATCATCCGGCCCCTGGCCAATCTCGAAAAAGAGGCCCTGGCCATCAAACAGCACGATCTTTCCCAGAATTTCGATACCGGGTCCAGATACAAGGAGATTCAAGAGACGGCCGACTCGTTCACCCGCATGAAGGAGGCCCTGCGCAGCAGCGAAGAAAAATACAGAACCATCTTCGAAAACATCCAGGACGTCTATTACGAGATATCACTGGACGGCCGTATATTGGAAATCAGCCCCTCGGTGGCAAAATTCTCCAGCTATACCCGAGAAGAGCTTATCGGCGTGACTTTCGATCGGTTTTACGCCGATCCGCAAACACGCCGGGATTTCATCGACGCCATTCTCAAGCAGGGGAAGGTCGACGATTACGAGCTTCAGCTCCGCAATCGTGAAGGCGAAGTGCTCTACTGCGCCATCAACGCCGTCATCCGTTACCGGTCACCGGGCGTGCCAGATCGGATCATCGGTTCGCTGCGGGCCATCAACGACCGCAAACAGGCCGAATTCGAGCTGCGCCGTTATCAGAATCAGCTGGAAGAACTGGTGCGCGAGCGCACCAGTGACATGGAAAAGACCAATGATCGGTTGCGCCAAGAAGTGGAGACACGCAAGAAGAAAGAGGAGCAGCTGCGGAAGAGCGAAGCGAAATATCGTTCCATTGTGGAAAACATCTCCAACGGGTACTACGAAATCGATCTGGAAGGAAATCTGACGTTCTTCAACGATCCGTTGGCCGCGATGTTCGGATATGCCGACAAGCAGGACTTGATGGGTGTCAACTATCGCGACTACATCGATCCGCATGAAATCCCGGCCATCGAAACGCGCTTCAAGGAAATTTTCGCCACCGGCGAGCCTCACGAGCTCTCCCGCTACACGATCACAGACAGGAACGGCGCACGCAAGACCATTGAAGCCACCGCGGCGCTGATGAACGATGACGACGGCCGCCCGACGGGTTTTCGGGGGCTGGTTATGGATATCACCGAACGGCTCAACGCCGAAAAGGAAAAACAGAAGCTCGAAGCGCGGTTCCAGCAGATCCAGCGTCTGGAAGGCATCGGCACGCTCGCCGGTGGCGTGGCGCATGATTTCAACAACCTGCTCATGGGGATCCAGGGCAATGTTTCGCTGATGCTCATGCATACCCCACCCGGCGACCGCAACTACGACAAACTCAAAAGCATAGAGGCGTGCGTTGCCGGGGGGGCGGACCTTACCCGCCAATTGCTCGGATTTGCCCGCGGCGGCAAATATCTGGTCAAACCGGTGGATTTGAACCAGGTGGTGATTGGCACGGCCGGCATGTTCGGCCGCACGCGCAAGGAGATCCAAATCATCCACAAACACCAGGAACACATCTGGCCGGTCATGGCCGATCAGAGCCAGATCGAACAGGTGCTGCTCAATCTGTGCATCAATGCCTGGCAGGCCATGCCCGATGGCGGCAATATTTTTGTAGAGACCCGCAATGTGACGATTGGCGGCGACCTTGCCCGATCGTTCGGGATTGCGCCGGGACGCTATGTGCGGATATCGGTCGCCGACACGGGTACCGGCATCTCCCCGGAGATCCAGCACAAGATCTTCGAACCCTTTTTCACGACCAAGGAGATCGGCCGCGGAACCGGTTTGGGGTTGGCGTCCACCTATGGCATCATCAAGAACCACGACGGCGCCGTCGACTTTGTCAGCCGACCGGGCGAAGGGACGACCTTCTATGTCTATCTGCCGGCCACCGATGTTAAGGTCCAAAACCAACCAACGGCCGCGGCGATGCCGCCCAAGGGATCCGGCACCATTTTGTTGGTCGATGATGAGGAGGTGATATTGGACGTCAACCGTGCCATGCTCGAAACGCTCGGGTATACCGTTCTTTCAGCCCATGGCGGAAAGTCAGCCATCGACCTATACCAGCGCGCCGGGGACCGCATCGATATGGTCATTCTGGACATGGTCATGCCGGGGCTGGGCGGCGGCGACGTATTCGATCGCCTCAAAGTGATGAACCCGCGGGTCAAGGTACTGCTGTCCAGTGGCTACAGCTTGACCGAAAAGGCCGAAGAAATCGTCGCCCGCGGATGCCGGGGCTTTATTCAAAAACCCTTCAGTATCGATCAACTGAGCCTGAAGATCCGGGAGATCCTGGGACATTAGCCGCGGCTCACCAGGAGGGTCCAATAGTCATTGAGCTGCCTGTCCAGCGCTTTTGGATCGGGTACGCACTTGGCCAGCTCTTTCCAGAAAGCCGGCCCGTGGTTTTTGACACGGGTGTGAACCAGCTCATGCAGGATCGTATACTCCATGAGCGCTTCCGGTAGAAGAACCAGTCTGGCATTCAGATTGATATTGTTCTTGTGTGAACAACTGCCCCAACGGGTGCGTTGATGGCGCACGAACACCCGATTGTACCGAAAACCGTAACGCTCGGCCAGCAGATCGAGCCGCTCGACCAGAACCGACCTCACCTGGGATGGCGTCAGGTCGGTCTCGATTTCCCGTTCGCGCACCATTTGCTCCAGGCGCGCCATACGCGCCAGGTGCCTGGCCAGCCAGGGGGACTTGTCGCGCGCGACAGCGAATGCCTCCTGGAAAGAGACCCCTTTGGGCACGGCCACCCGAATGCCTCTGAACGGCTTGACCGACAGGTTGATATGCCTTGCCCTCGCGCTGCGCTCCAGCAGGATTTCGCCGACGCCATCCAACACTACCTTTTTTGACTGCATCCGCTGCCCCTTCCACCTCTCCCGCACTGCCTCCCCGCAGCCGCTATGGATAAATGGCACCCCATGACTTCCGAATGCCCCGAAGAATCGACCATCCTCTCAACAATTCTGCTGATCAGACCCTCTGATCACGCCCCGTAGAGGATGGCATCGATGGCAATGATCAGGGATGTATCCAACTCATTGGCCGATAACTTTTCGCCGTTATACCAGAGCACATATTTCGGGCCGGCGTCATTTTCAACCTCGTAATAAATTGGAACGATGAGCTTGAATAAATTACGGCTGCAGGGTTTGCGCTCGATTTGAGCGATAATCTCCTTGAAGAAGATGCTGTTTGCAGCGTGTTTGATTCTGACATCCTTAAACTTGATGACCGCTATGATATAGGATGCATAGTCTTTTCTGGCACTGATGAATTCCAGGCCAATTTCGTTGAATACTTTAATCAAATACTTTCTTGCATGGGAGGGTTCGGAAATATTCAATTTTGAATGCGTCGATCGGGAAGATATTTTTTCAAGATCAATCGTGTTGCCCATTTGCGCACACTTTCTAATGGTTCACGGTTCAAACAATGGTTTTTCGTTTAAGCTCAATGTCGGTCGTGGTCATGCACGACATACCACTTCATAATCAATATTGTTTATAAACAGCAGGTTATTCGATCATTAATCCAAGCGGTGTGATTTTTCAATCCATAATTGACGGCACCGTAAAAAGTCCGGAATTCGCTTTTCCCGTCATCGCGGCGAACGCCGGGATCCAGTATTTTCAATAGGTTCTGGATGCCGGCGTTCGCCGGCATGACACCTCTGCGACTTTTTACGGATTTATCATAATTGATCCATCTTCCTTAATTTATAACGAATTGGAACACGCGAGGATGGAAAGTGTTTGACAAGGGCTATTGCCCTGCGTAGGTTTTCAATCATTCTGGTATCGGAAACTCATGTTGGAGGACATCATGACTGTACGCGGATTGCTTTGCTCTATGGTGATCGTCGGTTGCCTGGCCTTCGGAATTGTGGATGCCATCGCCCAAAACAAGCCATCCGTATCCAGAGGGCAGATCCTCTATGTGCCCGTATATTCCCATATCTACATCGGAGACCGGGAACGGCCGTTTCTTTTGACGGTAACGTTGAGCATCCGCAACACCGACCGCAACTTTCCCATCACCATTCAAAAGGTCGTCTATTATGATTCCAATGGAAAACCATTGAATGCATATCTGGACAAACCCATGGCGCTGGAAAAACTTTCATCCACTCGTTTTGTCGTGCGTGAATCCGACAAATCCGGAGGCTCCGGTGCCAGTTTCATGGTTGAATGGGAATCGGATCAAGCGGTGTCCCCTCCACTGGTGGAAACCATCATGATCGGCGCCCAAACCCAGCAGGGCATATCGTTCACCTCCAGAGGTCTGGTCATCGAAGAAAAATAGATGGCGAAGTGACGGGTCAGGCGGCTGGATCGCAGACCCGCTGCAGTTTTTGCAGGTTTTCAGGCTTGCCAAGGGCAATCAGCAAATCGCCCTCGTTGATGATCGTTTCCGGACCTGGATTGAAGACCATTTCCCCCGAAGACTTTTTAATGCCGACGATGAGTATGTCAAATCTGGGCCGTATTCCCGAATTCTTCACCAGTTTATCCACAAACTCGGAATGCTTGCTGACCGGCAACTCCTCCATCTGAAGGTTGATGTCTCCCCTCATGGCCAGGTCGAGAAGACTGGTTGCCGTTGGCCGGAGAACGCTTTGGACCAGGCGCAGCCCGCCGATGTTGTACGGCATGAAAACGTTATCGGCCCCGGCCTGTTTCAGGCGGGAGACATGCGATTCCACATCGGTTCGGGCGATAATCATGATCTTCGGGTTAAGCTGCCTTGAGGTCAGGGTCACGAACACATTGTCCGCATCTTCGGAAAGCGCAGCGATCAGGCATTTGGCCTTCTCCAGGCCTGCCGAAAGCAAAGTCCCGTCTTTTGTGGCATCTCCTTCGATATAGAGAATCTTATCCTGCCCCAATTGAGCCAGGGAATCCTTGTCGTTTTCGATGACCACCACGTCCAAACCTTCGTTCTGGATGCCTTGGGCCACCACCTTGCCGATTCTGCCATAACCGCAAATAATGTAATGCCCAGTCAGTTTGCCGATTATTTTTTGCACCCTGCGTCTCCCCAAGATGTTCTGGAATTTCCCTTCCACCAGCATCTGCGCGAGTGACCCGCCAAGATAAAAAAAAGCACCCACACCCCCAAAAATAATGAGCATGGTCATTACCCGGGCGGTGTCGGAAAGCGGTTTTACTTCCATAAAGCCCACGGTGGAAAGGGTGATGATCACCATATACAGGCTCTCGATGAACCTCCATTTTTCCAACAGCATGTAACCGGACGTGCCGGCCATGATCAGCAACAGGATGAAACAGGTGCCCATGATGATAGACCAGCCAAACGGATGCAGCGAACGCGCCTGCGAGCGAAGCACTTTGGCCCTTTTCAGGAATGTCATCTCTATTCTCAATAAAACCTAACGATTGTCTCGACCCAAAGGTTCATCGGTATAAAATTCAGGGATACATGTTCAGGATTTAAAGACCATAGTTGCACAAATATTCACAAACAGCAATAAATCAGCGAGATACCGAAGGTATCGAGAAGCCATTGGCGGACTTTCACACTTCTCTTTTTTCCATATCAACTATGATGGCAAGGATTTTTTTCCAGGAATTCAGCAAGCTCAGTATCGGCCGCACCTCCAGATTGCGAGCCCGCTGCTTAGTTCTCACAAAATTGAATAGATGGGCACCATGGGATCCTCCATTCTCAATGTGTGTCCTCAGTGTGTGTGTAACAGCTGGAGAATCCAAGGTTTTTAGGCTATAAAACAAAAAAAAACCCGCTGCATTACCAGCGGGTTATAATCTGAATGGTGGAGATGAGGGGGATCGAACCCCTGACCTCAGCGTTGCGAACGCTGCGCTCTCCCAGCTGAGCTACATCCCCGAAATGTGGGCCTGTTCATAACAAATCATCCCTGCGGAAACAACAGAAATTTCAATGGCGGCCAATCCATGTCCTATCGATCCCGGCGATCCGCCACCTGAACCGCCTCCAAGACCACCTCTACGGGGTGGCGCACGGGCAGCCGCCCCAGGTGCTCCATCTGCATCTGGCAGGTGGGGCAGTCGGTGACGCCGAGATCGGCGCCCGAGGCGTTCAGCCGCTGGATCATGGGGGCGGCGATGGTGCGGCTCAAGTCATAGTTGGCGTGCAGCATGCCCCAGCTTCCCGCCATGCCGCAACAGGTGCTGTTCAGGTCCTGGAGCTGGACGCCGGGGAGGGCGCCGAGCAAGGCCAGGGAGCTGCGGCTGTTGGGCTGGATGCGCAGATGACAGGGCGCGTGGTACGCCAGTTTGACGTCCAGTGCGGCGGACGGCAGCCGATCGGTATGATCGCCGATCAATTGCGAGATGTGGATGGTCTTGGCGCGCACCTGCTCGGCGGTGGGCCGATCGAGAAGATAGGCCCAATCCTGCATCAAGGCATAACCGCACGAGGAGCAGGTCACCACGATCCAGTCGACCGCGTCGAGCAGCCCGTGCCAGGCGGCCATGTTCCGCTGAACAGCGTAGTGAGCCGCGGATGCGAGGCCCTTGGAGAGCTGGGGCAGGCCGCAGCAGGCCTGGGGCGGCAGATGGACCTGCATGCCCATGCGGTTGAGCAGGGCAGTAGCCGCCACACCCAGGGCGGGCCGGATGTAGCCGGCATAGCAACCGGCATAATAGAGCACGTGAGGGCCGTTGCCGGGCAGCACTGCGGGCACCCGCTGGTAGAGCGATCGCCGTTCAAACAGCACCACGCCGCGTTCCGGCGCCAGTCCGGCCAGGCGTGCGGAGAGCCTGCGGATAGGCGTTACCTGGGTGGCCGTGCCGATGAGGGGCGACAGCCGGTGGGTGGTCCTGGCCAGCAGTTCGACCTGGGCGGTAATCCGTTCGGGACAGCCCACACCGTGACGGCGTGCGTACTGGGCCTTGGCCTCCATGGCCAATTTGGGGATATTGACGTTGGAGGGGCATTCGACATAGCAGCTGCCGCAGTTGACGCACTGGGCCATCACCTGTTGAAGCGTGGCTGCATAAAGCGTCCGGTTCGGCAGCACGCCGCTGATCAGCGCCCGCAGCACATTGCCCTTGGCTCGGGGCGCGGCCGATTCGTCCCGGGTGGCCTTGTAGACCGGACACATGCGCGTGGCGGCGGTCACCGTGGTGCATTTGGCGCAGCCATGGCACAGTTCGGTTTCCCTAACGAATGCGTCCTGCCACAGCAGGCGCAGCCGGTCCAGGGGCTGACTTCGGTAATCGGGGCCGTAGCGCAGATGGCGGGTCATCTGGCCGGGATCGTCGCAGGTCTTGATCTCCGGGTTGAAGAGGTTCTGCGGATCGAGCAGTTGTTTGGTACGGACGAACAGATCATAGATCGCCGGATATTTCCGCTGGACATAGGCCGTGCGAAGACGGCCGTCGCCGTGTTCGCCCGACACCGTCCCGTCGAGCCCGTCGACCAGGTCGTAGACGCCGTCGGCAATGGGCTGCAGCAGATCGACATCGCGCGGATCTTTCAGATCGAGCAACGGCCGGGTGTGCATCAATCCCTTGGCAATGTGGCCGTAGACCACGAAGGGGATCTGCAAGCGTTCAAAGAGGTCATAGATCCCGGTGAAGTATTCGGTCAGGCGGTCCACGGGCACGGCCGCGTCTTCGACCAGGGCCAGGATCTTGCGGGGTCCCTTGAGCTTGTAAAGGGTCGGTACCGCGGCCTTGCGCACGGCCCAGAACTTCTCCTTCTCCACTGCCGAGACCGCTTCGTAGGCCCGCTCGGTCAACCCGAGGGATTGCAATTGACCGCGAAGCGTCTCCGCCTGGCGGGCGCACTCGTCGGCCGACGGGCCGTCGAACTCGATGAGCAGGACATTGTCGACGTCGTGGGGAATCCGCTCTTCAAGCGTCCGGTCCGATGCGCGAGCCAGCTGCAGGAGGGATTTGTCCATGATTTCGATGCCCGAAGGCGCCAGGCCCATGGCATGCTGGACCGCCCGGGCCGCGCTGAGAATGTCGTCGAAGAATGCGACCACGAGGCTGTCGGCGGCCGGCCGGTCGATCAGGCGAAAACGCAGGCGCGTGGCAATACCCAGGGTGCCTTCGGCGCCGCACAGCAGTCGGTGGAGATGCAAACGGCCGTCCCGGACCAATCCGCGCAGGTTGTAACCGGCCACATTGCAGGCGATGGGCGGATAGGCGCTCTCGATGGTCCCGGCGTGCCGATCGTATAATCGCGCCAATTGGGTGAGGTGGCGCGGCAAGGCATCGGTTCCGGCGGCCTCGATATCGGACAGCAAGGCCGCCGAACCATCGGCGAAGACCACCTCCGCATCGACCAGGTAATCGGCCACGTTGCCGTACTTGACCGAATGGGCGCCGCTGGCGTTGGTCGCGCACATGCCGCCGAAGGTGGCATACTCGCCGCTCGAGGGATCGGGCGGAAAGAACCGGCCGCTGCCCTTCAGTGCCACCTCCAACTCACCCAGGCGGAAACCGGGTTCGCACTCGAAGTAACCGCCCGGCACGTCCAGGTCAATCAATCGATTCATGAATTTGGTGAAATCGACGACGATGCCGTCGCCGACGGCCGATCCGCACAAACCGCTGCCGGCGCCGCGCGGATGGACCTGCATGCCGTTGCGGATGGCGAATTTGACAGTGCTTTGAACATCCTGCGTGCATCGGGGATAGACCACGGCGACCGGCAATTTCTGAAAAATACTGCCGTCGGTGGCGAGCATGTAGCGCCGCAACGGATCGGTGTGCACCTCACCGGCAATTTGCACGGCCAGCTCGTTAAAAGGGGGCTTGAGTTTACTTTTTGTGTTCATCTTGATCCATGGAAGCATGATGAAGAAGCATGCCGATTCCCAAACCATCCAAATCGACATCCTATCTCAACTTTCATGCTTTCCTGCTTTCATACTTTCCTACTTCTTTTCAGAATCCCGCCGAACCAGAACACTGGCATTGGGAATCACCGCCAATGTCCCCTGGTGCGCCCTCACCGCCTGCCGCGCCTCCTCCATGGAAATGGAGCCGACCCCGATCTTACGGGCGATGTCCGCCGGCAGCGCGGAGACCAGATCGATGCGGATCCGCCGCGTCTTCTCCATCAAGGCCAGGGCCGTACCGCCGTTGCCTTCGTAGCGGCCGGCCAGCCGTTCGAAGACCGCATCCCAGCCACCCAGGTCGAACCAGGGCAAAAAGGTTTGCGAACCGACGCCGTCCGGGCAGGCGGCCAGAAGGATCAGGCGCCCGCCGTCGCGCACAAAGGCAGCGGCGTGGTGGATGGCCTTGTGGCTCTGAATCAGGTTGATATCCTTGGGGTAGCCGCCGCACGAGGCCAATACCAGGTCATAGTCGGCCCCTTCCACGGCGGTATGCGCCGCGTGGCGGGCGCAGGCCGCCTCGAACTGGGCAACGCCCTGGCCCACCAGCAGGTCGCAAACCCGGCCCCGGCTGTCCAGGATGGCGTGCACGGACAGGTCCGCCGGCCGAAAGGTTTCCACTTCGGCCAGGTCCTCGGCCAGGGGGTTTCCGGCCAGCGCCCCCGACCGGCAGCCGTCCGCCAGGCGGCGCCGCGAACGATCCAGGAATAGCCCATGGTTCGCGTAAATGGCCTGCTTTTCACCCAATCCCGGGAAGATGAGTTTGCGACCGCCGCCATAACCGGCAAAATAGTGGTGGGCGATGGCGCCGAACGTCACCCGGCAGGTGGCCTCCAGTATATCTTCTCGAATGCGCACCGGTGTTCCCCGTCGGGTGTGACCCAGGGAGACGAAACGGGTCTGCCCGGCGCAGTCGTGATGCAGCCACCGACCGGTATCCAAGGCCGTGCCGTAAGCCTGGATGCACTCTTCCCGGCTTTGGCGGGTATGGGTGCCATAGGCGATATACACCTCGAGGTCGCCGGGTGCCGCCCCGTGCGCCGTCAACACCGACAGCAACACCGGCAGGTAGCGGGGATACTCGCACAGGCGGGTCTTGTCGGCCACGACGACGGCCGTGCGCCGCAGATCCATCGGACGCGATGCCAGATACTGTTCCAGGCGCCGGCGAAATCGGACGTCGTCAACGGCCAAAACCGGATCATCGACCGTTAACACGCACGGTTTGCTTTCAAAGTCCCATTGAACCGCATCGCTGCCGTAGGCCAACTCCAAAGCGTACCCCATCGACCACCTCATCCCTTCTGTGTCAAACGCAGTGTAACCTCACACCCTGAAAATAACAAGCCGGGCAACAGTGGTCCAACGATTCTGACTGAGTGTGATTCACCCTGAAGGGCCTGCATCATAGAAGTCGTTTAAAAAAATATCGCATGGCAACGGTTGCGGCAGGCCCGGGTGGGGCAGGTGGCCAGGGCCACGTAAGCCTGCGGTCATAGAGCCGGTTAAATGCAAACGGTGGACAATCGGCCCGGACTGTTTGAGCGCAGCGAGTTTCTGGGCCGCCCGCCGTGCATTTTACTGGCTCTTGACCGCTTGGCGTGTGGCATCGGCCACCTGTTCCACCCACGCCGGGTCTAATGAATGGCATCCAGATAGAACTGCTGTCAGCGGTCAAAGGGAGGCGCACCTTGATTCTCATTTCCGAAGGCCTTATAGTCGTTTTTAAATCAACCCGATTCACCATCACGAGGGAACCCTATGAAAGCACTAATCAGCATCGTCACCATCGCGTTCCTGGTTCTGGGGTCCAGCGCAGCCATTGCCAAGGGACCGAACGGCAAGGGCCCGGCCAGCCAGGCCTATGATCAGGCCGATGACAACGCCCGTTTTATCCGCGGCGAGAATCGGCCACAGGGCAAAGGATCAGAGGCCGATACCGCCAAGGAGACGAAGGCCAAGAAAAAAGCCAGGAAGGACGGTTCCAAAAAGGATCGCGCCGTCATGGACAAAAAGGGCAAGGGGATGAACGATACACCTCGCGATCCGGAAAAAATCCGGCAGCGGGACAGAACCCAGCAAAAGGAACGCGCCCGTGATCGCATCCATGTCCAGGAGAACAACACAGCCGGAGAGGATACCGACAAATGATCGTTGCCAACGAAAAAGACTTGACCGCAGCTCCCATCGAGAGCCCGGAAGTAAAAAACGCTAAAATCAAGGCGCTGATAGGTCCCCAGCAGGGATGGGGCGACCATGTGATGCGAGTGATCGAGCTGGATGCGCAGGGCTACTCGCCGGCCCATGCCCACCCCTGGCCGCACATCAACTACATCCTGGAAGGCCGGGGCGTGCTGATGATGGAGGGGAAAGAGCATCCGGTGGAGACCGGCGGCTATGCCTTTGTTCCGGCCGGCACCCCCCATCAATTCAGGAACACCGGTATGGAAAAATTCCGTTTCATCTGCATCGTGCCCAAGGAGGGACACCAATAGGCGTCGGATCTACCGCATAGATTCCGGCCGGATGTAAGCGCCACCGAACGGAGGAATGGATCATGGCCGAAAAGACATACTACCAATGCGACCAGTGCCATCGACAAGCCGAAACCCAGGCCGGTGAGCCCGTGCCCGAGTGTTGTGGTCGCCCCATGCGCGAAGTGGCCGACCCCCTGGATCAATGCACGCTCAGCAGCACCGCCGAGCACTCACGATTCGATGATGGCGGGGGGCCGTGCGACGACGGCAGGGCGGGATAGTTCGCCGCCGTAAAGGTCAGGCTTCGCGGTACGAGTCCGCCTTGATGCCGTAGCGGCGCATGATCTGCTGCAGGGCCTGCCGTTCGAGGCCGCACAGACGGGCGGCCTGGGACACGTTACCGTCGCACTCGGTCAGCAAATGCCCGATATAAGCATCGTTGAAATGCTGCAGATTTTTCTCTTTCGCCGCCTTGTAAGGCAGACCTTTTAAATCGGCATCGAAACTGGCCGTGATCTTTTCCCCTGCCTGCAGTCCCACGTCCTGGGGCCGGATCACCTCTTCGGGGGAGAATAAAATCCCCTGAATGATGATGTTTTCCAACTCGCGGATATTGCCCTCCCAATAGCGCCGCTTGAAAATGGCCATGAGCTCGGGCGAGACGCTCTTGTGCGGCTTGTTCAGTTCCGTGCAGTGCTTCTCCAGGAAATGGTTGGTCAGCAAGGCGATGTCTTCCACCCGCTCCCGCAGGGGCGGCAGGTGGATGGGCAACACGTTGAGGCGGTAGAAGAAATCTTCTCGAAACTCCTGGCGGCGGATCTTGGCCTTCAAATCCTGGTTGGTCGAAGCCAGAATGCGAACATCCACCTGAATCGATCGCGCATCTCCCAGGGGCTTGATCTCTTTCTCCTGCAAGACCCGCAGCAGCTTGGTCTGGATGCTCGGGCTCACATCGCCGATTTCATCCAGGAAAATGGTGCCGCCTTGGGCCTCCTGAAACAGGCCGATTCGATTCTGGGTGGCGTGGGTAAAGGCCCCTTTTTTGTAACCGAACAGCTCGCTTTCCAGGATGTTTTCCGGAACGGTCGGACAGTTGACAGCCACGTAAGGCCCTTTGTTCCGCAAACTGAGGGCATGGATGGCGCGAGCCGTGAGATCCTTGCCGGTGCCGGATTCGCCGGTGATCAGCACCGTCAGATCGTTTTTGGCCACCATCTGGATGGTTTCGAACACGCGCTGCATGGCCGGGCTCTGGCCGATCATCTGCTGAAAGCTGAAGCTGTCGCGGCACCGGGTCTGCAGGCGCAGATTCTCCTGGATCAGCCGGTTGCGCTCAAGCGCCTTTTCCAATCTTAAAATGAGCGTGTCATGTTCGAACGGCTTGGCGATAAAATCGTAGGCCCCGGCCCGCATGGCCTCGACCGCAAGTTCGATGTGGCCATAGGCGGTCATCATCACCACGGTCAGTGACGGATAGCTCTTGCGAACCATTTCCAGCAGGGCCATGCCATCCATTCCCGGCATCTTGATATCGGCCAGCATCAAATCAAACGGCTGCTGGGACAGCAGATGCAGCGCCTCCTCGCCGGATGACGCCGTCTCCACGCGGCAATTCAGGTCCGGCGCCAGGCTGCGCTTCAGGAGCTGAAGCATGTCCGGTTCGTCGTCTACGACCAGTATCTGTGGGGGCATGACGTATTATCTCCCGTTAAAACCGGCGGGAATGGGCAGCTCGATGGTGAACGTAGCGCCTTGCCCGGGCGTGCTCTCCACCCGGATACTACCGCCATGATTTTTAATGATTCCATAGCTGACCGACAATCCCAGTCCCGTTCCCTGTCCGGTGGGTTTGGTGGTGAAAAACGGGTCGAAGATGCGGGCCAAATCCTTGGCCTGAATGCCCTGCCCCGTATCGTGCACACGGATACAGGCCTTCTGATTACTCCCGTTCACCTCGGTGGTGATCGAAATCTCCCCCTGGCGGCCGACCGCATAGATGGCGTTCATCAGCAAGTTTATCAGCACCTGGGAAATTTTTTTCTGGTCGATGAGCAGCGGCCCGATCCTGCTGTCGTAATTGGCCCGGATATCGATGCCATCCAGCTTGGCATGCTGCCGGATGAAGTGGATCACCTCATCGATGACCGCGTGGACATCGCACAACTCCTTCTTGGGGGCCGAGGTGCGCGCG
This sequence comes from Desulfatitalea tepidiphila, assembly GCF_001293685.1. NCBI lineage: Bacteria > Pseudomonadati > Thermodesulfobacteriota > Desulfobacteria > Desulfobacterales > Desulfosarcinaceae > Desulfatitalea > Desulfatitalea tepidiphila. The sequence goes on along the minus strand of NZ_BCAG01000001.1, from coordinate 681,090 downwards.
AAATTGAGCAGATCTTCCACGATGGATTTGCAGTAGCGGACCTGCTTTTCGATGGTCTTCAGATCCGCTTCGCGGTCCGACCCCTTGGGTTCGTTGCGGAGCATCAGCTGGGTATAACCGAGAATGATGCCCAGGGGATTGTTGATCTCGTGGGCGATACCCGATGACAATTCGCCGATGGAAGCCAGCTTGTCGGCCTGGGCCATCTGCTCGCGCATCAGGTGCTGCTGCTCGATGTCCTTGACCAGAAAATGGAGGATCCCCTCCTCGCCCGTATACCCTTCGGCCAGCCCGCCGCTGAGCAGTACCCTCCGGCGCCCTTCGGCGGCCATCTTCAAATCCACCTCCGTGTTGGAGATGAATCCCTGGCGGAGGACCGTCACGGCAATCTTTCCCCATTGGCCAGGATCGCAGAAATAGTCCTGAAACGACCGGGGGCCGGCGTCGTCATGAGCATTCTCCCATCCGAGCATCTTTTTACCCGAAGGGTTGATATCCAGGATCGTGCCCTCCTTGCGGGTGACCAGAATCATGTCCTTGGACCCTTCGAAGATCTGCCGGTATTTTTGTTCGGATTGGGTGAGCGCCTCGGTGCGTTCGGCCACCAGGTTCTCCAGGTTCTGATTCAAATAGAGCAGTTCCCCATGGGCCACTTGCAGGGCCTGCCGGCCCTGGACGATGCTCTGATATAACGTCCAGGTGCGCGCAAAAAAAGAGAGTCACCGCTCCGACCATGACAAATGCGAAGGTGTTGATGGCGCCGCTGAAGGGTTGCAGCGGCGCCCATGCCGACGCGTGCCCGCTGACGATGAGCACCTGCTTGACGATGTGCCCCACCGAGCGGGACACCGAGAACAACGCCAGGGCCAGGCACACCCAGAGCAAATAGGCCCATACGATATTATCGGGATCGCGCCGAAGCAGCATCGCGGCGTAACGCACGCACAAAAAACAAAATACGATCATCAGGACCGAGCCGCCCACGTCGACGATCCAGATGGGCAGAAAAGAGGCGTTCATGCGCCCCCCTTCGCGCCATCCCGATCCGCCGGCATGCGCAGCAGCCAGCGCAAGCCCATGAAAAGGAAAACCATGGCCGGCACGCACAACAAATGGTCCAACTTGACCAGGTAATAGAGGTGTGCGACCCACTCATGCCCCTGGGCCGCGTCGATATGCAGATGCATCGTCCCGATGCGTTGAATTTCGATGAGCCCGGATTGTTCTTCCAACCAATGGCCGACAAAGGCATCGGTATTCCAGAGGATAAAGAATAAGGCGGCGTACTGGATGAAACGCCATCCCCGCATGTCAACAAGGCGGCGTCTGCGCAACCAGTAGATCAGCAGCCCCATGGAAAAGGCGAAGAAGAGGTGGGCCATCTGGTGGGCATACAGCCCTTCGGGGCCGCCATGGGCTTGCAGCGCCCACACCGGCTCCGGCCAGCATACAGCAGCGGCCAGCAGCAGACTGAGTAAAAGGCAAATCAAGGGCGAACCGCTCCTTGGCGTCGCTATCCTGGCCCGCCGGCGGCATCGAGCATCTTTTGAACGTTACGGAAATAGGGCAGCCAACGGCGCAGGTGGCCGAATACGATTCGGCCGAGAATGTACAGCGGAATAAATATAAATGGATATCCGACGGTGGGTCCGACCAGAATCGACAGCGGCCAGGCCACCGCGAAATCCACATCGTGAAAACGGCCGTTCAACCACCCCAGGGCAAAAGGTACCGGCCAGAGCATACCGGCCGAATAGGCCGCCATGGTGAAAAAGTGGCGTCCCCAGGCGTCATTGGCCTGTTTGTTGAATGCCTTGTAGCCGGCCCGATCGCCGGCGTCATGCGCCATGATACTCAACGCTTCGCGCCGGGCGATGTCGCTCTTGAGTTGTTGCAGATGTCCCCGGTTGAAACGGATGGCAGCGGACAGGGTCAGCTCTCCGGCGATCACACAGTGCATGGCCAGGCAAAAAGCGCCCACCAGGAACCCGAACAGGGGGTCGCCGGGTAAACGGAAGGGTGCGATGAGTATGGCATCCATCCACAAATAGGCGGATGTCAGGAACTGGTCTATCACAACGTCATCTCTTCCAAAACGGGCCGGCGCCGTGCAGGGGCGCGGACGCCGGCACGCCTCTATTCAGTGCCCATCCACAAATGACCAATTGGCCCGATATCGGTGTTGCACGAAAAATTTAATCCTCGGAATATCATTCATATGCCTGCGGTCAAATCTTCCGTGCGCCGTGATCTCGACCCAATTTGCCTATTTGTGGACGGACACTCATTATCTGTGGCTAACCGAAGATTCGGTAATTGAAAAAGCCACGCAGGGTGTAGTCCAGACCCACATAGCAGGCCAGGACGATGAAAAACCACTTGAGGCCTTTTTCCGGGATGTATTTGCCGGTGCGCGGTCCGATCATCGACCCGATGAAGATGCCCACCAACTCCACACCGATCATGATCCAGTAAACGGTGACGCCCTTGATCATGAAGTTGATGATGGACAGAATCATGCTGATCAACACCGCCAGGGCCGATGTACCGGCGGCCACGAACATGGGCAGACCGACGACGCTGGTCAAAAAGGGCACATACAAGAATCCGCCGCCCACGCCGATGAACGAGGAGATGGCGCTGATGAAAAAACCGCCCACAAAGGCCCATACGGGGCTGAAGGTAAAGGTCTGGCCGAAGAAGGAAATCTCGGTCTTGGCCAGGCTGAAATGGGTGGTCTTGACCCCCTGGCCGGTAATGTCGCCTTTTTGTTTGATGGTCGCCTCGAACGCCTTGGCCGCATCCTTGGCCCGTTTCTTCGAAGACTGGCCTTTGGGGGTCATTTCATAGACCATGAACCCGCCGATGATGAACACGATCAGACCGAACCACCCCTGGTACTGGGAAAACTTCACCTTGCCCATGGTCGTGTAGACGACCAGGAAAGCGGCCAGCAGGGAGCCGAACCCCAGGAAAAGGCCCAAGGGGGCGATCAGGCGTTTCTGCTTGGCATAGTTCATACTGGAAACAGCCGCCGACAAGCCCACCAGCCACTGGTTGGAGACGCGGATGCTGTCAGTGATGAACTTGTTGAGGGTGGGGGCGCTGTCCTTAAAGGTCTTGGCATAGGCACCCAACCCGAAGATCGAGATGTGGCCCACACCGGCCATGATGCCGCCGAAGGCGCCAACGGTGGAAAAGACCCAACCGACCCATATGGCCCAGAAAAAGGCCAGCACCAGGTTAACCTGGATCCCACCGGGAATCCCCAGGTAACCCGTGGCTGCATTGGGATCGATCTGCCCCGATTCTGTCCCCTTGGGGGCCTGAGCAATGGCCTCTTCGAGGTTGGCGGCAGCAGCAGTATCCGCCAGAAACAGGGGTGCGACGAGCATGGCAGCTAACAACAAAATGGAAAAACAGGTCTTGACGCTTCGATTCATAACGCTCCTCCGAATATGAGAAAAAAACCAACTGCCGCCAGAAACGGCAACCTTCACATTAAAATTAAATGTTGCATATAGAGCAATCGGTATGCCAAATTTTCAGTTGACCCATACTGTCTTCAAAGGAATCCTCTTTTCTAGTTTAATATGTTTTTTCATATAGTTAAAAAGAATCCAGCCCCATTTTCCCCCGAATGACTGTCGCCCCAAAGCGACTCAACAACTGCTACGAATGCATATTTTTTATTGCATATTTTCCACGCATCGGATGAATTGACATAGACACAGCATGTTAGATACATGCAAGAAAAATTTTCATCTGCATTATTTTTTTTGCATTCTGCCGCAAACCCAATCCGCCTATCCGTTTGGTAACAGCCTAATAAATTGAAATTTTAGCTTTTATGCCTTTTCCAGGGGAGTGTCAAACGGTGACGACACCGTAAAAAGTCGCAGAGGCGTCATGCCGGCGAACGCCGGCATCCAGAACCTATTGAAAACACTGGATCCCGGCGTTCACCGGGAAGACGGTAAAACCTGATTCCGGACTTTAAACGAGTTCATCAAACGGTGGGGTGAGAAAAGTTTGTGGTATGTATTTTGCTTTGTACAGCCGACAGCGATTTATCCGTCGACCAGATTTTCAGAACCATCGAAACGAAATACCGGTCCTCGGCTGTGACACGCTGTGACACTATGACAATATAAAAAGGTGATGCCACCATCACAAAAAACGCCTGACATTGTGGAGGCTCAGAGTGGAAAAAACAGTTTATTCTTTGTGTTTTATGTGTTCCGTACGCTGCCCGATCCAGGTTCGCGTGGCCCATGGACAGGTCAAATGGGTTCAGGGCAATCCTCATGTGGCCGGTATCGAGGGCAGTCTCTGCCCTAAAGGTGCCGCTGGAAAGGCGTTGCTGTACGACGAGCAACGGCTTCAGACCCCTCTGATTCGCGACGGCGAGCGGGGCTCCGGTAAATGGCGCAGCGCCAGCTGGCAAGAGGCCCTCGACTACATCGCCGACCGACTGCGCAGTACCATCGACACCTATGGCGGCAAAAGCGTGGCCCTTATCGAAAGGACGAATCTCTCGACCCATGTATCCAAGACGTTTTTGAAGGCGATCGGGTCGCCCAACCATCTGACCCATGACGCTTTGTGCAAGGGTTCGGTCAACACCGCCTGCAGGAGCCTTTTCGGCTACAATGATGCCCAGGTCGGGCTGCAATATGACAAGACCAAACATATCGTTCTCTACGGCCGCAACATCTTCGAGGCCGTGGCGGTCAAGGAGGTCAAAAGCCTGATCGGCGCCATGGACAAAGGTGCCAAGATGACCTACATCGACCCGCGCGTCACGGTCACCGCTACCAAGGCCCATCGCTACTGGATGATCCGGCCGGGAACGGACCTGGCCCTCAACTATGCGTTGATTCACATCATTCTCAAGGAGCGGCTCTATGACGCGCCTTTCGTCGACCGTTGGGTGGAAGGACTGGTGGACCTCAAGGAGTTCGTCCAGGCCTACACGCCTGAATGGGCCGAGGCCGAAACCGGTATCCCGGCCGATGAGATGGTCACCTTTGCCCGCGAAATCAGCCGCGACAAACCGGCGGTGATCTTTCACTACGGCTACCGCGGCGCCCACCACGAGGAGGAAATTTACCTGCGTCGTTCCATCCTGATGCTCAATGCACTCATGGGATCCATCGAGGCGCCCGGCGGTTTCTTCTTCAAAAAAGGTCCCGGCGAAGCAGGCGGCAAACCGGCCCGCAAGCTCACCGACCAGGATCTACCCAAGGTTTCCGCCCCCCGCGCCGACCTGGTGGGCAGCAAGGAATTCCCCCTGCCCGATCCGGCTCATGGCGTTCCCCAGACCCTCATCGACGCCATTCTCACCGAGAAGCCCTATCCGGTCAAAGCGCTGATCATCAATCGCTTCGATGCGCTCAAATCCATCCCGGATACCAACCAGACCAAGAAGGCGTTTGAGAAATTGGACCTGATCGTGAGCATCGACGTCAATTTCAGCGATTCGGCCTGGTATTCGGATGTGGTGCTGCCCGAATCGACCTATTTCGAGCGGACGGACTGTATCCAACAGGCCAATGGGCTGAAACCGCAGATGTTTTTGCGCGAACAGGCCATTTCGCCGATGTTTGACACCCGGGAAAGCGCCGTCATTCTCAAACAGCTGGCCGACCGGCTGGGCGTGGGACAGTATTTCCCCTATGAAAACATGGATGAGCTGGTACAGTGGCAACTGGAAGGCACAGGATTTACACGGAACGATTTCCAAAGCAAGGGCTTCGTGGCCTACTGCAAGGATCCGATTTTCTGGGATCGCAAGGATGGTTTGAAACTCAAGACCCCCTCGGGAAAAATCGAGTTCAAGTCCAGTCTGCTCGAAAAGGCCGGATATCCATCGTTCCTTCCCTATGAACCGGTGAACCGTCCCGAGGGCGATCAATTCCGCCTGGTCGTCGGCCGGGTGGCGGCGCATACCCATGTTTCCACGCAAAACAATCCCTACCTTCTCGAGCTGTTTCCCGAAAATACCCTGTGGATCAATGCCAAGCGCGCCACGGCCCTTGGGATCGCGGACGGCCAGCCGGTGGAGGTCGCGTCACGGCGCGGCAATGGCACCATTCGGGCCTATGTGACCGAGATGATCCATCCGGACACGGTCTTTATGGTCCACGGCTTCGGCCATGAAGCCCGGAGAGCGGAACGCTGCTATAATAAAGGTGTGTCCGACAGCGTGCTGCAAGAGAGCATCACCGACCGGGTGGGTGGCAGCCCAGCCTTGCACGACACCTTCGTCACCGTGAAAAAAGCGGCCGCATGACCGCATGACGGCCACTGTATAAAGTTTCCAGAACGATAAGGAGAAGGAAATGAGTGACTACCAGCTCTTTCAAGATACCCGCAAATGCATCGGCTGCCTCGCCTGCGAGGTGGCCTGCAAAGCCAATAAAGACCTGCCGGTCGGCCCCAAGCCGTGCCATGTGGTGCAGGTCGGCCCCAAATTCATCGGCAACCTGCCGCGGGCTTCCTATATTTTCATGCCCTGCTACCATTGTGAAAAACCCTGGTGCGTGGACGCCTGCCCTACCGGTGCCATGCAAAAGCGCGCCAAGGACGGCATCGTTTTCGTGCAGGCCGACCTGTGCGTGGGATGCAAGGCGTGCATCCGGGCCTGCCCCTGGGGTGCCCCGCAATGGAACAAGGAGACCAAAAAGGTGGTCAAGTGCGACTACTGCATGGACCGCATCGACCAGGGCCTCGACCCGGCCTGCGTCACGGTCTGCATCACCCATTGTCTGAGCTTCGGCAAGGCCGATGCCATGCCGGAAATCCGCAGGGAACGCCATGCCCGGGCCATCGCATCGCTCGACCACAGCGCCTTTTCAGGTATCAGCAATATTTAGAGGGTAGACCGATATGTCCGACAATAAGTGCCCCGTGAACGACACCTTGACGCGCCTGCAGCAGGCTTCGGAAGGCATCGAACTGCAGCACCCCCGCAGTCGGCGGATCGTGAGCCAGATGGCGACCCTGGTTCGGGATGTGGCCACCGGCAGCGCCGGCGACGAACACCTGCCGGCCCTCGACGCCCTGGTCGAAGAGCTCGCCGGCTTCGCCCCCGATCCGGCCGGCGTGGCCCTGGGTCGGGAGCTGCGAGACGTCCTGGCGGCCCATCGCGAAGTCTTCGACAGCCATGTGAAGACCCATATCTGCGCTTCGGGACGCTGTGACGTGCTGACACCGGCGCCGTGCCAGATGGCCTGCCCGGCCGGCATCGACGTACCGACCTACGTCGCCCTGATCGGCGAGGGGCGGGATGCCGAAGCCATCGAGGTGATCCGCCGCGACAATCCTTTCCCATGGGTGTGCGGGCTTGTCTGCACCCGGCCGTGCGAGTTCATGTGTGTACGCGGCCGTATCGACACGCCCATTTCCATCAAAAGCCTCAAGGCATTTGCCGCCGAACGCGCCCTCTCCCAGGGGTATTACGTCAATCCCAAGCCGGCCGCGCCCAAAAACCGCAAGGTGTGCGTGATCGGCGCGGGACCCGGCGGCATGAGCGCGGCTTACTACCTGGCCATGATGGGTTACACGGTACGGGTCATCGAGGCCCTGCCCGTGGCCGGCGGCATGATGATGGTGGGCATACCCCGCTACCGCCTGCCCCGCGAGGTGATCGATCGTGAAGTGGCCATGATCGAAGATCTGGGCGTTACCTTCGACTTCAATACCCGTTTCGGCCGGGACGTCACCCTGCAATCCCTTCGCGACGAGGGATTCGAAGCCTTTTTTATCTCCATCGGCGCCCATGACTCCTTCAAACTGGGCATTCCCGGGGAGAATGATTTCCCCCAGGCCCTGCAGGCCATCGATTTTCTGAAAAATGTGGCCCTCGGTGACCGGCGCCTGCCCGGCAAGCGCGTGGTGGTCATCGGCGGCGGCAATGTGGCCATCGACGCGGCCCGCACCAGTCTGAGACTGGGCTGCGCGGAGGTCACCCTGGCCTATCGCCGCACCCGTGACGAAATGCCGGCCGACATCGAAGAGATCGAGCAGGCCGAGGAGGAAGGGGTCGAATTCGCCTTTCTGACCGTTCCCGTCTCCCTGACAGGCGGCGACGGCCGCCTGAGCGGGGTTCAATGCCTGCGCGCCGAGCTGGTGGAGCTGCCCGGTGCCAAACGCAAATCCCCCCGGCCCGTGGAAGGCAGCGAGTTCATCATGCCCGCCGACGCGGTGATCAGCGCCATCGGCCAGCGCGTCGATCAAAAGGGGTTGGAAGAGCTCAAGGAGTTGACCTGGACCCGGCGCGACACCATCCAGGTACACAGCGCCACCATGTCCACCGACATGCCCGGCGTATTTGCCGCAGGCGACGCGGTCACCGGCCCGGCCACGGTGGTCGAGGCCATCGGCGGCGGAAAACGCGCTGCCCAGGCCATCGATCGTTATCTCAACCATATTCCCCAGCCCAACATGCCTCCCGTGCCGGTGCGGCGACAGCGGGTGGGGTGGACCGAGGTGCCGGCCGCAACGAAAATGGCTCTCAAGAGGCCGCACCTGCCCCTGCTCAACATGGATCGGCGCCGCACCACCTTTCAACAGGTGGAGCTGGGCCTTTCGGAAAACATGGTGCGAGAAGAAGCCCGGCGTTGCCTGCGCTGCGACATCTGCCGCCGCTGCGGGCTGTGCGTCAGCATCTGCCGGGACAAAATGGGGATCGATGCCTTGCAGTTGGGCTATTTCGACTTCGATCATCCGGTGGTCACGGATTTCCGCAAGACCCAGGAGCGCTGCATCCTGTGCGGGGCCTGCGCCACCAACTGTCCTAACAACGCCATGCAGATGGACGACCGCAACGGCGAACGGATCCTGCACCTGTGCGGCACGATACTGAATCGGCAGCCGTTGCTCTATTGCGAGGTGTGTGGGGCGACCCTCGGGCCGGCACGCTACCGCGATTATGTTCTCAAACGCACCCAAGGCATTTCGCCGCCCACCGATGGTCACAACATCTGTGCAGCATGCGCGCGAAAAGCCAATGCGCTGGGCGCGCACCGAACCATGCCGATTGATTGATGGGAATCTAACTATCCACGACACCACGTGGACGACAGCACCACAGGAGGTGGTATGCCATTGCGCAAAGGTCAGAAAATAGAAGTGTTTCGCCGCAGCGACGACGAAGCCTGGGAAGATTACATGGATGCCTTTATCGGTTGCCACGGGATCATCACCGATCCCGACACATCCATCAACGACCCCGACGCCCTGGTCGAGGTGAGCCTGGAAGGCAGGGGCACCCATCGCCTGCCCCAGGATTGCATGCGCCTTCTCGAAGATCAGCCCTGATCCGGGGCGGGCCCCTGCGCCCGCCCAAGCCCGCTCGTTGTCATTGTTGATGCATTCGCGCATCGCATTGGATCGACATCCCTCCATCTGATAGGGCGCCTTTTCGTGCACGATCGCAGGCCCTTCCCGCCCCGGCGCCGGACACACCGCAAATTTTTTTCAAAACAATCATTCAACTTTCCAACTTAATCAACCGATATTGTCCATGGCGGTAATGGTTTAGAGCGTTACCTATGTTTCTGTCGCAAAAAGGGGGATCTGCATGAAAGCGCTTGTGGTCGATGATTCACTGGTCGTTCGAACAATCATCCAAAACGCCGTTAAACCGATTGGATACGAGGTTCTCCAGGCCTGTAACGGCAAAGAGGCACTGGACCTGCTGGCCACCCACGGCCCTTCGGTCGACCTCGTGCTGCTCGACTGGAACATGCCGGTACAAGACGGCTATGAAACCATCAAACAAATCAAGGCCAACGATGCCTATAACCATTTATGCATTTTAATGATTTCCACGGAATCGGAAGACGATAAGGTGGACCAGGCCCTTTCGGCGGGCGCCAATGGTTACCTCGCCAAACCCTTCAGCGAGGAGGAGTTGGCGGCCAAGATCAAGACCACTCTTGCCGCGTTCAAATCCAAATAGGGGTCGATGACGGCCGTCGACCAAACAGCGGCGCAGCAGGCATAAAGAATAAAATGCAGACGGTAGTGCCGCCCCAAACACCGAAGGTCCATCGACATCGGAGATCACGATCTGGAGAGCAACCATGAAGAACATACTTTTAGTCGATTGCAACGCCGAGGTCACGAGAACCGTTGCAAGCCTGTTATCGGACACCTGTAAAATTTCCAATCGGGCCTTTGGCGACGACTTCGCACCCGGCAGTGCCGGCATGATCATCTTGGATGCCCAGGGAGGCATCGATACGCCCGCCGACAAAATATCCAGAATCAGAAAAGCTTGCGCCTTCAGGGCGATCCCGATCATTGTCATTAAAGACGGCGACGACCTGGCGACCATCGAACGCTTGCTCAGCGCCGGCGCCACCGAAGTGCTGTCGCTGGATGCCCCCGCAGCCGCCTGCCGGCAAATTCTCCAGGGCCACTTGATTCCGAACCGGACACCCCTCGAAAAGGAGATGGCCTATTTGACCCCCTTCATCGAGAACACGGTGACCGTTCTGAAAAAGATGGCCTTTGTCGATGCCACCTTCCGCGAAGTCTACTTTTCCGATGTGTTGCGCACCTATGGCGACATATCCGGGATCATCGGTCTGTCCGGCACTTCGGAAGGCACGGTGGCCGTCACTTTCTACTGGGATCTGGCCCGCAAGGTGATCGCCAACATGATGAAAGTGACCGAGGACAAGATCAACGCCGAATACATTCACGATGGTGCCGGTGAATTGATCAACATGATCAGCGGCAGCACGAAAAAACAGTTCAAGGGAACGCCGTTTCACTTCGACCTCTCCCTGCCCACGGTGGTGGTGGGTTCCGGCCACCAGTTGGGGCACCCCGAAGGATCGAGCATCGCCGTTCTCATTTTCGATGTCGGTGAGCAGTCGTTCGTTCTACAAGTGTGCCTGAAACCCAAAAAGGAAACCAAAGAGCAGGCCGGATCCGTTGAGACCGAGGCGCAGTAGGCGTTTTGCTAACCCAGAGGGCAACCAGCGGCTGAATCTCATGAGTGCCACCAACGATATCCTTTTCATCAATCAAGACGAGCGCTTCCGGGCAAGTATGATCCCGTCGCTGCAGGCCGCGGGATACACCGTGCATGCGGCCACCGCCATGAGAAATGCTTTGTCGATCCTGGCAACCCATCAGGTCGGGCTGATCGTCTGCGACAAGGCCCTGGACGATATCGGCGGTTTGGAGTTTCTCGGTTTCATCAAAAAGGACCCGCTCCGGGAAAACATACCCGTCATGTTCCTGGTGCCGTTGAAGGATCAGGGGCGGCCGCTCAAACTGTTTGAACTCGGTGCCGTCGATTACCTCGTCTATCCGCTGGATTCGGATATGCTGATCGGCCGGATCGGGGAGGCGTTTCGATCGCCGTCCCGAACCCCTTCGGCCGAAAAGCCGGAGACCGTGCCCTCGGGTCCGATCGGCGAAACCGCCCCGGCCGAACCGCTGGCAGCGACGCCGGTCGACATCTCCACCATCGGCGTGGAGGTCTCCAGAGACGGCCTCCTCTGGATGCCGGGCAACATAAGAGGCTTCACCGACCAGAGCATCTCGATCCAGACCTCCCTCTTCGGGAAGAAGGGGGTCTCGCTGATGATCCGCTTCAAGCAGCCCGAAGGGGTGTTTGTGGTCAACGGGCGCATCGACACGATCGTCTTCGATGATTTTCAGAAACCGGCGGACATCGATATCCTGGTCGAACAAGACGACTCCTGGCGGCGCACGTACCATTGGCTGACGCATGGCGGCGATGCTGCGCCCGACGCCGCACCTCCCGGTGAAATTAGCGAACCCGCGCCGGTTCAAGGCGCTTCCGAGATCGAAGCCACCATTGCGCTTTTCCTCGAGGAAGACGATGCCAACGAGATCAGCGGAGAACAGCTGCAACAAAAGGCGGCCAAAAAGAAACAATCTTATGACATCCGATTCTATCACAGCATCATCGGAAAACAGCTGGACAACTACCGTGTCATCACGCTGATCGGCGCCGGAAGCATGGGTGGTGTCCTGCAAGGATGGGATGTGGCCCTGGAAAGAGAGGTGGCGCTCAAGATCATTTCGTTTGAATTGTCGTCCAAAGAAGAGTTCCGCGAATTGTTCGTCAAGGAAGCGCGGGTGATCTCCAAACTCAATCATCCGAACATCGCGCAGATATACAATATCGGTTGCAGCAGCGACATTCTCTACTATGCCATGGAGTTCGTCGATGGCATCACCCTCAAGGATGTGATCGCCAGGTACCGTAAACTCAGCCTTCAGAAGGGGCTGGCGGTCCTGATCACCGTCTGCAAGGCCCTGGAAGTGGTGTATCAAAACAGCATCGTGCACCGGGACATCAAACCTGCGAACATCATGATCACCCATTCGGGGGCCATCAAACTCGTCGATTTCGGGGTAGCTCACAGCAGAGACTTCAAACCGTCGGGCAAGCATCGTATCATGGGAACCCCCCTTTACATGTCTCCGGAACAGATCGCCGGGTTGACCCTGGACCATCGCAGCGACATGTACTCCCTGGGCGCCACCTTCTACCATGTCCTTTGCGGCGCACCGCCATTCAATGCCAAGGAGATCAATGACGTGCTGGATCAGCATCTCAATGCTTCGATTCCGCCGCTGTGGAAAAGAGATCCCAAGATTCCATCCCAACTGAGCGACGTCATAGATAAAATGATGGCAAAAGATCCCAATGACCGGTATCAAAGCTTCAAGGCGGTTGCCGACGAGATCTCGGGGTTGCGCACCAAGGCGACCCCCAACAAAACTTGAAAGGCGGCTTAAAAACGAATAGGACCCTATCCGGAAACCATCGCCCCGCCTTAATCAACGCTTGATTTCCGGCGCCGCGGAATTATGATGGCGTATCGATGAAAGTCGTTCCAACCAAGCTGTCGCGGCAAACACCGATACCCCGCTCCCCGAGCGGGCCACAAACGCCAAGCGGGTTACGATCATGGCCGAAAACGCCGAGCAGATCTGCCATTCATTATCGGAGAGTGAACCCGATCTCCTCGATCTGAATGCGTTAAGCCACGAGCAGCTGCGTGCCTGCGTCGATGTCAGCAAGTCCATCACCGCCGAACTGAATCCAGCCCGCCTGATTCCCACCATCATGGAAAAGGTGTCCAAGCTGCTGCCGTCCGAGACCTGGTCGCTCTTTTTGCTCGACGAAGCCACCCAAACCCTGAAATTTGAAATCAGCATGGACATCGACCTGGAAACGGTCAAAAATTTTCGTCTGGCCCTGGGACAGGGCGTTGCCGGAAAGGCGGCCCAGTTGCAGCGGCTCCTGGTGGTCGGAGACGTGTCCCAATGCGAATACTTCTTCGATCAGGTGGACGGCACGACGGGCCGGCGGACCGAGGCATTGATTTGTGTGCCGATTCTCTATGCCGGCCGCACCCTGGGGGTGCTCGAAGTGGTCAATCCCAAACGGATGGATGCCGCTATGCTGATGCAGCTGCGCCTGCTTTCCGACTATCTGGCCATCGCCATCGAAAACACCCGGCGCTACCAAGTGATGGAAGAGCTGGCGGTCCGGGACAATCTGACCGGCCTATTCAACCAGCGCTATCTCTACCCCACCCTCAAACGTCAAATTCTCAGATGCCGCAACGCAGGGCATCCCCTGTCGCTGGTCTTCATGGACATGGACAACTTCAAGGCCGTGGTCGATCGCCTGGGCCATCTCAACGGCAGCCGCGCACTGAGCGAGGTGGCCCAGCGCATCCAGGCCTGCATTTCCGAACCGGCCTTCGGCGTGGCTTACGGCGGCGATGAATTCGTGCTCGTTTTACCGGAATTCGGTCGATCGCGGGCGGTTCAGCTGGCCACGGAGGTGCGCCGCTCGGTGAAAAACGCCCCCTACCTGACCCGCTGGGGCCAACAGGTCTCCCTCACGGCAAGCTTCGGCGTGGCCACCTTCCCCGAGGATGCCGACGACAGCACCGCCCTGCTGGCCCTGGCCGACAACGCCATGTTCCGGGTCAAAACCACCGGCAAAGACCGGGTCAATGCCCGCGTGTTGAAAGCCGTCGACTAGTCGCCGTCTCGATTCGAGCCTGGCGGTCCTGTGTGGAAGGGATGCTTTGCAGGTTCATCAACTCGATGGATTCCCAAAAGCCGCTTTGGATGGCGCCGTAAGAAGTTCAAGATCAAGGCGCGCGAAATTCCGTGTCCTGAGGCCTACTGGTCGTACGCCGCAAGGACCACGGGATGAGCGCAACGCAGATATCGGGCTTCTTACGGTGACGTCACGATTCGACTTCCCGCCCAAACGGCTTCACCACCACGATCAGCCAGGGCAGCAGCGTCAGGGCGGCGATGATGGCCACCAGCATGGCCAGGCCGGTTAAGAGTCCGAAATAGATGGTCGGCCAGAAGTTGGAGAGTGCCAGAATGGAAAACCCGATGATAATGGTCACCGAGGTATAATACATGGCGTGGCCGATGCTGCCGTGGCAGCGGTGCATGGTCCGGTAGTAATTGCCGTCCGTCTTGATCTCTTCCTTGAAGCGGTAGATGTAGTGGATGGTGTCGTCGACGGCGATACCCACGCTGATGGCGGCGATGGTGATGGTCATCATGTCCAGGGGGATGTCCAGCCAGCCCATGACACCGATGACCGAACCGGCTGACAGCAGGTTGGGAAACAGGGCGATGAGGGCCAGACGGATCGAGCGGAACAGCACCATGAACATGACGAACAGCACCAGGGCGACCAGCCCCATGGTTTGGATCTGGGAAGAGAAAAGGCTCTGCAGCATGTTGTTGTAAAGCACCATGGTGCCGGTCAGATGGACCCGTTCGGCGGCCAGTCCGAGCTGGTCGACGAGGTCATGCTTGATTTTTTTCAGCAGGGCATCCCGGTTGAGGTCTTCGAGCGAATCGATGATGCGCACCGAAAAACGGGCTTCGTTCGCTTCGATGGAAAGATAGGGCTCTAATATCAGCTCCTTGTATTTGTCCGGCAGCTTGGTGTAGAGCACAGCCATGGAGATGCTGTCCAGGGATTTGCCGTCATTCAAGTTGCGGCCAATCTTCAGCAGCGTGGCCAGGCTGAGCTGCTTGCCGGTGGCCGGCAGACTATCGATGTAGTCGTGCACCGCCTCGATGGTCTCGAGACGCTCGTCGAAAAACCAGTACTTGTCATAATCCTCGACCACCTCCTGGTCGTAGGGATTGAGGAGGTCGTCCACCTCCTCATCGGGCTGGGCGAACTGCTTCAAATCGATATCATCGAACTGAACGATCACGTCCAGCGGCGTGGTGCCGCCCAGTTTCTTGTCTATCAGCGCCATGCCCTGATAAATCTCGGTGGAGGTCTTGAAATAGTCGATGAAGCTGTTCTCCACCCGCAAACGTGAAATGCCGACCACGGTCAGCGCGGTGATCACGCATGTGGCCAGCAGGATGATCGCGCCGTGGTGCTGAGTGAAGCGGGCCGAGGCGGCGGTCAGAAAATGACCGGCATGGCTGCCCTTTTCCGTGGGCAGGCCCCGCTTTTTGGCCAGCATGACCGAGGCCGGGAAAAGAACGAAGGTGAGCAGCAGGGAAAGCACCAGGCCGACGCTCATCATCCAGCCGAAGTTGATGACCGGTTTGATGTCGCACATGACCAGTGAGCTGAAGCCGGCGATGGTGGTCAGCACCGCGTAGAGACAGGGCACGAACTTGGTGCGCACCGTGTCGTGGACGAGCGCGCGCTGGTCCCTGGTGGGATCGGTGCGATGAAATTCGCGGTAGCGCACGATGAGATGGACCGTGAGGGCCAGGGTCATGATCAGCTGCAGGGAGATGAAGTTGGAGGAGATGACGGTCACCTCCCATCCGAAAATGGCCAGGATGCCCATCATGGCAATGACCGAAAGAAAGCAGCAGAGCATGGGCAGGAGGACCCAGAGGAACCGGCGGAAGATGAGTCCCAGCATGAGCACCAGCAGCGCGAAGACGCCCATACCGAAGATCTTCAAATCGTTGCGGACGAAGGAGATCATGTCGTCCTGGATCATACTGACGCCGCCGAGGAACAGATCGGCCTGATCGCGGTAGCGATCCATGATGGCCCGCACGGTTTTGATGTTCTCGTGCTGGGCGGTGCTCATTCGCTCCATGTGGCGGTCGATCTGCAGATTGACCACGCCGAGCGCCTCTTCGTCCGCTTCGCTGAGCGCATCATCCGCCTTCTTGTCCAGCAGGACATTGCGCTCCTTGAGCAGGGACTGATAGTGCGCGTCGGTCTCCAGATTCACGATGATGGCCGTGGTCTTCAGATCTTCACTGACCATCAAATTGCGGTAAAACGGGCTTTCGGCCAGCTCTTTGCGGGCCAACGCCCGATCGGTGGCCGATGACTCGAGGGTGCGGATGCCCTCGGAGACTTCGGCGTAGGACATGGGCGGGCTCTGAAACAGGGGCACGTCCAGCAGGGTCAGGACCGAGGTGACCAGGGGCAGCCGCTTCAACTCGTCGCGCAATCGACCGACGGCGGCCAGGTTTTCGTCGGAGAGCAGGTCCCCCTGCTTCGGGGTGTAGGCGATCAATAGGAAATCGGTGGCCCCGTAACGCTCCACCACCTCACGGGAGTACCGCAGGTCCCGGTCGTTCTCCAGCAGCAGGGTTTCGGCCGAGGCGTCGATGCGAAAATCTTTGGCCTTGTATCCCAATGCGGCGATGATGGCCAACAATACAAGGATCACCGCCAGGGGATGATCCAGCACGAGCCGGGTATACCAGCGAAGGGCGGCTTCAGAAATCTTTTTCATGGGTCTCCATCGGCTGCACGTTAAGGCCAGGATACATCATCGGATGCATCATCGGCGCGGAAAAGCCTCCAAACGGCCCGAGACAAATGCCCCCGTTTATATACGTTCGACCCGGCGGGGTCAAGACAGGAGGGGAATAGCCAGCGATTCCAACTAAATGCGATGCAACAAACCCGGCGTGGATGGACCAGGTGGCCGATGCCACACGCCAAGCGGTCAACTGCCGCTATGAATGCACGGCGGGCGGCCCAGAAACTCGCTGCGCTCAAACAGTCTGGGCCGCTTGACCGCCGTTTGCATTCAAGCGGCACTATTGACCGCTGGCGTATGTGGCCCTGGCCACCTGCTCCACCCACGCCTGCCATGTCTGCTGCGATACGATTCTTTTTATGAAACATCTTTTGGAAAGCATGCCCTTCAGGGTGAATCCCATTCAGTTCGAATTGCTGGAGAATAGCGCTCCGTTTCAACGTGTTATCACTTCCGGCGAGGCGGCATCTGCGGGGCTGGGAGGGGCGTGCCGGGTTTGTCGGAGCTGCGGGTTATAAGGTATGGACAGGAAAGCGCAGGTATGATTAAACAAGGACCGTTTATTGGTCATTTTGAGACATCCATTCCGGTTTGTCACATTTTTGAAAATCCATATCACCAATGCCCGTCCACAAACAGGCCAATTGGCTATTTGTGGATGGGCATGAACTATCAATTCATCAGGAGGAGAGACGAATGGTTGCGATTACCGAAGCCGTATCATTGGAAAAGCAAGGGGAGATCGCCCTGTTGTGGATCGACAATCCCCCGGTCAACGCATTGGGGCACCCCGTACGAAAGGGCATGGCCGACGGCATCACCATGGCGATGAACGATGACGACATCAAGGCGATCGTGGTCATCTGCAAAGGCCGCACCTTTTGTGCCGGCGCCGATATCCGCGAATTCGGCAAACCGCCGCTCGAGCCGCATCTACCCGACGTGTTGAACACGTTCGACCAGTGCTCCAAACCCATCATCGCCGCCATCCACGGCACGGCTTTCGGCGGTGGACTGGAAACCGCCCTGAGTTCCCACTTCCGGGTCGCCGTGCCCAGCGCCCAATTCGGGTTGCCGGAAGTCAAACTCGGCCTGTTGCCGGGCGCCGGCGGCACCCAACGCCTGCCGCGCCTGATCGGTCCGGAAAAGGCCCTGCCCATGGTCGCCACCGGCAACCCGATCCGCGCCGACAAAGCCCTCAAGGAGGGCGTCATCGATGAGATCGTGGCGGGTGATCTGGCCGAAGGCGCCATCGCTTTCGCCCAAAAAGTCCTGGCCGAAAAACGGCCCATGCGCCGGGTCAGCACCATGACCGAAAAAATCGACGAGGCACGCAACAAACCCGAAATCTTCGCCGATTACCGCAAACAGCTGGCCAAGACCGCCCGCGGCTTCGAAGCACCCGAAGCGTGCGTCAAGGCGGTGGAAGCGGCCGTCCACAAGCCGTTTGCCGAAGGCCTCAAGTATGAGCGCGAGCTGTTCCAGCAACTGATGAGCGGCTCCCAGTCGGCGGCCCAGCGCTACTACTTCTTTGCCGAGCGCGAAGTGGCTAAGATTCCCGACATCCCCAAAGATACGCCGCTGATCGATATCAAGAAGGTGGGCGTCATCGGCGCCGGCACCATGGGCGGCGGCATCACCATGAACTTCGTCAACGCCGGCATCCCCGTGACCCTGGTCGAGGCCAAGCAGGAGTTTCTGGACCGCGGCCTGGGCGTGATCAAGAAAAACTACGACATCAGCGCCTCGAAGGGCAAGATGACGGCCGACGATGTCAGCGCGCGCATGGGCCTGATCAAGGGCACCACCCACATGGAAGATCTGGCCGACGTGGACCTGGTCATCGAAGCGGTCTTCGAAAACATGGACTTGAAAAAAGAGATCTTCTCCAAGCTCGACGCCATTTGCAAGCCGGGCGCCATCCTGGCCACCAACACCTCATACCTGAACGTGGACGAGATCGCGGCCATGACCCAACGGCCCGAGTATGTGCTCGGCCTGCACTTTTTCAGCCCGGCCAACGTGATGCGCCTGCTCGAAGTGGTGCGCGCCGCCAAAACGTCGATCCCGGTTCTGGCCACGGCCATGGCCATCGCCAAAAAAATCAAGAAGATTGCCGTGATGGTCGGGGTCTGCCACGGCTTCGCAGGCAACCGTATGTTCTCCCAGCGCCGCCGTGAAAGCGAGAAGCTGATCCTCGAAGGCGCGCTGCCCGCCCAGGTGGACAAGGTGGTGTACGACTTCGGTTTCCCCATGGGTCCCTTCCAACTCTATGACCTGATCGGCAACGACCTGGGCTGGAGCAAGGAGACCTCCACGGGCGATTCGATCCGGGACCTGATCTGCGAGCAGGGCCGCTTCGGTCTCAAGGCCAGCAAAGGCTACTACAATTATGACCCGGGCAGCCGAGTTCCCAAACCCGCGCCCGAAGTCGATCAACTGATCGTCGAATTTTCAGAGAAAAAGGGATATAAACGCCGGGGGATCTCCGACGAAGAGATTCTGCAGCGTTGTATCTACCCGATCATCAACGAGGGGGCAAAAATTCTGGAAGAAAAAATCGCGGTGCGGCCGAGCGACCTGGATGTCATCTGGATCAACGGCTATGGCTGGCCCCTGTACCGCGGCGGCCCCATGTTCTATGCCGACCTGGTCGGACTGGACAAGGTGCTCGACGTGATGAAGAAGTTCCAGGCCGAACATGGCGATGACTTCAAACCCGCCGCCCTGCTGGAAAAACTGGTCAAAGAAGGGAAGAAATTCGCTTCCTTGAACTAGAGATGCCCATCGTCAAGCGGGTGGCATCCATCCAAAATAGATAGGGGCGGGCGTAACGCCCGCCCCTCGTTTCGTACTATGTTCACGCAACAGAAGTCAAACTTGGATGGGTTACTAAACAATTAGCGCCGACCGGCGCCGTCAAGCTTTCGTCGAACCGGTATCAGAAGACTCTTCCATTTTGAAGGAACCCGCCTGCTGCTCGATCGCCTCGCTCGAAGTGAGCAGCAATCGAATGATTGCGCAGGCCTTGTCAATGGCCGGTGAGCGCCCGCTGATCACGTCGCTGTACAAGATCCCCTGGTTGGCGAGGATGAAGATTTCCGCCAGCTTTTCCGCCGGTGAATGCAGCTGGATATGCCCTTGCCGCTCCTGCTCCCGCAAATGTTCGGCAGTGAGCTTGATGATACGCTGGCTCACGCCGCTCGTAAAGTTGGTCAAAATGCGAAAGGCGTAGCTCGGGTCATCTTTAATGAACTGCTGCATGGGTGGAAAGGACAAGATCGATGCCATGAAACTGCGGTGCACATTGACGATATGATCGATCCCATGCCCCGGGGTTTCCCGAACGGCGCGTTCGAATGCCGGCCCTGTCAGCGACCAGAAAATCTCGTCCATCAAAAGGTCTTTTTTGCCCACCCAGCGATACAGCGTGCCGCGGCTGACGCCGATCTCTTGGGCCAACTGTCCGAAACTGATCTTTTTGCCCTCCAACCATCGCCGGCGTGCCAACTTGAAGACTTCCAGAGGAGTGGCCTGGGGACGCTTGGAATTGGCCAGGGCCAATGCAAGTGGGGTCTTCTCGGTGTTATCGACTTTACTCACCATCGTCTCGCAATCCGTTCTTTTTGTTTGTCGAAGAGGTTTCGTGCGCTGCGCCTTTCCTCTCATCCTTTGTTTCACGATCTCGAATATGTCAAGGGGGCCTTGCCCGAGGCTGATCCAGTTAGCGGGCGCTGTCACAAGTGGTGTACAATTTATGGAAGTTTCTTTCAATGATTTTGTATGCCTTTTGAATTTTAGCGGAATTTGTCATTTCCCATGACAACAAGGCGGGCATGTGTCGCAGACCCGGTTCATTCGATTTCCCCTTGTCATCGCCCGGGAGCGAGGATACAACAACACAAGAAGTTGCATCTCAGATTGGCGCGCAAAACGCGCGAGAGGAGTCACGATGTCCTATCTGGTTCAGGGGAAAAAGGGCGAGCAACGGCTTTTCATGGGCAACGAAGCCATCGCTCGAGGGGCCTTGGAGGCCGGTATCTCCGTGGCCGCCGGATATCCGGGCACCCCGTCATCCGAAATCATCGAAAACCTGGCCAAAGTTTCCAAGGAGCGCCATCTCTACGTGGAGTGGTCGGTCAACGAAAAGGTGGCCCTGGAGGTCGCTGCCGCGGCATCCTTTGCCGGCCTCAGAGCGCTTTGCGTGATGAAGCAGAACGGGGTCAACGTGGCCTCGGACTTCCTGTTGCATCTGGCCGGGTCCGGCACCCGCGCCGGCCTGGTCCTGGTCCCGTGCGACGACCCGGGAGCCCTTTCCAGCGTCAACGAGGGCGAATCACGCCATTTCGCCCGCCTCGTCGAGATCCCCCTGCTCGAACCCGGTAACTTCCAGGAAGCCAAGGAGATGGTCCGATATGCCTTCACGCTTTCTGAAGAACTGCGCACCCTGGTGATGGTCCGCAGCGTCACCCGACTGTCCCACGCCAGCGGCAACGTGACCCTGGGCGAATTGCCGCCGACCGGCAGCAAGGCTTACTTCAAACATGATGGTTTCATCCTGGATCAGATGGAAGGCGCGGTGATCAGCTCGCCGGTGGAGTACAAGCACACGCTTCAGCAGGAACGTGTTCAGAAAGCCGCCGAACTTTTCGAAGAGAGCCCGTTCAACACCTATTGCGGCCCGCCCGACCCCGAGGTGCTCCTGATCACCAGCAGTGCCTGCAACCTCTACAGCAAGGAGGCGGTCCGCTTGCTCCAGGCCGAATCGCGGGTAGGCATTCTCAAGATGGGCACCACCTGGCCCCTGCCGCCCCGTTTCGTGGAGCGCCATCTGCGTATGGCCGACACGATCCTCATCGTCGAGGAGGTGCTGCCGTTCCTCGAAGAGAGCGTCAAGATCCTGGCCGCCGAGTTGGCCCCCACTATCGGCGTCAAAACTTTCTACGGCAAGCGCGACGGCACCATCCCCGCCACCGGCGAAATGAACCCGGATCGGGTAGTCCAGGGGCTGGCCAGGGTTCTGGGTATCGACTACCAGCCCGTGTCCGAGAGTTATGCCCAAAAAGCCCTGGAATCGGCTTTTTTCGGGGCGCCGGAGCGCGACCTGACCTTCTGTCCCGGTTGCCCCCACCGTGCTTCGTTCTGGTCGATCCACAACGCTCTGCAACTCGACCATCGACAGGGGTTCGTCTGCGGCGATATCGGGTGCTACTCCCTGGCCATGCGCCCCACCGGCTATGAAACCCTGAAAACCCTGCACGCCATGGGATCGGGAACCGGTGTGGCCAGCGGCTTCGGCATGCTCCGGGAGTTCGGCCTCGATCAGCCCGTGCTGGCCGTCAGCGGCGACTCCACCTTTTTCCACGCCGTCATGCCGGCCCTGGCCAACGCCGCCCACCACGGCGCCAACATCACCGTTGTGGTGCTGGACAACAGCGGCACGGCCATGACCGGATTTCAACCCCACCCCGGCCTCACCGTGGACGCGGCCGGTAAGGCGGTGCAGGCCCTGGACATCCGACGCATCTGCGAAGCCATGGGCGTCGAGGTGCGCCAGTGCGATCCCTTCGACCTGGCCGCCACCCAGGCCGCGCTCCTGGAGCTGATCTCTTCGCGGCAGGGTCCCAACGTGCTCATCCTCAAACAGCTGTGCGCCCTGAGCCCCGAGCGAAAAGGCAAACGCAGGTTCAACATGCACATCGTCGAGACGATCTGCATGGGCGAAAATTGCGGCTGCAACCGATTGTGCACCCGGGTCTTCAAATGTCCGGGGCTGATATGGGACAAGGTCAAAAAGGTTTCCCGCATCGATGATGTCATTTGCGCGGGGTGCGGCGTGTGCGCGTCGATCTGCCCGGCCGGAGCGATTCAAAAGGAGGCGGTGTAGCGATGAACGGATCGATGACGGCCCTGGCGGCCGACCCTTACAACATGATCATCACCGGCGTGGGAGGCCAGGGCAATGTCCTGGCCTCGCGTCTGCTCGGCAACATGCTCATGGCCCAGGGACTCAACATCACCATCGGTGAAACCTTCGGCGCCTCCCAGCGCGGCGGTTCGGTGATGAGCCACCTGCGGGCCTCGACCTTCAACGACCTCTCCCCCCAGATCCCCAAAGGCCGGGCCCACCTTATCGTCTCCCTGGAGCCCACCGAAGCACTGCGGGTCCTGAAGGATTACGGCAGCGAACAGGTCCACGTGTTGTGCAACATGCGGCCCATTCATGCCATCGCCGTAATCAGCGGCGAGGCCCAATACCCGGAGGCCGAACAATTAAAAGGGTGGATCACCGATCTTTCCCATACCGCCTGGTTCCTCAACGCCACAGAAACGGCTATGGAAATGGGCAAT
This sequence comes from Desulfatitalea tepidiphila, assembly GCF_001293685.1. Taxonomy (NCBI): domain Bacteria; kingdom Pseudomonadati; phylum Thermodesulfobacteriota; class Desulfobacteria; order Desulfobacterales; family Desulfosarcinaceae; genus Desulfatitalea; species Desulfatitalea tepidiphila. The sequence continues at coordinate 657,931 of NZ_BCAG01000001.1, read as the reverse complement.
CCGATTTTCACCAACATCATCCTGGTGGGCGCCTTGTCGGCCACCGGCGTGCTCCCCCTGGACCGCGACATTTTCGAGGCGACCATCACCCGCATGGTGCCGTCGGATAAAATCGCCAAAAACCTGGAAGCGTTCGACAGGGGAAAAGAGCTCATCGAAAGTTAAAAGATGAGCTTCATTTTGGCATAGACAAAATCCCTATCCGCGTATTGGCCGAAGGTGGTCGTATCCCCGCCCCCATCGAAGGCCACGGCGCCGATGCCCGCCTGGGCCCATGACAACGGTTTGTATGTTATTTCAAAGTGATGGCGCTGGTCTTCGTCCTGGAAAATGAGCATGTAGCGATACCATATCTCCAATTTCGAATCCAACCACGCGTAGCGCAGGTAGGCGGTCATGCCGGTCTGGGATTCGGAGGCGACCATTCGCGGATCGTGATCGAAGATATGGCTCCCCAGCAATTGAAGATTGAAAAATAGATTGCGAATGAACAGGTCGCTCTTGTCCAGGCCGACCACATACTGGAGCTGATCTTTCTCCACGTTTCCGCGGGGTGTTTCCAGCAAGAGGGTGGGATCCTGCTGCCAATCCAGAGCGAACCAGGCACCGCGAGATTGATAGGCGGCCTCGGCCCGCAGCACCACCGCACCCAGGGTGCGTTCCACGTCGGCGCCGAACAGGGTCATGCGAGGGTAGGTGGCGTTGATGGATTGGGGCACGATGGGAAGCCCGAAATAGGGATCCGGCCCCAGCCGGTGGATCCCGTAGCTCGGTTTGGGGTCGTAGCCGTGAAAGGCGTAGAGGGCCAGGTCCGCCTTGAACAGTGAAAACATGAAACGGCCGCCGATACCGGCGTCGGCCGACCATGCGTCGGGTTCGTCCTCGCCGTCGATTCCGATGCCGGCGCCGGTCAATTGGCGAAGCAGCGCCGGTTCATAGTAATCTCCGGACTCCGGGGTCTGGCTGGCTTCGAAATAGGGGGACCAGAAACCTTCGAAGCGTAATCGTCGCGTGAACTGCACGTCGAGGAACGTTCCAATGCGCCCGGTCTTTCGATCGTTCAAATTGTAGAAGTACAAGGCGTTCAGATCTTCCGGGCAAACCCGGTCGATGGGCCTCACCTCGTCGCCTTTGCCCCAATAGAGGATTTTCTTGCCGATGGTGAGATCCACATAGCTGACCGCGCTCGGGCGAAGTTGATAGGTGGCGAAGAGCTCCCGCAGGTCGGTTCTGGCCTTGGCATCCTTTTCCAGGTCCTGGTAGTCCAACCGGAAGCGGCCGGCCATGCGGATGGCGCCGATGTCGCCCCATCCCTTCAGATCCAACCGATCGGTAGTGTGCCATTCGTGGTCATAGTCATTGGGGGCCCACAGATGGGCGACCAGCTCGCCTTCGTAATCCAAGGGAAAGTTCTTCCGGTCGACCGCCGGCGCAGTGGCGGTATCGCCTGCGCCGCTCGATTCGCCCAGCAGGTCCTCCATGTAGTCATCTTCTTCGCCCGCTTCCGCCGTTTCGTTTTCGCCCTGGTTCGAAAGGCTGGAAGCCATCCGGCGATGCGATCCCGGACTGGCTTCGGATGCCCAAAGGTTTGGATGGGTCATCGTCAAAGCTGCGATCAGGGCCAGAAGAAGAACGAGAGAAAACGCCCGGCAGGGCTTGCCGCCTAAAACGTCTCTTTCCATGCGGCCCCCAATTTTTCCTTATCGAAATCCAGGGGCTCGACGCCGCTGTCCACCTCGGCACGAACCACATCCAGGATGGTGGTGTGATTTTCCAGCAGGTCCTTGGCCACGGTTTTGAACGGGAGATGAATGGCGCCCACGGGTCGCACGTCGCCGGCCACAACGACCCGCTGCAACTTGTTGTCCCTGTTGTAAATTTTCATCTGCAGGGGGATGAAGGTCTCCTGGTCGAACCAGGCGATCCTCTTGGGAAAGCGCGCGCCGTCGGCCTTGGCCGTGGCCGTCACCTTGTAGCAGGCGCGCCCGGCGAGCGTGGTGTCGCTGCCGCGCTTGTAGGTGTAATCGTCCAGCTTGATGCCGCCCAGATCCTCATTGGTGAAATCGGTGTCTTCGAAATTGTTCTGGCGATCCTGGGAAGCGATCTGGCGGGGCCGGCCGATGGCCGGCACATACAGATACTGGTCGTTGTTTTCGCCATGGGTTTCGATGGTCAGGAAGGTGAGCCCGCGCTTCAATGAATCGGTGAATCGAAACACGATGCGGCTCAGATCGTTGTCGATCCTCTCCTTGATGATCACCTTGCGAGTATCACTGACCGCCTCGCCGGATTTGAGGGTCATCCGGGTGTAAATCACCAGGTCCCGCTCCGGTTCGTTGAAATCATCGGCAATATCGAAGATGCGGCGTCCATCCTTGTCGGCCGTCGCCGGGTCATAGGGGCCGATGTCAGCGGCCTGAGCGGAGACGCAATACGTCAACATCAGCAGCAAGAGAATCAAGCTTCTTTTCATGAATCACTCCTTATCCATTGATGAAGTTAAACGAGATCGGTCGATCAGCGACAATACCGCCGGCAGCAGCGTCAGGGAGCCGGCCGAAGATGTGATCATGGTCAGGGCGATGAGAAATCCCAGATGCACGAGCGGCACGAAGGTGGAGAACATCAGCACCGAAAAGCCGGCGGCCACGGCCAGGGCATTGATGCAGATCGATCCGCCGGTGGTGTCGGCCGTTTGGACGACGGCCTCTCCGTGGCCATGGCCGGCCCGGCGGTATAACCGGTATCGGTTCAAGTAGTGGAGACCGTAGTCGATGCCGATGCCGATGGCCACGCAGGCGGCGATGGCCGTGGCGGCGTCCAGGGGAATGTTAAGCAGCCCCATGACGCCGAAATTGATGCATATGGCCATGCAGAGCGGCAGTATGGAGAGCAGGCCGTAGACCAACGACCGCATGATCAGGGTGACGAGCACCAGGACGATCACCACCGACACGGCGATGGAACGCATCTGGCCGCTGACGATCATTTGCTCGGATTCGACGTAGAGTGCGCCGATGCCGGTCGTGTGCACCTGCACGCCGATGCGCTCCAGGTCTTGACCGAGCGGGCCGGCCAGGAGTTTCTCGATGGTGTGCAGGATATCCCGCGTGACTTCGCTCGACGCGGTTTTGATCTGCAGCATGAGCGCCGCCCGCCGCTTTTCTCCATCGATAAAGGCACGCGTATCATCCCGCTGGAACTTGTCGATATAGGATGCCAGGTGGGCCTTCAACGCTTGATTCGATCGATCGCCGGCCAGGTCAGAAATCCCTGGAATACGGTAATAGGCCGGATCGTTGAAATAGAAGGCCTGGTTCATCTTGCGAATCAGGTCGAGGACGGAAAGCGTCTTGCCCACTTGGGGATATTGCGCCTTGATGGTGTGCCCCAGGCGCTCCATAGCGTCCAGGACCAGCGGATCGAGCACGCCGTTGGCTTCGGAAGCGGTGAAAATGATGCGCATGTCCACGGTGCCGGCGAAATTGCCGTTGATAAACGTATCGGCCGCGCGGATGGGGGTGTCCTTCTTGAAAAACGCAATATTGTTCATCTCCACGCGGAGCCCGGTCACGCCGGCAATCGAACCCAGCACCACGAGGACGGCCAGGGCAATCACCTTTTTCGGATGCTGGTAGGATATGCGGCTGATCCCACGGATCAGGCGGCCTGACAGTCGGCTGCCCAAGCCGGCACCGGCGCCGCGCTGGTGAGCGGGCGCCCGCACCCCGAAACGGATCAGCAGGGCGGGGATCAAAAGCAATGAAACGAGCAATGCGAAAAAGACGCCCAGCGCCGTAAACAGGCCGAAATCCCGCAACGGCACGATGTCGTTGAAGACCAGGGAGACGAACCCGGCCACGGTCGTCAACCCGGCCATGACCACGCCGCGCCCGGTGCCGTCGAGGGTATCGGTCATGGCCGCGCTCGGGTCGGACGTCCCGGCATGGCGATGAACGAAGTAATAGACCAGGTGGATGCCATAGGCCGATCCAACGGCCACCAGCAAAACGGGCATGGCGGTGCCCACAACGGACAGGGGCACATCCAGCAGCGCCATGACGCCCATGCACCAACCCACGGCCAACAGGATCGTGATCATGGGGTAGAGCACGCCGGCCGGATTGCGAAAGGTGCAAAAGAGAAACAGCGTGACCACGACAAATACCAGGGGCAAGAGCCGCACGATGTCCTGGCGCATGTTCTCCGCAACGGCCTGATCGACGATGGAATAACCGGCCATGTGCACCCCATAGCGGCCGTCACCGAACAACTGCGTCACCTCTTCCTTGACGCCCTCGAGCAGCAGTTCGCGGTTGGGCTGATCCAGATTCGGCGCGCTGCGCACGACCACGAGCAGACTCTTTTCGTCCTGGCTGTAGATGCCCTCCTGGAGAAACGGCCAGGCGCGGAGACGCTGCCGTATTCGCGCCATGCTGTCGGTGGTGATCTCCCGGGGCACGAGGTCGCCCACACGAATCTGTTTGGGCGCCTGGACCAGGGCCTCGCCCAGGGCCTGGACGGCTTCAGGGGTCAGTGCACCTGCCAGAGAGGACCAGAAGGCTTCGGAAATGTCCGCTGGTTTGGGGCGCGTCGCATAGTATTGCAGGATGGCATCCGGACCGACGGCGCCGGCTTCGAGCATCTGCGCCACGAAACGCTCCAAGTCCGGACCGCCTGGAATACCAAACGGCGCCACCGCCTCGGCGATGCCGCCATAATCTGTGAATTCTGGCCAGACCGTGTCGGTTTCGGTCAGGGCCACCACCTTGTCGACCCAGGTGTTTTTGAAATGGCCGCGCCGGTCGGTGGTCTGATGGGCAAAGGCCGCCAGGTCGCCCGGAAAAACGGGATTGGCTGCGGCCAATGCCGCCAGGCGGTCGGCCAGTCCCAGGGAGAAACGATCCGTGTCGTCGACCGTCAGTAAAGCGGGCAGGCTGTCGCCGATGACCTCCGCCAACTCCGTTGGCTCGGCCAGCAGTTCTGTAAGGAGCTGGGGTGTAAAATCGGGATCTGAAGAGAGGCTTTGCAGTATCCCTGCCAGGGCCAGGGCGTGCTCCGACGACAACCCCCAGCGAAGCCCCAGTTGGTGCGCCGGTATGCGCAGATTGAGCGCGCGACATCTCGCCGCCAGCTCGCGGACCCGCTCGAGCAGGTCGACCCGGTAGATGCCGTCCGTGGATTGAATGGCGATGGCGATGCCGCCGGCATTGCCCAGAAGTTCCTCGGCATCCAGATAATGGTTCTTTGCCGCGTTGTCTTCCGGGAGCATGAACATCAGGTCATTTTGAATGACGATCTTTGGAATCGCCCAGATCGCGGCTGACGAAAGCCCGAAGACAAGTAAAATGATAAGCCAGAAGCGTTTGGCCAGCGGCATGATCCAAGCCGACATGCCGTCTGATGTAACAGGATGCTTTTGATTCGAATCGATCCGGTCTGTATCGAACGACTGCTCCGATCGAGTTTCCATGGTCACTCCTGAGTCCGCAACAAGCTGAATGGGCGATCCGCTGAGATGGGGGTCATAGCGCCGTGGACAGACCGACGTCTGTTGCCCGGTCGCTGGTCGTGCTTTGTCAATCGGGAATCGGTCGCTGTTTGGTCAGCCCGCCGAGGATAAAATCGGTCATTCGGCGGCTCAGGTTATCGATGTCGATATGATGCTTGACCCGCATGAAGTAAAACAGACTGCTGTCGAAAAGACCGATTAAAAAGGCGGCTTCGGTTTCCGCGTCTTCGAAAGCGATATGCCCTCTTTGTTGCCCGACGGGCAGGTAAGCGGCGATTCTGCCGATGAAGTCCGCATAGATACTTTCGTAGATCCCCCCGAACTTCCCGGCGTAACCGCTGCCTTCGACGAAAAGCAGCCGGGCCATCTTGTAGTTGGCCGTGAAGAGGGTGATCAATTCATGGATGAACCGATGCAGGTCCCGCCGGATGTCTTCTATCGAGGCGCCGGTGAACATATCGGCAGCATCGTCCAGCAGGCTCATGAACATGGTTTTGAACTCCGTGCAGATGTAATGAAAAATTTCTTCCTTTGATTTGAAATAGATATAGAAGGTGCCCTGGGCAACGCCGGCCTTGGCCACGATGTCCGAGATACGGGATTTCTGAAACCCGTTTTCATGGAACACATCGATGGCCGCCGATACGAGCTGCCGTTTCGTTCTCTCCTGTTTTCCGCTCATTTCGGGATCCTATCCTCTGCAAGCCTAATCGGCGGGAGCCGCCTTGCGGCTCACTCCTAAAAACTGACTGACGCGTCATTCATATTACGGTCCCTCCCGCCGTGTCAAGGCGAATCTGGGTGGCCCGGCAAGGCCAACGGGCGAAACGCATCGAACCCGGCCCAACCGATACCAGTGGCCACCTCACACCCTCTCGTCGCAGGGACAGAAAAAATTCGTTTCAAGAAAAGTTCAAGAAACGCCGCTTATTGCCGAAAAAGAGATGAAAGGGAGATGACATCAAAACGGAAACTATGATGGACAGAACCGCGTTGAAGGATCCATCGGCGTACAACAACGTCGATGTTTGCGACTTGAACGACGTCCTGGGGGGAACCCCCATGGCCACCTTTATGGTGAACGCCGAAGGCCGGGTTACCCATTGGAACCGGGCCTGTGAAATGCTCACCGGTGTTCGAAGCGATGATATCATCGGCACCTTCAAACATCGGGAGGCCTTTTACACCGAATCCCGGCAGGTATTGGCCGATCTCATCGCCAGCCATGCCGACCCCGCCCAATTGATCACGCATTATGGCGGCAAATGCAGACCCTCACCATCGATAAGGGGGGGCTACGAGGGTGAGGACTTTTTCCCCAAGCTGGGCCGGCATGGGAAATGGCTCTTTTTTACGGCAGCCCCCTTGAAAAGTTCGGAGGGCACCCTTCTGGGCGCCATCGAGACGATTCAGGACACCACATCCAATCACGCGGCCGAGGAGGCCATTCACTCCAGTGAAACCCAATATCGCCACCTTTTCGAATCGGCCAACGACGCGATTCTGGTGATCGAAGCCGGCCGGATTGTCGATTGCAACCGAATGGCCCTGGATCTTTTCAAAAGCTCGGGAACGACCCTGCTCGGGCGCTCCATTTTAGACCTGTCGCCGCAGTGTCAGCCCGACGGCGTAACTTCCAAGGATCACATAAAAAATAGGCGAGACCTCTATAATAAAAAAATGCTCCAGTGCTTCGAGTGGCGTTTCCTAAAAATGGACGGCACCTGGTTCGATGCGGAGGTGAGCCTTTCACAGATCGATGTGCTCGAAACGCCTCAGCTCCTGGCGATCGTTCGGGACGTCACCGAAAGAAACAAGATCGTCCTTACCCTCATGCAACGGGAAAAGGAGCTCGAAGAGAAGAGCCGCTACCTGGAAAAAGTCAACCAGGCCCTGAAAGCCTCCCTCGACCATCGCGAGGTGGAAAAACGGGCGGTGGAAGTCAATATGCTCGTGCACCTGAAGCGCTATGTAATGCCCTATATCGAAGAACTGGACAAATGCCAGATCAGTGCGGATGCCAGGGCGTACATGCGTATCATCGAGACCAACCTGAACGACATCGTATCCCAGTTTTCCACAAGCAAGTCCTCAAAATACCTCGATTTTACACCGACCGAAGTGCGCATCGCCGATTTTATCCGCAGCGGCCGGAATACCAAGGAGATCGCCGGGCTATTGGGCATGTCGCCGAGTTCGGTGCAATGGCATCGCAAAAATATCCGCGACAAGCTCGGATTGGTGAATAAAAAGAAAAACCTGCACACCTACCTGAGTTCCTTGAACGAGTAGCCGCGAACGGTTCAAACCGGTTGGCCGGGTGTTTTATCCACCCATTTTCCACCCCATTGTTTCCTGTTAAGCGATTCCGTTTTCAGCCGATATTTCCCCTGCGCCACGCGATAAGAACAGACCATCAAGATTGGAGGCACCACGCCGATGAAAGCAAACGATCCTATGTCACTGCATGAACCATATCAGAATGGCAAAATCATTCTAGATGCCCTTGAGGGCGTTGTCCGGAATCTATCCATGATCAATGCAAGCCTGGAAATATTGCTCAGCACCGATCCTCCCGAATTTGTGAAGCCCGATTTGATCAGAGCTTATGAGGCGGAGCGGCACGCCAGCCAGATTGCCCGCAATCTGACGATATTTTGCCATAAAACGTTTTAGTCTCTCGATTTGACTCGATATTGGAGAATCGCTCAACGTTGATCCAGAACAGTCCTGACCTTGACCGCCAGCTCTCGTAGAGAAAAGGGTTTCTGAATGAAATGGTCCTTGTCGTCCGATACGCCCCGGTGAACCACGACGTCGGCGGTGTAACCGGACATGTAAATATATTTCAACCCCGGACGCATCGACAGCAACCGCTGCGTCAATTCACTGCCGTTCATCTCCGGCATCACCACATCGGTAATGAGCAGGCCGATGTCCACGCCCTTTTCCTCGACCAGACGAATCGCATCGCCCGGCGTGGGCGCTGACAAAACAGTGTAATTCAAGCGCTGGAGCATCATCTGGCCGATCTCCCGGATAGTTGTATCATCTTCGACCATGAGAATGATCTCGCCCCGGCCGTGCGGGATCTCTTCTGAAGCTGTTTCCTGCTCTGCAGCAGCAGCGGCGGCCTGCTGCGGCAGATAAATATTGAAGGTCGTTCCCCATCCCGGTTCGCTCTCCACCTGGATGAACCCGTTGTTCTGTTTGACGATGCCATAGACCATGGCCAATCCCAGCCCCGTGCCCTGTCCCACGCCCTTGGTGGTAAAAAACGGATCGAAGATATGCGGTAGGGTCTCCTGGTCTATGCCCGAACCGTTATCTTTAACGGAGAGTCGAACGTAATCGCCGGCAACACAATCGGGATAGAGTTCGCAAAAGGCGTCGTCCACTGACACCGTGGCGGTTTGGATGGTGATCTTTCCCACGTCCGCTATGGCATCCCTGGCATTGACGCACAGGTTGGCCAGGATCTGATCGAACTGAGTGGGATCCATATAGACCATGAAACGGCCCTTGCCGGGCATCCAGGTCAGCTCGATGTTCTCACCGATGAGCCGGCGCAACATCTTGAGAACGGCTTCCACCGATTCATTGAGGTCGAAGCGCACCGGCTCGACGCGCTGCTTGCGGGCAAAGGCCAGCAACTGCCGGGTGAGATTGGCCGAACGCTGGGCCACATCGAGAATTTTCGCCAGGTTCTGGCGGATCGGATCGCCGGCATCCGTCCCATCCATCACCAGTTCGGTGTACCCGATGATGGCCCCCAACATGTTGTTGAAATCATGGGCCACCCCGCCGGCCAGGACGCCCACGGCCTCAAGTTTTTGAGCCTGCAACAACTGCTCCTGGAGTTTCTGACGCTCTACCTCGGCGCGTTTCCAATCGGTGATATCGACGAAACTGACCAGGTAACTCTCTCCGATCAAACTGGCGCCGATCAACATCTGACGCACCGCTGCGTCCTTGCAGGTCACCTGATATTCACCGGTGGCGATGTTTGAACGACTGACGAGTTCCTGATCGACGGCCTGACGCAAGTCCGATGCGACCTTTCCGCGGTAGTCCGAGTCTGGAAAGGCAACCGACAGAAAAGCATCGGCGGTTGGGACCTCGTCCAATCCGTAGCCCAAGGTCTGAATAAACCGCTCATTGACCTCGACGATGCGCCCATCCGCGGCAATCTCGACCAGCGGCAAGGGGGCCATCATGAAAAGCGAACGAAAGCGTGCCTCGCTCTCTTTCAGCGCTTTTTCGGCCCGCTTTTTTTCGGTGATATCCACGGTCATAGACAGGACCTGCTGGTGCCCGCCGACATCGAGCAACACCGAGGAGAACATGATATGCGACTCACTGCCATCCAATCGGCGGATCGAGGTCTCAAGATTATTGACAAACCCTTTCTTCCTGAGGGTATCGACCACCTTTTCCGTCTCTTCGTCGCTTATGGCCGCAAAATCGCTGGTTTTGAATGTCGATAGTTCATCCTGGCCAATACCCCGATTGGATAGAAACGCCTGGTTGGCGGCCAAATACCGCCCGTCTTCAGGATCGCTGATGGTGATGGCATATGGGGCATGGTCGAAAATGGCGCGAAACCAGGCCTCGCTCTGGGCCATGCCGGCCTGGGCGTCTTTCAGGGTCTGAATGTTGATATCCAATCCGATCAGGCGCGAGGGAACGCCGTCCGGGTCCCATTCCACCGCCCTCCCCTTGGAAAGCACCCAACACCAGCCGCCCTGCGCCTGCCGGAATCGAAATTCGATCTCGTAGGGCTCCCGACTGCAGGCCGCGATATACTCCCGATAGTGATGCTTCACCATCGGGCGATCTTCGGGATGCATGTAACTTTGCAGCTCCTCGACTGGTTCTTCTCGTCCTGCCCCGTCGTAACCGAGCATGCCGAACCACTGCCGGCTGAGATAGACGACCCGCCGATTCGGGTAGTAGTCCCAGATACCGGCCTGGTTCGCCGCCGTGGCCATCTTCAGCAGTTCGCCCTGTTCCAGCAGCGCTTGTTGCGCCATTTTCAGGTTGGCCACCTTTTCCTTCAACCGGCGCAGGAGAAAGTAGCTGACGATCAGGAGGCCGGCCATTACCACCGCCACGATCACGTTGATGATGCGGAGCAGGCGGCGCGCATTGGGATCCAGCCAATCGCCGATATCCAGCGATATCCATCGGTCGCGGATCGCCTCCATTTCACTTTCCGTGATCGTGTCGAGAGCTTTCTGGAGGGCGCTATAAAGCAACGGATAGTTGCGGCTCACCCCGATGCGCCACTCGAAGGCGTAGTCGGTGTTGCCGGCCACCCGCAGATTGGGGATGCCTTTCTTTTGAATATAGTAGGCGGCCACGGCCAGGTTTTCCACGAAGGCGTCCACCTGCCCGAATGAAACCGCCTGAAGCCCCTGGGGCACATCCGGCATGGGAACGACTTCGAACCGACCGGATGCGTCTTGGCCCAGGTAGGTTTGGGTGGCGTATCCGGCAACCACGGCCACCCGCCGCCCTTCGAGGTATTCTATGCGCTTGCCGCCGACAAAAGCTTCGGCGGTGATGATCACGACAGGCACCACGGCGTAGGGCGTTGTAAAAAAGGCATAGCGCTCCCGGTCGGCGGTGCGCACGATGGTGGGGGCAATGGCGCAGGCCCCGCTTTCCAGGGCCGCCAAATGCCGATTCCAGTCGTCGGAGGCCTGTTTGGGAAAGACGACCCCGAGGCGTTGCTCGACCAGGGCCATCACATCCGCGCCCATGCCTGTGAAGGTGCCTTGGTCGGAAACGAATTCGATGGGTGGAAACGAGGTATTGAAAAAGAGTACGGATTCAGAAGCATGCGCGTCGAGCCAGGCCCGCTCCTCGGGGGTCAGCCCGACGGCCCGGGGATTTTCGGCACGTGATGCCATGGCCGATGTAAAAGAAAACACGAGGACCAGCAGCAACGGAAGAAAAGCGTATCGTTCGTGCCTCATGCCTCTATACTCTCCTTCATCGTCCGATGGGGACTGGCTTGCCCCCAATTCTGCCACGTCGTTGAAATGAAGCGGTCAATTGATCCCGGTCATCCAGAGGTAAATAGGGAAAGAGGTCGTGTGAGCGCCGTTGGATTGAATCTACCATAGCACATCGCGATCCGTTAAGGCTACCAACGGTTTTCTTTATCAACAATCTCCAGCGGTCTTCTTGCGTCGTCAAATCCGTTTCATGTCTCTGACAGCGACGATCCAGAGCGTCACAGGGCACTTAAAGCTTAACACGGCATGCGGACAAGGGTATAGTGATGCTCATCGGTCACCATGAGCGAGAAAGGACGAATTGCCAATGAAGCGCGTCTCCCTGTTCATCCCCTGCCTGGTCGACATGGTGCTGCCCCACATCGGCGAAAGCACCGTGGCCCTGCTGCGGCACCTGGACTGCGAATCGACGTATCATTGCGAGCAGACCTGTTGCGGTCTGATGTCGTTCAACAGCGGCTTCCGCAACGAAGCTCGGCGCCTGGCCCGGCACTTTATCCGCGTCTTCGAAAACGACGAATGGATTGTGAGCCCCTCGGGATCGTGCGTCAACATGGTCAAAAATCGCTACCTGGAGCTGTTCGACGACGATCCGGTCTGGTTTGCGCGGGCCCACGATCTGGCTCCCCGGGTCTATGAACTGAGCCAGTTCATCGTGGATCACCTCGGAGTTGAAGACCTGGGCGGCACTCGCCATGCCAAGGTGGCCTATCATGAATCGTGCAGTACACTGAATGCCCTCGGTGTGTCGGCCCAACCCAAGGCGCTGATCCGCTCGGTACGGGGCACGGAGCTGGTCGAGCTCACCGGCGCCGACATCTGCTGCGGTTTTGGGGGCACCTTCGCCAACAGCTTCGCGGACGTATCCACGGCTCTGGTGCGCCAGAAAGCCCAATACTTCCTCGACAGCGGCGCGGATTTGCTGGTCATGTGCGATCCCGGCTGCCTGCTCAACATCCAGGGCTATCTCGACCGCCATCACCCGGGACGGGGTGCCGTCCATCTGGCCGACTATCTGGCTGGGAGCATCGGAGATAAAACACAGGTGGCGACATGAACATCACGACCGATAAGTTCAAAGAGACGGCGCGCCAGGAACTGGCCAACGCCCATACCCAGAAATTTCTTCAGATCCTGCCCCTGCGGCTGGCTTCCCGACGCGATAGCGCCTACCAGAGCTTTCCCGATCCGGTAGCGGCCCATCGATACGGCCAATCCATTCGGGACGAATCGATCCAGCGACTGCCCGAGCTGTTGCAGGTTTTTGAAACCAACGCGATCGCCAACGGGGCGCGGGTCTTCTGGGCCGAAGACAGCCGGGCCGCCAATGGTTACATCGTCGAACTGGCCAAACGACACGGCGTATCCTACGTGACCAAGGGCAAATCCATGGTCACCGAGGAGTTGGGTTTGAACGAGGCCCTAACCCAGGCCGGCATCGAGACCTGGGAAACCGACCTGGGCGAATTCATCACCCAACTCCTGCACCGTCCGCCGTTTCACATTGTCGGGCCGGCGCTGAACATTCCGGTCGAACAGATCTGCGACATCTTCCTGCAAAAAGGGGTGATCGACGCCCCCACCACCGACCCGGTGGCGCTTGGGATGGCGGCGCGCCGGTTCCTGCGCGAAAAATTCCGCGATCTTCAGATGGGGATCACCGGTGTCAACATGGCCGTGGCCGAAACCGGCACCGTGATCAACGTGGAAAACGAGGGCAACATCCGCCTCAACAAATCGAGCCCGCGCATCCTGGTCTGCGTGATGAGCCTGGAAAAGGTGGTGCCGACCCTGGCCGATGCCATGCACATGCTGCGCGTGCTGTGCCGCAGCGCCACCGGTCAGGCGGCCGGCGCCTACATCAGCCTGGACAGCGGTCCCAAGCGATCGGATGAAATCGACGGCCCCGAAGAGCTGCACATCGTTATCCTGGACAACGGCCGTTCGGCCGCCTACCAGGATCCGAAAACACGCGAAGCCCTGCGCTGCATCCGCTGCGGGGCCTGTTTGAACACATGCCCGGTCTATGGCAAGGTCGGCGGTTATCCTTACGGCTGGGCTTACTCCGGTCCCATGGGCCAGGTGCTGACCCCTGCCCTGCAAGGTCTCGGCAACACCGGCGATCTGATCCGCGCCTGCACCCTGTGCCATCGCTGTAAAATCATCTGCCCGGCCGGCATCGACCATCCCAGCCTGTTGCTTTATTATCGATATAAGGATGTGGTCGGAGACCGGGCCTTGGGTGGCAGCGGCGCCGGATGGCGCGAACGGTTCGTTCACACGCTCCTTTCCGTGGCCGGCAGCGATCACCGCTTGTGGCGGCTGTTTGCAAAGGTCGCCCGGCTGGCCGCCAATCGATTCCGGAGCGGTGATCGGATTCATTCGATGCCCAACGGTCCGCGGGGCTGGTTCAGCAGCCGTGACCTGCCCGCCCTTCCGGCCAAAACCTTCCGTGAGCGTTGGGCGCAAATGGACCCAAAGAAAAATTGAGGCACGCCATGACCGATCAGGTCCGACACAGAATTCTCCAAAGACTCCAGGGGGCCGAACGAAAAAACGCGGTGAAGAGACCGACGCTGCCCTTGCCGCGGGAACACCACCTGGATGCGGCCCAACTCAAAGATCAGTTCATGGCCCAGTTCGAAGCCCAGGGCGGGACCTGTTATCCCGTGGCTGACCGGGATGCATTGCACGACCGCCTGGCCGCCATCTTCCAGGCCGAGGGCATTACCCGGGCGATGGCCACGGCGGACGACGTGCTCTTGCCCCTGGACCTCGTCCGCTGGGGAGAGCGAAGCGGTGTGTCGGTCGTCATGCCGCCCGATTATCCAGATCGTCGAGGCTTTACCCGGGCGGTTTTCGACGATGTCCAGGCAGGGATCACGGGCGTGGATTTCGCCGCGGCCGAATCGGGCACCCTGATCCTCGCCCATGGCCGAAGCCAGGCCCGTCTGGTCTCTCTGGCGCCCCTGGTGCACGTCGCCATAGTTCCCGTCACACGCATCGTCGGGACCTACGACACGGCCATCCAGGCCCTTTTCACCGATGGCCGCAGGCCCTCCCAGGTCAGCTTCATCACCGGGCCGAGCATGACGGCCGACATCCAGGCCACGATGTTCAAGGGGATGCACGGGCCCCAAAAGATCTTTGCGTTGGTGCTGGAATAAATTGTACGCCTGGAACAGGCGGCGTGCCTCGAGAACGTGGGGCCATGGCGAGACGGAGATGTCGCGATGCGTACACAGCTTATGAGACTATATACCTGAAGGAGGGCACTATGTTCTATGACCATTTCGATACCGGCGTCATCGGCACGCTGACCCTGGTGGCCGACGAGGCCGGCCTTCGGCATATCGACTTTGCCACAGCGAAGCATCCCACGAAGATGGCGCCGTCGTGGAAGAAAAACCCGGGTTTTTTCAAGGCGGCCAAAGCCCAATTAAGGGCCTATTTCAACGGCGAGCTCAGAGCCTTCGACCTGCCCCTGGCCCCCACCGGCACACCCTTCCAGCAGCGCGTCTGGCAGGTTCTGGGCACCATCCCCTATGGCACCCTGGCCAGCTATCGTTGGGTGGCCGAAAAGATCGGCAACCCCAAGGCCGTGCGCGCCGTGGGTGGGGCCAATGCCAGAAACCCCCTTCCGGTGGTGATCCCCTGTCACCGGGTCATCGGTCGCAACGGCGCCCTGACCGGATTCGGCGGGGGGCTGGAGATCAAACAGCGCATGATCGAACTCGAAAAAGCGACATGTGGCACGAACGACAATCGAATGCTGCTTTGACAAAAGGGTTGACACTATTTCGACCCCGTTGCTACGAATCGGAAAAAAATCAGATGAAGCAATTCGTGCGTTGATCCAAAGGAGGCGCCTATGAGTGAAAGCATGTACATCGTCATCGACCTGGTAGGGACCAGCACCACGTCATGGCAAGATGCCGCGCAGAATGCCATCGAAACCGCGGGCCTGAGCCTCGACAACCTGCGCATCGCAGAAATCACCCAAATGGACATGAAAGTGGAAAACGGAAAAGTGATCGCCTACCGTACAAGGGTGAACCTCTCCTTCAAATACGTCGAAGACGATTAGGCCGGTCTGGTCCAGGGACGCTGAATGGCCACCCGCCCAAATCGTGCGAGCCGAGATGGCCCAGGGGCTGCATCCGGTATTTCTGCCGGAGTCTTGCCGCCCGGAATCTCTCAAGCCACGCTTGTCCTGTCCACCCATCGCCCCGAAACCGTGCCTTTGGCCAAAACATTGATGGCGGATCACGATACGGTGATCCTCGAGGAGCCGCCGGATCCCGGATTCACATCAATGCTTTCCGGGCGGCTGGAGATTGACGCCTATCTCCAAGAACTGGACCTGGAATTTCCGGCCTACAGCAGGCTCATGTGCGAGGCGCTGAGAGTCCTTCAGCACAAAGGGATACGGATTGTCCAGGTCGAACCCTTTATCGACACCCTGCTCAAGATTCACGAATTTTTTGCCGATGGCGGCAAGCCTTCGGATTTGCCGCAGAACACCACCCTGCACCGGGTGTATGAAGTGGAAAGGAAAGCCACCGCGGCCCTCCTGAATTTCTATTCGGTATCGGTCAGGGGCACTTTTGACGCCTGTATCGAAGCGGTCAAAAGATTCGCCCGGGCCGATGCGCAGCGGTTTGCCTTGCGCGACCAACTGCGGGCAGAGGGCATCATCGAGATCATCGCCGCTCCCGGCAGGCATTTTATCGAAGCCGGGCAGATCCATTATCCGCTATGGCGGGAACTGAAATCCAGGCTTCCCCGGGGGTATCGATTGAGG
This sequence comes from Desulfatitalea tepidiphila, assembly GCF_001293685.1. NCBI lineage: Bacteria > Pseudomonadati > Thermodesulfobacteriota > Desulfobacteria > Desulfobacterales > Desulfosarcinaceae > Desulfatitalea > Desulfatitalea tepidiphila. The sequence goes on along the minus strand of NZ_BCAG01000001.1, from coordinate 641,592 downwards.
GTCTGCTTCCTGATGGCCGCGATCTTGCGCACCCTGGGGTTAAAGGGACACCTCTATGGCCCCGGTGATCTCCTGACACTCCTGTACCGATTCCATCCCCATCGACGCTTCGATGAAGAAGATATCCTGGCGGCCCGCGCACTGGTCTTTATCAAGCTGATTGCCAAAGAAGAAATCGAAGAAACCAGCGATCCTGTTCCCCATTGCCGCGATGAACTGGAGATCGGTGCGATCACCAGAGCCCTCTCCATGGCCGATTGTCGCCGGCTCTTCGGCCTGATCCGCAAAAAATCCACCCCTGATGCCCGTGAGATTGTGCTTCGCATGGTGGGGGCCAAGAGCAAACTCTGACTGGCATTGAACCGATTCGCCCCGCGTTCAACGGGAACCCGAGCCATACATTGAAAAATGGGTATTAACGCCCATTGACATTCTGCAAAAGCCAAATCATTTTTTTATATATGTGATGGGTACTTATAAAAAGGGGGGCGCGCCATGAAGGAATCCATGCTCTACGAAAAACGGGACGAAAACAAGGTGCGGTGCCATCTTTGCAGCCACCATTGCAGCATTCACCCGGGCAAACGGGGGATCTGCGGTGTGCGGGAAAACCGGGACGGCACGCTGTATACGTTGGTTTATGGCCGGATCGTGGCCGAGCACATCGACCCCATCGAAAAAAAGCCCCTTTTCAATTTCTTGCCAGGATCCAAGGCCTATTCCATCAGTACGGTCGGGTGCAACTTCCGATGCAAGCACTGTCAGAACAGCGATATTTCCCAGTACCCCCATGCCCACGGCGGACGGATCATCGGCGAAGACCGGACCCCGGCGCAGATTGTGCGAAGTGCCAAGTCCGCCGGCTGCGCAAGCATCGCCTACACCTACACCGAACCGACCATTTTCTTCGAATTTGCTCATGATACGTCCATCATCGCCCACCAGGAAGGCATCCAGAACGTTTTTGTCAGCAACGGCTACATGAGCGCCGAGGCCGCCCGCAAGATTGCCCCGCATCTGGATGCCATCAATGTGGATGTAAAGGCCTTCACCAACAAATTCTACAAGGAGGTGTGCGGCGCCCGGCTCGAACCGGTTCTGGACACGATCCGCCTCATGAGAGAACTGGGGGTCTGGGTGGAGATCACGACCCTGATCATTCCCGGCTGGAACGATGGCGAGGAGGAGTTGCGGGAGATCGCCCGTTTCATCAAAAGCGTCGGCCGCGAGGTGCCGTGGCATGTGACGGCCTTCTATCCCTCTTATAAGATGATGGACCACCCGCCGACCTCGGTGGCCACGCTGCGGCTGGCCCGGGATATCGGCATCTCCGAAGGGCTTCGCTATGTCTACGAGGGCAACGTCCGGAACAGCGGCGGCGAAAACACCCACTGCCATGGATGCGGGGCGGCGGTCGTTGAGCGCTCGGGGCTCTGGCTGGTGCGCAACCGGTTGAAAGACGGCAAATGTCCCGAGTGCGGAGAGAAGATCGACGGTGTGGGCATGTGAGCGGCCCATTCCAAGATGAGGTTGCGCCGCCGGCTCGACAAAAAAGGGCGTCCATGTAGACCGCCCTTCGAGCGTCTCACCTCGGGTTCATCGTTTTCCAGAGCCCGTTAAATCTCGATATGGCCTTTCTTGAGCATCTCCGTGGGCATGAACCACCGGATACCCAGCCGTTTGGAGATGGCCTCGCATCGTTCGGCGACCTTGTCCCATCCCATGCCCTTGGCCAGAGCAAATGGCCCGAATACCGATCCGCCGCCGTTGACCACGGCCTTGTCGATCTCGGCGGCGCTGTGGGTCACACCCGCTTCGAGCAGCTTGGTGCCTTCGTTGACTTGCAGGCAGATGATGTCGGTGACATCGAAATTGGGGTCCGCCTTGGCCGGATCGATGGTCGGACGGGCGCCGCCCGGCCAATCGAAGATCCCCTTGCCGCTCTTCTTGCCCAGGTTGCCTTCTTCCACCAGGCGTTTCATCCAGCCGCGCGGTTCGAATTCCGGGGAGAGGGTTTCGGCAAAGTAGGCGTTGCCGTGCAGGTTCACATCCAGACCGGTGAAATCCATGATCTCGTAAGGTCCCATGGGGGCGCCGATGGAACGCACCTTGGCATCCACGGCCTCGGGATCCACCATGCCTTTCTCGTAGAGTTCGGCCATATACAAGCCGATGGGCGCTCCCAATCGGTTGTAGATGAAGCCGGGGGTATCTTTTTCCACCCGCACCGGAACCATGTTGCCCCGGAAATTTTTCAGCCGCGACATCAGCTCATAGCTGGTCTGCATGGTCTCTTCGGAGGTGCCTTCGCCGTGGATGACCTCTACCAGCAGCATCATCATGACCGGATTGAAGAAGTGGATGCCGAGCACCTTGTCGGGCCGTTTGGTGGCAGCCCCCATCCTGGTGATGCTCATGTTGGAGGTGTTGGATGCCAGGATGGCGTGGGCCGGCGCATGGGCATCGGCCTCCTTGAAAATCTTGATCTTCAAGTCCAGGATCTCCGGCGCGGCTTCGATCATGAAGTCCACATCCTTGACCGCTTCTCCCAGCACCGTGAAGCCTGTAATCGCACCCAGGGCCCGGTTCATCTCTTCGGCGGCCATCTTCTGTTTGGAGACCATCTTTTCGAAACTGGCCTTGATCCGCTGTTTTCCACGTTCGACGAACGCCTCTTTAATATCGTACAGATGGACCTGCAAGCCGCCCAGGGCGCATATCTCGGCGATGCCGTGGCCCATATCGCCCGCACCGATGATCGCAATGGTTTTAATGTCGTCTGCCTTCATCTTCGATCTCCCTCCCGTTAAATCTTTTCCAGAACGACCGCATTGGCATTGCCGAACCCGCCGCACAATGTGGCCAGGCCATACTTCTCATTGGGAAACTCGGTTTTCAGGATATTGTGCAGGGTGACCAGGATGCGCGCGCCCGATTCCCCGAGCGGATGGCCCAGGGCCAGGGCCCCGCCCCACACATTGGTCTTGGCGAACGGGGCATTTTCGTTGTCCAGCTTCAGCTCCCGGATGCAGGCCAGCGACTGGCTGGAGAATGCCTCGTTGATTTCCACGGCGCCCATCTCCCCGGCGCTCAGGCCGAAGCGCTCGAAAAGCCTTTTCACGGCATAGATCGGTCCGACACCCATCACGGTGGGATCGCATCCGGCCTGCGCGCCGCATTTGTATTTGTAACTGTAGGGCAATCCCAGTTTGTCGGCCTTGTCCCGGCTCATCAGCAGCAGGGCGGCCGCACCGCTGGTCAGCGGCGACGAGGTCGCGGCGCTCACCTTGCCGTTCTCCTTGAACGGCGTCTTCATGAGCATCATATCTTCCTTGCTGACCGATTCGCGGATCCACTGGTCATGCTCCACGAGAAATTCCGATCCGTCTTCCTTGTGCCCCATCACCGGCACGATTTCGTTCTTGAACTTGCCCGCGTCGCGCGCCTGCTTGGCTTTGATGTTGGAGTGATAGGCCATGTTGACCATGTCTTCCTTGGTCACGTGCCACTGGTCGGCCACCTTTTCGGCGGTATTCCCCATGGGAATGTCCATTGGGTTGTAGCGGTTCCAGAGGCGCGGCGGCATATCCATGTTCGCCGCCATGGGAACCTTCTCCATGTCCTCCACGCCGGAAGCGATCATGATGTCCGCTTCGCCGGCCATGATGGCCCGGGCGGCGTCCATGGTGGCGCTCATGCCCGACGGGCACTGATTGCATATGGTCTGGGACGGGACGCTTTCCGGATAGCCGGCCGCGAGCCACGCCAGGCGCCCGATATCGTTCTGCATCCCCGATGCGTTGGCCGTGCCCGCCATGATGCAGTCCACATCCTCCGGTTTGATCTTGGGGTTGCGCTCGAACAGCGCGTGGTAAACCGCAGTCAGCAACTCATCGGGGCGTACCTTCCGGAACCACCCCTTTTCGTTGTGAGCCCTGCCGTTCGGGGTTCGCACGCCGTCGATGATCACACACTCCTTCATTGGGTCTCTCCTCTCGTCATGAATCGTTTCGGGTCTAAAAGCGGCTTTATTGGACAATGCCTCTCCTCTCAAGCCGATAAATGGGGTGACCTTAGCACTTTTTGCAAGTCATCGTCACGTCTTTTGGCACACAAGCAGCGATTCTAACTAAATGTCATTCATTAAACCCGGCCCGGTTGGCACAGGTGGCCGATGCCACACGCCAAGCGGTCAAGAGCCAGTAAAATGCACGGCGGGCGGCCCAGAAACTCGCTGCGCTCAAACAGTCTGGGCCGCTTATCCGTCGTTTGCATTTAACTGGCTCTAAGACCGCAGGCTCACGTGGCCCTGGCCACCTGCCCAACCGGGCCTGCCATAAACGTTGCCATGGGATTTATTTATCAAACATCTTCTGGAATGCAGGCCCTTCAAGGTGAATCACATTCAGTCAGAACTTCTGTCACAAAAGATAGGTTGTGCCCATCCAGAAATAGGCAAATTGGGTCGAGATCAAGGCATGCGAAAAATTTTACCGCAGGCATATGTCGAATATTCCGAGGATAAAATTTTGAGCATAACGCGGATATCGGGCCAATTGGCCATTTGTGGATGGGCACTAGGTCGTGATCCTGATCACATCCCTCGACGGTTGATGGGGAAACCCCTCCAGGCCCGCCAGGTCGTCTTTGTCGCGCAAAAAGGTCGGACCGCTCTGCATGTAGAGCGTGATGAGCCGCGTCACGGCAGTCAATGTGTCCATGTGGGTGCGCTCGTGACCGTGGGAGGCGTCCACACCGAAGCCGATCAGGGCGGTGCGGGTATCGTTGCCGGCCTCGATGGCCGAGGCGGAATCGGAGCGGTAATAGCGAAACACATCCTTGCGAAAGGGAATATCGTTTTCTTCGCACAGGCGCACCAGCTTGCGGCTGAGATGGTAGTCGAACGGCCCGCTCTGGTCCATCATGCAGATGGTGGCCGCATATTCGCTGGAGGCCTGTCCCGGCGCCACCGGCGCATGGTCGATGACGACCATCTCGGCCACATCGCCATAGACGATGGAAGAGGCACCCGAGCCCACCTCCTCGGAAATGGTGAACAACAGGCAGCAATTGACCGGCAGGGCGATCTGATGGTCCTGGATCATCTTCGCGGCAGTGAGAAGCAGGGCGACGCCGGCTTTGTCGTCCAGGTGACGCGCGTTGATGTAGTCCCGGGAGGTGATCTCCGGCGTGGCATCGAAGGCGATGAAATCGCCGATCTCGTACCCGGCATCTTGGAGTGCCCGGGCATCGTGACACGGTTCATCGACCCGCACCTCGATCTGGTCCCAGTGGATCGGCTGGGTGTTGATTTCATCGTTGAAGACATGTCCGCTGGCCTTCAGGGGCAGCACCGTACCGCGCTGGGGCCCGTTTCTGTTGAAGATCGTCACCCGCGCCCCTTCGGCGAACCGGCTCGACCAGGTTCCCACCGGAGCAACGCCCAGGCGGCCGTTCTCCTTGAGTTCGCGGGTCATGGCGCCCAGGGTATCCAAATGGACGGCCAGGGCGCGGTTTACCGTGGATTGGGTGCCCTCGAGCACGGCGCGGATGGCCCCGCGGCGGGTCACCTCGAAGTCGATCGCCAAATGCTGGAGCACCTCGCCGACGTAGTGCACGATCTGGTCCGAATAGCCGGAGGGGCTGGGGATATTGAGCAGGTCGACGAGGGTCTTTTTTAAGAATGTCGAGTCGATAGCGGGCATTTCCATCATGGCTGCTGGGCACTCCCTTGAATCGTTGCCGTTTCGGGAAAGAGAAAATCGATGAAGCGTTCCACGACGGGCTGGGGTTCATGATTGGCCAGACCGGGCCGCTCGTTGGCCTCGATGATGTGGTAATCCGGCCCCTGGATGTCGGGCACGCACAGATCGAGACCCGTCACCGGTATGTTGAGCGCCACGGCGGTTCGTTCCGCGGCCGCGATCAGATCGGGATGCACATCGGCCGTCACGTCGTGAATGGTGCCGCCGGTATGCAGATTGGCGGTCTTGCGCAACACCAGGGTGCGGTCCAGGGGCAGCACCTCATCCAGGGAGAAACCCTCGGCGGCCATGCAGCGACGCGTCTCCGCGTCCATTGGCACCCGGCTTTCACCGCCGGTGGCGGCCATGCGCCGACGGTTGTATTTTTCGATCAGGGTCTTGATCTTGTGCCGGCCGGTGCCGACGATTTCAGGCGGCCGCCGCACCGCTGCAGCAACGAACTTGAAGCCGATGACGATCATCCGAAGATCGCGTCCCTGGACATAGGCCTCGATGAGCACGTCCGGGCAGACCCGGCGCGCCGCGGCGACGGCCCGATCCAGTGCGTCGGGCGTGTTCAGGTCCACGCTGATGCCCCTGCCCTGTTCGCCCCGGGCCGGTTTGACGACGACCCTGCCGAGCCGTTGGAGAATCTTGCGATTTTGCGCCGGCTCCCCGGCCGTGTATTGCATCGGCACGTGAATGTCCTGGCGTTTGAGCGTCTGATAGGTCAATCGCTTGTCGTCGCATCGCATCATGGCGATGGCCGAGGTCATATCGGTGAGGGATTCATGGCAACAGATCGACCGGCCGCCGAGGCTCAGTTGAAACAAAGGCACCTGCTCATCCACGATTTCCACGCCGATGCCTCGACGCCGGGCCTCGTTGATGATGATAATGGCATAGGGATTGAGCTGCTGGCCGGGTTGGGGCGCGATGAACAACGGTTGGTTGATCGGATTTTTATACTTGACGCAAAATACCGGCACCCGCTGAAAACCGAGCTTCTCATAGAGCCGGATCGCTTCGTGATTGTCGTGCATCACGCTCAAATCCACGTAATTGCGTCCCCGCGTGAAATAGTGCTCCACCAGATGGCGCACCAGTGCCTCACCCACGCCGGGCGCATTGGCCGACGGATCCACCGCGAGGCACCAGAGGCTCGCACCGTTCTCCGGGTCGTTGAATGCTTCGCAATGGTCCACGCCGGTCACCGTTCCCAGCAGCTCGCCGGCCGCGGTCTCGGCCACAAAATAGCTGCGCGCCTTGTCCGGGTGAAACTCATCGATGAACTGCCGGTCGAGGGGCACCATTCGGCGGCTCTGGTAAAGGGCGCTGATCTGTTCGATGTGTTCGCGGGAAGAGGCCCGCCGGATGGCAAAATGGGACGGCGGCTTTTTATCGGTTCGATAATCATAGGACCAGAGCCGGTAGGTGTGCGACGGATCGATGAAGAATTTATCCGGCGCCATGGAGAGAATGACGTGGGGATCGCGCAGATAGAGCGTGATATCCCGGTGACCGGGCGCCTCCTTGATCATGGCGTCGAACAGGGCCTGATTGCTGTCGAAGGTGTGCCCGAAGATCAAGCGCCCCCATCCCATCTCGATGCTGGCGTTGGCTTCGAGACGGCGAAAGGCCGGCTTGTTGGGCTTTTCCCAGTTGCGTAAGGTCGGCATATGCCTGCGATCCATTCGTTCGCGATGACCGCCGCTCTTCTTTTGCCTTTTCTCCATGGGACCTCCCTGTTACGTCCTTCCCTGATTTACAGGTGATGCCGGGCCAACCACCGTTCGAGCAAGGCGATTTGCCACAGCTTGGATCCATTGAGCGGCGTCAGGTGGGCTTCCGGATCCGCCAGCAACTCTTCCACGTAGTCTGTATTGAACAATTGCCGCTCCCGGGCGGCCTGGCTGGTCACCGTCTCGCGCACCAGGTCCAGATAATCGCCTTGCAGGTATTTCAACGCCGGCACCGGGAAATAGCCCTTGGGTCGATCGATCACATCGGCGGGAATCAGCTTGCGGGCCACCTCCTTGAGGATGTATTTGCCGCCTTGCCGCACCTTCAACTCCGGCGGAATGCGGGCCGCCAGTTCTACCAGTTCGTGGTCCAGAAACGGAACGCGCGCCTCCAGGCCCCAGGCCATGGTCATGTTGTCCACCCGCTTGACCGGATCGTCTACCAGCATGATGGTGGTGTCGAGCTTGAGGGCCCGGTCGATGGCCGCCATGCCCGACCGGGTGCCGAACATGTCGGCCACGAATGCACGGCTCCAGTCCCGATCGACCCAATCGGACTGTACTGCCCTCCGGTACTCGGCGAAATCCCGATCCAGGAAAACCTTCGCATAGTCCGCCGCCGGATCCGTGCTCGCCATCAGGGGGGGATACCAATGATACCCGGCAAACACCTCGTCCGCCCCCTGGCCGCTCTGGACGACCTTGACATGCTTGGCCACCTCGCGGCTCAACAGATAAAAGCCGATGCAATCATGACTCACCATGGGCTCGCTCATGGCGTCGATACAGGCGTCCAGGGTACCAAGCAATTCGTCTGAGGCGGCCCGGATCTGATGATGGCGGGTGCCGAAATGGGCGGCGATCAAGTCCGAATAGCGAAACTCGTCGCCCGCCTCTCCACCGACCGACTCGAAACCGATGGAGAAGGTGTTCAATTCGTGCTGTCCGGCCTCGGCCAGCAGGGCGACCAGCAGACTGGAATCCAGCCCGCCGGAAAGCAACAGCCCCACCGGCACATCGGCGGTCAAGCGACGCTCGACCGATTGACGCAACGCCTGCAGCAGCAATGCTTCCCATTCCTCCTGGACATACTTTTCTTCCGATGTGCTTCTGCCAAAAGAGAGTTCCCAATAGACCCGGGTTCGCCGGGAACCGTCGGGCGCCACGGTCAGCGTCGTGGCCGGGGGCAATTTACGCACCCCCTGGACGAGGGTATGGGGCGCGGGCACAACGGCATGAAATGAAAGATAGTAGTTGAGCGCCACGGGATCGATCCGGGTGTCCACCGCCGGTTGGGTCAGCAGGGCGGGCAGGGTCGAAGCAAAACAAAAACGTTTGTGCTTTTCGTTATCGGCAAGGTAGTAAAGCGGTTTGATGCCCAACCGGTCCCGGGCCAGAAAAAGCCTGCCGCTGTCCCGTTCGAGAATGCAGAAGGCGAACATGCCGTTCATGTGCTCGACGCAACCCTCTCCCCAGGCATGATAGGCCTTGAGAATCACCTCCGTATCCCCGTTGGAAAAGAAACGATATCCTTTCTGCGTCAGCTCATCGCGCAACTCCCTGTAGTTGTATATCGCGCCATTGTAGACGATGGAAAGACCCAAGAAGGCGTCCACCATGGGCTGATGCGCCTGTTCCGTAAGATCGATAATCTTGAGACGTCGATGCCCCAAGCCGGTTTGGGCATGGCAATACACACCGGCCGAATCCGGACCCCGCGACGACAAACTGTCGAGCATCGGTTCCAGATCGCCAACAGGTACGCTACCACCATCAAATACTACGATACCGCATATGCCACACATAATTCTTCTTTCCGTTAAAATTCAATTGACGACGTTGTCTGTACACCCACGATTATAGAAGCACTGCAAAAGTCTTTTGATCATGAACTCGACAGGAAGAATATCATGGGAGAAAAACCTCATCCTGCCCATAGTCATACCGACAAAATGCAAAAAATGCAAATTGCCCGGTCCAATGGCGGAAGAAAATCGGGCGAGTGTATGCATGCCTCGAAAGAAGGTGAAGATGATGAAGCAGATATCCGGATCGAGTCCGGATGATGGAAGAACGCTTGATCAATTGCCGGCTTGAAGAAGGAAGCAATACCAGAATCGGCCCTTATCCGGCCTGCCCCGCGACGGCCTGGACGAAGGCGAACACCCTGGCCGGATCTTTTCGGCCGACCGGGTTCTCGACGCCGCTGATCACGTCCACACCATACGGCTGCACGGCGGCGACGGCCCGGCCGACATTGCCGGCATTCAGACCACCGGCCAGGATGAGCGGCAGCCGCACATGATCGCGGATCCGGCGGGCCAGGCCCCAATCGACGCTTCGCCCGGTACCCGCCGGACGGGTGTCGCTGACCGAATCGAGGATCAGGGCATCGACCCCGGTGTTTTCGATCCGACGGGCGGCTTCCAGGGGATCGGTGCATGCATCCCGGCACTCACCGGTCTCCGTGGAAAAACGCAGGGGCTTAAGGGCTTGGGCACCGAGCTGGTGGATTTCGGCCACCAGGGCAGCGGTCTCGGCGATGGGCTCGTTGCCGTGCAGCTGGACGGCATGGGGCCGTAATTGCTCGGTCAGCCCGATGACCGTGTCGGTATCATCCCCGACGACGATGACGCGAGAAACGAAGGGCGGGGTAACCCGCATCAGGGCCGCAGCGGACCGCCGATTCAGATTCCAGGGCACGTCCACCGGGTATTCCACCACAAAGCCCAAGGCCGCAGCACCCGCGGCCACACACAGGTGAACGTCCGTTTCGGTGGAGATACCGCAGATCTTGATGCGGGTCATGGCGGCCACCCCACTGCGATCAAATGGTCGAGAAAGGCGCCGGTATCGTCAGCCTTCAGAACCGCCGTGCCCACCAGGACGGCATCGGCACCGCCCCTGCCGGCGCGGCGCACATCTGCGGCGCAGCCTATCGCGCTTTCACTGATCAGGATGCGCTCTCCCCGACAGTGTTTGGCCAGGGCCTCGGTACGAGTCACGTCGCTGTCGTCCACCTCGAAAATGGTGATGTCACGGTTGTTGATGCCCATGAGGTCGAAGGGCAGGTGTGCGATCCGCTCGACTTCGACCAATGTGTGGGCTTCCACGAGACTCTCCAGGCCGCAACGCCTGGCGGCCTCGATCAACCGCACCAACTGGGCATCTTCAAGCATGGCGGCAATCAGCAGAAGAGCAGAAGCGCCGCACTCGGCCGAGGCTTCGACCTGCTGTTCGGTGGCAATGAAATCCTTGTGCAGGACCGGCAGGGATACCGCGGCGGCCACGCTGCGCAGCAGGTCCATGGTTCCGCCGAAATGATTTGGTTCCGTGACCACGCTGATGCCGGCCACCGGATGGCGGGCCATTTGGCAGGCGAATGTCCCGGGATCGCGTCCCCTCAGCAGGTCACCTTCCTTGTCCGAGCGTACCTTGACTTCGGAAATCACGGGGAATCGTCCCTCGCGCTGGCGCTGGCGAATGGAGGCGGACAATCTAGGTCGGGTCATGACGGCCATGGCGCGGTACTCATACGATCGAGTGCGATTTTTCCACGAGCTGATCGAGCTTGTGACGCGCAGCGCCCGAATCGAGCAACGAATGGGACAGGTCCATGGCATCGCGGATACCCGATGCCTTGCCGCTGACATACAGGGTGGCGGCGTTATTGAGCACCAGGAAATCGCGGCGCGGTCCGCGGTCGGCCCCATCGAAAATATTGCGGATTACCTGGGCGTTGAAGTCCGGCGGTCCGCCGGCGATATCGGCCAGGGTGCAGCGCTTGAGGCCGAAATCTTCAGGGGTGACCGTATAATATTTGATCTGCTGTCCACGCACTTCGGCGATGGAGGTTTTGCCGATCAGGGAAATTTCATCCAGTCCGTCCATGCCATGGGCGACGATCACGTGGTTGAAATCCATTTCGGCCACCACATTGGCCATCATGTTGACCAGTTCGGGTTTGTAAACGCCGATGGTGTGATTGCGGGCCCGCAGGGGATTGATGAGCGGACCGATCACCGTGAAAAAGATGCTCTTGATGCCGAGCTGGTTTTCGGGACCGAATACCTTGAGCATGACCGGATGAAAATTGGGCGCGTAGATGAAGCTGATGCCGATCTCCTCGATCAAGCGGGCGGCCTGCTGGGGCGTACCGTCGATATTGACACCCAGGGCTTCGAGAACATCCGCGCTGCCCGAGGGTGACGAGATCGAGCGGCTGCCGTGCTTGGCCACCGGAACGCCGGCCGCAGCGGTCAGAATGGCGTTGGCGGTGCTCACGTTGAAGGTGGTCGACCCACCTCCGGTGCCGCAGGTGTCGGTAAGATCCGATGTGAGCGAGACGTGGATCGGAACGCAGTTGTTGCGCATGGCCTGGGCGATGTAAGCCACTTCCTTGATGCTGGGGCCTTTGCTGAGCAAGGCCACCAGGAAACCGGCGATCTGCACATCGGACAGCTGACCGGCGTTGATGGCGTCGATCACGCTGTCGATTTCGTTTTTCTCCAGGTCGAAATTTTCGGTCAGGCGGGCCAGTATCGGCTTGATGGTGCGCCGGCCGCTCTCCAGGCTTTCGGCCCTGTCCTGGTCTGCAGGCGGAACGAGAACGACATCCGGCGCACCTGCATCCAGTTCGTGAAACTTGTAGGTCTTGAAGGCCATCATGGTGCGGGTCTCCAGGACCCCCTCGGTGTTTTGAATCTTTTCGGTGACGATGTCGGAAAGATTTTCGTAGTCGCGCACCTGGATTTTGGCCATGAGGTCATATTCACCGGTGATCGACAGCACCTCCACGACCTCCTGAATAGCGCCGAGTTGATTGGCCAGACGTGGAATTTTGCCCCTTTCCACCTTGAAGAGTACGAGCGCGGTAATCATGAGGGAAGTCTCCTTTCGTTTAGTCGCACCGACGCGTTTCACTCTCTGTTCTCAATGATAAATGACATGCCGACCCAATCAGGTCAAGATGGCCCCCAGTGTTAAGAGCGGTCTTGCCCTTCAAATCTTTCATAAGGATCTCTTATTCATTTTCAATTTGTAAATTGGTATAGAGAGAAAAAGGACCATGACGATTCATGCCAAATGACCCTATATATCCGCGCAACCGCCGATTCATCGCCGCCATGCCCGTCATCGCGGGGGTTTGCCTGTTGATCGGCGTCGCCACGCTGGCCGTCTCCAGCGTTAAAGCGGCTGTCATCTGGTGTCTCATGGCCGGGTTGTGGTGGGCCAACTATATGTTGAGCCGCAAGACCCCCTTTGCCGTGGTCTCCGAGGAGGCCTTGCTCCTGTTTCCCTCGCCGGTGCTGCCCCGCAAGGTGCTTCCGTGGAAACAGATTGTACGGTTGAGACTTCTGGCCGGCTACCGATGCCAAATTTATATGCGTAATGGGCGTCGGGTCGATGTCAGATTGTTCTGGCTGGATGCAGCCCGCCGCGGCCCGTTCGTCCAGACGATCGAGGCGGCCATTGCCCGAAACGTGGCCCATGGCGCGGATCCTGAAGCCTGACGCCATCGGATTTATGTCGGTGTCCGGTTCTATTCGGGTCCGAATCCAAATGCGTCCCGCAACAACGCCAGCGTCCTCTTGTTGACCGCCAGACCGGCCAGTTCGTCGGCCGCCACCCAACGGGCCGCCAACGCATCGTCTCCGGCCCTCAAGTCGCCGCCGCGAAATTCGGCGTTCAGATCGACGATGAGATAGTGAAAACGAACCCGTCCTTCGTCATCGTATTCGACCACATCAAAGGTGTAGACCGGGGTCGAGGCGGCAATCAAGATACCGGTCTCTTCGAGCACCTCCCGCTCCGCGGCGGCCTGCAGACTCTCCCCCAGTTTGACGCTGCCGCCCGGGATGGCCCACTCACCTGAAGCCGGCGGCCGGCCGCGCTGGATCAGCAGCACCCGGTGGTCATTGAACACCACGGCGCCCACGGCCAAGCGGGGCGCATCGGGATATTCAGCGGAGGAAAGGTCTTCCACATCCAATCGACACGATTCCTTCACTTTTAACTTGACGTCACCGTAAAAAGCCCAATATCTGCGTTGTGCTCATCCCGTCGTCCTTGCGGCGTACGACAAGTACGCCTCAGGACACGGAATTTCGCACGCCTTGATCTTGAACTTTTTACGGCGCCGTCCGACAGCGACTGTTTACATGGGCATCAAACTTCACACTTTAAACTTTTCACTTACGGCGAAGCCGTCAATCACATGGGCCAGAAGCGATTGTCTTCCCAGATCTCCGCCTTGATCTCGCGGTCCATCCGGGCCAGGAAATTCAGGTGGCCGTGCTCCCATTCGGCCAACCAGCGATAGAGCGCCTTCTCATTGGGATCCGATGCGTTTCGCGCGCGGTCGGCGTATAGCGAAATCGCCTGCTCCTCCATGAGCATGGCGGCCGAAATGGCCGCGGCTTCGAACCCGGCCGCGGCGATCTGGGACTTCAGCGTGTCGTTCAACACCTCATCGGCCACGGCCGTCTTACCCAGCGCGCCGGCATCGACATCGGCGAACTGCTGCCGCTCGGCGAATGACTTGAAGTGTTCTTCCAGAATACGCATGTGACCCAGTTCTTCATCGGCCATGGTCTTGAAAAACGTCCGGACCGCCTCGCTCCGGGTCTGTGCGGCCACCTGGGTGTAAAAGGCGTGCCCTCGTCGCTCGAGCAGCAGGGCCTCTTTTAAGATCTCCAATGGAAGTTGCGTGGGCATCTCTCTCTCCTTTAAAAAACCTGTTTGGGGCGTATGCCTTTCTCCCTGTAAAAGGCCGCCGTCTGTTTAACTTCATCGATGTAGCGTGCCACCTTTGTTAAATCCTTACGGCCGGGGCGCGCCTCCAGGCCCGAACTGGCATCCACCGCGTCGGGCAAAGCCGCATGGATGGCGCGGCCGACATTGTCCGGATCCAGGCCGCCGGCCAGGACGGTGGGATGGGAACGGACGAAATTGGCGGCCGCACCCCACTCCCATACCATGGCATTGCCGCCGGGCAAAGGGCCTTTGCCGCATTCGACCAGATAGGCATCCGCCGCGTAGGCATCCGCCTCGCTCATGTAGGGGGCTTTAGTGGTAAACAGCCCTTTCCAGACCGCGACCCGCAGTTGCGTGCGAACGCGTTGGATCAGGTCAGGGGATTCCCGGCCATGCAGCTGCACGATCCCCAACCGGCAACGCGACACGGCCTCGGCCAGAACATCCCATTCCGGATCGACAAACACCCCTGCGGCCACGACCCGTTTCGGCAAGGCCGCGGCCACCGTCACGGCACGATCCATTTCCAGATTCCGGGGACTGGGCGGGTAAAATACCAGCCCGACGGCGTCGGCTCCCAAACGGGCGCACGCCGCCGCTTCATCGGGATCGGTCAATCCGCAGATCTTGATGTAGGGAAATCTTCTACCGCTCGCATTTGCCGATGTGTTCACCATGCGCTCCTGACTGCTGCTGCCACGCCTCAATCCTTCACTTTCCCGGTAAGGGAACGCAGCATCGCGACCCGGTCCTTGGCCCGTACCAGGCTTTCACCGATCAGGAAATTGAAGATGCCGCCTTCCAGATTGCGCAGGATATCCTCCCGGCCGTGAATGCCGCTGGCCGCCACGGGCACCTCGTTCGGCTGGAGCAGGGCTTTCAGGCCAAGGGCCGTTCGCAGATCGGTGTCGAAATTGGCCAGGTTGCGGTTGTTGATGCCGATCAGCCGACTGCCGGCATCGTGGGCTGCGGCGTAGTCTTCGGCGCTGTGGATCTCCACCAGGGCGTCCATGCCCAGCTCGTGCGTCAGGGCCAGTAACTCTTTGAGTTGGGCGGGAGAAAGGATGCGGGCGATGAGCAGCACCGCATCGGCCCCGGCGGCCCGTGATTCGTAGAGTTGGTAAGGGTCGATGATGAACTCCTTGCGCAGGACCGGCAATCCGACGGCCTCCCTAACCCGGCGAAGGTCTTCCAGGCATCCTTTGAAATAGGGCGCATCGGTCAGTACCGAAACGGCCGCCGCACCGCCGGTTTCATATTGCCGCGCACATTCTACCGCATCCAGATCCACGCAGATATCGCCCTTGGAAGGCGAGGCGCGCTTCACTTCGGCGATGATATTCACGCCGCCCGGTCCGGGGCCGCAAAGACGCCGTTCGAACCCGCGCGATTGCCAGGGTCGATCATCGATCATGGACCGCAACCCATGTTCAGGTACGTTGTTCGCCGCGGCGGCCACCTCCGCTTTTTTGTCGGCCACGATGCGATCCAGTAGGGTCATCTTGCCTGTCTCCTTGCCGCCAAGGCTTCCGACGCCGTCATCCATTGACGGCGCCTCAAAAAGGCCCAAAAGCGTCATGCCGGAGTTGATCCGACATCCAGTAGCTATTGAAAATACTGGATCCCGGCTTCCGCCCGGATGACGGAAAAACCTGATTCCGGACTTTTGAGGATTTCATCATCCATTGGTTTGCGTATAGTCGACCAGGCCCTGCAGCTTGTCGAGGGCCTTGCCCGAATCGATGGATTCGGCCGCCATCTGGATGCCGCTTTTGAAGTCGGCCGCCTTGTCCACCACCATCAGGGCCGCCGCGCTGTTGACCAGCACCACGTCGCGTTTGGCACCCCGCTCTTTGCCGGAGAGAATGTCCTTCAGGATTCGGGCGTTGTGTTCAGGATCACCGCCGACCATGTCCGTGCTCGCGGCCAGGCGGCCGAAGTACAGCTCAGGCTGGATGTCATAGGTTCGGATCATGCCGTCGCGCAGTTCGCTGACGCGCGTGGGCGCGCAGACGCTGATCTCGTCGAGGCCGTCGTGCCCGTGCACCACCATGGCGCAGTGGGCCCCCAGCAGCTTGAGGGCCTGGGCGAACATTTCTGTCAGTTGGGGCGCATACACGCCCAGCAGCTGACAGTTGGCCGATGCCGGGTTGGTCAACGGACCGAGCATGTTGAAGATGGAGCGCACGCCGAGCTCCTTGCGCGGCTTGGCCGCGTATTTCATGGCGCTGTGGTACAGGGGCGCGAACAAAAAGCCGATGCCCACACCGGCGATCGCCTCCTCCACGATCTCGGGCGGCGTGTCGAGTTTGACGCCCAGTTCTTCCAGTACATCGGCGCTGCCGCACTTGCTGGAAACCGCGCGGTTGCCGTGTTTGGCCACCGTCACCCCGCAGCCGGCCACCACAAATGCCGTGGTGGTGGAGATGTTGAAACTTTGGGCACCGTCGCCGCCGGTGCCGACGGGATCCACCACCCTGGACCCGACCACATGGATGCGGCGGGCGTTCTGGCGCATGGCCCGGGCCGCGCCGGCCAGCTCCTCGAAGGTTTCGCCCTTGGTGGCCAGGGCCGCCATCATGGCCCCGATCTGGGCCTCGGTGGCCTGGCCGGTGAGCACGGTGTTCATCATGTCGGCCATCTGGGTTTCGGTCAGGTTCTGGCGCCGGATGATCTGGCTTAGATAGTCTTTGAACATTCTGGTCTCCTCTCTATCCGATCATTTTCACAAAATTCCGTAACAGCCGCTTCCCGATGGTGGTCATGATCGACTCGGGATGGAACTGGATCCCCTCGGTGGTGTGATCCGTGTGCCGCAGTCCCATGATTTCGCCGTCTTCGGACTCGGCGGTGATCTTCAGGCAGGCCGGCAGACTTTCCCGTTCCACGGCCAGGGAGTGGTAACGCATGGCCTGGAACGGCTTGGCCACCCCCTTGAAAATCCCCTCCCCGTCGCAGGTCACGGTGGATGTCTTGCCGTGCATCAGTCTCCGGGCGCCGATGATGGTGCCGCCGAAAGCGGCGGCGATGGACTGGTGCCCCAGGCAGACCCCCAGCACCGGGATGCGGCCAGAAAAGTGTTGGATGGCATCCAGGGACACGCCCGCATCGGCCGGGCCGCCCGGGCCGGGGGAGATGACGAGGGCCGCCGGTGCCAGCGCCTCGATATCGGTGACCCCCATGGCATCGTTGCGGATCACCTGCACCGGTGTGCCGATCTCTTCCAGGTACTGCACCAGATTATAGGTAAAGGAATCGTAATTATCGATCATGAGGATCATTGTCGAATCTCCTTGTCAAGGGCGATTTGGGCCATGGCCAGCGCCTTCTGCACGGCCATGGCCTTGTTGACCGTCTCCTGACGCTCACGTTCGGGATCCGAGTCGGCCACGATGCCGGCCCCGGCCCGAACGGTCATCTGATCGTCCTGCACGCAGGCCGTGCGGATGGTGATGGCCATGTCCATGTTCCCGCTGAACGAGATGTATCCCACGGCACCGCCATAGGTCCCGCGCGCCACCTGCTCCATCTCGGCGATGATCTGCATGGCCCGCACCTTGGGGGCGCCGCTCAGGGTGCCGGCCGGAAACGAGGCGCGCAGCAGGTCCCACACGTCGCAATCCGGCTTCAGCTCGCTGATGATGTTGGAGACCAGATGCATCACGTGCGAATAGCGCTCAACGACCATCAGGTCGGTGACCTGCACCGTGCCGGTGCGCGCCACGCGTCCCAGGTCGTTGCGGCCCAGATCCACCAGCATCAGATGCTCGGCGCGCTCCTTTTCGTCCTGGAGCAGTTCGTCGGCCAGGGCGCGGTCCTCCTGCTCCGTGGCCCCGCGCGGGCGGGTGCCGGCAATGGGCCGCAGGGTGGCCACGCGGTTCTCCAGGCGCACCATGGTTTCGGGAGACGAACCGGCCAGCACCGTTTGCCCCAGGTGCATGAAAAAGAGATAGGGAGAAGGATTGATATAGCGTTGGGCCCGGTAGAGCGCCAGCATGTCGTGGGGCGCCGGGCAGGTGAACGGCTGGGAAAGGACCGCCTGGATAATTTCACCCTGCCGGATGTAGGCCTTTACGCGCTCGACCTGCTCCCGAAAAACCGCTTCCGCCAGGACCGGCTGCAACCGGAGCTCGAACGGCGACATATTCATGGGTTCAGCCGTCAGCGGCATGTTGATCGCGCGCAACAGCTGGTTGAGCCGATTGGCCGCCGCGGCATAGGCATGGCCGGCCGCCTCGGGCCTGTCGATAAAACAGATCGATAAACACAACAAGGTGTTGCGGATGTTATCAAACACCAGCAGTTCTTCGGGTATCATGAAATGGGCCATGGCCTGGTCCTCGGCCAGCAGATTGGGCACCCGCGTCTCGAAAAACGAAACCATTTCATAGCTCAAATAGCCGACCAGCCCGCCCCAGAAACGGGGCAGCCCGGTCATTTCGGCCGGATGATAGCGGGCCATCAAGGTCTTGAGCACGGCCAACGGATCACCATGATGGGCGATACGCTCGGTGCCGCCGCGGGTGCCGACTTCGACGCGGTCTCGGTAGACGCGCACATCGGCATGGGCCGACGTGCCGATGAAGCTGTAACGCCCCCATTTTTCACCGCCCTCCACGCTCTCGAACAAAAAAATCGCCCCCTGCTTGCGGTAGAGCTTGGCCAACAGCGATACCGGTGTCTCCATGTCGGCCAGGATCTCCACGCCCACGGGGATCACGTTGTGCCTTTGAGCCAGTTCCTGGAACTGTTTCTGGTCCGGAAATTTGCGTAGCAGCATGGCGCCTCCTTCATGTTTCATAAAAAAAGGTCGCTGTGACCTCTTCGGCCCGCGACCCTTTTCAGTACAAAAAAAGGACCGTGAGCTCGAGTCGGCCCACGGTCCTTGTAACTGCCGGTATATGGTTTCAGTCGGTCGGCAGGGCACCGCAGGCACACAGGCACCAGCGCCACCACCATCCTCTGATGTTCACTGCTTCTTGTTGTCTCGATGGTATGGAAATCATCTGTGGATTCATGTCGGCTAAATAGAGAGGAAACCGCCAGGGTGTCAAGCGTTTTTTAGCAGGGCAGCGATTCTATCCGAACACTATTCATTAAACCCGGCGTGTGTGGAACAGGTGGCCGATGCCACACGCCAAGCGGTTAAGAGCCAGTAAAATGCACGGCGGCCGGCCCAGAAACTCGCTGCGCTCAAACAGTCTGGGCCGCTTGTCCGCCGTTCGCATTCAACTGGCTCTGAGACCGCAGGCTCACGTGGCCCTGGCCACCTGCCCCACACACGCCTGCCATCTCCGTTATCAAGGAAATTTTTATCAAACACCTTCTAAATATCCGACCCATCAGTCGGATAATGAATTGACTGCATCCCATAAATACCGCATCTATTTGTTTTTTAGTCCAATTTAAATATTGACAACCCTTTTGAATCGGGTTAGTTTTCCCGACTCTGGATTCGGAGAAGACCAAAGGAGAGAAAAAAACCGATGGATGTCACCACCATCCGAAGAAGCACCCGCGCCAGGGAGATCGCCCTGGCCGCCCTGCAGCTGTTTGCCAGAAAAGGCTATGCCGCCGCCAGCATCGAGGAGATCTCCACCGAAGCCGGCATCGGCAAGAGCACCGTTTACGAATACTATCGGAACAAAAAGGAACTCTTCCTGGCAGCCGTCACGGAAGGGGCGGAGCAATGGTTTTCGGATCTAGACGCCATCGGCCGGGAAACCGACGACCCGATCGAACGGTTACAACGCATCGCGGCATTGTACATACAGGGTCACGGGCCGGAGCAAACCGACCTGAAGTCCAAACTGTTTTATGAAGTGGTTTCCCAAGCTTTGCTGGAAAACGGCGCTTTTTTCGATCGACCCCATCTGATTCTGAGTTTATACCAGCGCCAGATCCGAACCATCGTCAACGTCCTGCTCGAAGGCGTCTCCAGCGGCCGGCTGCGGCCTGAAATCGCCTCTTATTCCGAAAGAATCGCCATCAATTTCATGGCCTGGCTGGATGGACTGGTCATCCACAACAGGGTGGCAGGCGACCAGATCGATCTGCGCGCCCAAATAGACCTCGTATTGACACAGGCCGCTCCATTGATGGGCAAAAATTGACTCAATCCAACAATTTTCCCCGCTCGGCGGGGCCACGGAGCCTTAACACCGATCATGGATTCCATCGATAACCACCCGCCCGGACCTCCCCGGCCGACCTGGCGGCATCGTCTCATCAAAGCACTCCCGACCCTGGTGGTGGCGCTTCTGGTCGGCATCATCGCCATGCTCGGCGGCAAGATCCGCTCTGAAGGCGAGATCATTGACGAGAAAAAGCGTTCGGAGCTGCACCAGGAGCGTGCAATCACCAATGTCGTAACCTTGGAAGTGCTGCCCCGTCTGCTTCAGGAGAAGCTGACCTTGCCCGGTCACGTCAACCCCTGGATCTCTTTGACCGTCGTGGCCGAGGTGAAAGGCAAAATCGTCGACAAGGCGATCGCGGAAGGCGACCGGGTGAAAAAGGGGGATCTCCTGGCCGTCATCGATAGGCGCGATTACGTCAACGCGTATGAATCCGCCAAGGCGGCCCACGAGTTGGCCGTGGTCACCGAAACCCGATTGCGGCGATTGTTCAACGAACGGGTGGCCACCCAGGCTCAGCTCGATGACATCGTGGCCAACGTCCGTACCAGCAAGGCCGCCATGGACAATGCGGCACTGGCATTGGAGCGCTGCACCATCCGTGCCCCCATGAACGGCGTGGTCGACCGGGTCCATGTGGAATCCGGTCAGTTCATGGATGTGGGCAACCCGGTGGCCCAGATCCTGGACATCGACCGGGTCAAGGTCGAGGTGGGCATCCCCGAGTCGGATGTGGATGCCGTCCGCCGCCTGGAGCGTTTTACGGTCATCGTCGAGGCATTGGGGGGTAAGCGATTCGAGGGCACCCGCCACTACCTGCAGAAGACGTCGGACGACTTCGCGCGCCTCTACAATCTGGAGATCGCCGTGTCCAATCCGGACGCCGAAATTCTGCCGGACATGTTCACCCGGGTGGTGGTCGTCAAGCGCGAGGTGCCCGATGGCCTGGCCGTACCGCTCTACTCCCTGATCCAACGCAACGGAACGGACGCGCTCTTCCTGTTCAAAGACGGGGCGGCCCGGCTGCAACCGGTCACTACGGGA
Organism: Desulfatitalea tepidiphila; assembly: GCF_001293685.1. Taxonomy (NCBI): domain Bacteria; kingdom Pseudomonadati; phylum Thermodesulfobacteriota; class Desulfobacteria; order Desulfobacterales; family Desulfosarcinaceae; genus Desulfatitalea; species Desulfatitalea tepidiphila. The sequence continues at coordinate 620,172 of NZ_BCAG01000001.1, read as the reverse complement.
ATCCAGGATGGTTGGCATGTCCAGATCACCAGCGGCATCGCCGCCGGCGACCAGGTGGTGGTAGTCGGCCAGCGCAGCATCGAGGAGGGCGACCCGCTGCAGGTCACCCGCACGGTGCATGCCATGGAGGAGCTGATCCCATGATCGTATCGGATGCCGCCGTCAAAAACCGGATCAGTGTGGTGGTGTTCACCCTGATCATCGTCATCCTGGGCACGAGCAGCTACCTCTCCCTGCCCCGGGAGAGTTCGCCGGACATCACCATCCCGCACGTCTTCGTGCAGACCGACTACCGCGGCGTGTCGGCGGCCGACATCGAAACCGGCATCACCATCAAGATCGAAAAGAAGCTCAAGGGGCTGGACCGCGTCAAGAAGGTCAAATCGGTCAGCGCCGAAGGACTCTCCCAGATCGACATCGAGTTCATACCGGGCACGGACATCGACGACGTGCTGCCCAGGGTCAAGGACAAGGTGGACGAGGCCATGATCGACCTGCCCACGGACCTGGAGAGCGATCCGTCGGTCTTCGAAGTGAACTTCTCGGAGCTGCCCATCATCGTCTTCTCCCTCTCGGGGACCTGCGGCCCGCGCTGTCTGAAGAAGATCGCCGACGATCTCAAGGACGACATCGAAGCGATCCCCGGCGTCTTGGAAGCCGAGGTGTCCGGGGGCCAGGAGCGGGAGATCCGCATCGAGGTGGACACCGACAAACTCGCCTACTACCGCATTCCCATCACCGCCTTCCAGCAGGTGGTGCCCAGCGAAAACCAGAACACCTCGGGCGGCGCCATCACCCTGGGCCAGGGGCGCTACCAACTGCGCGTACCGGGCGAATTCGAGAACCCGGACGAAATCCTGGGGCTCATCGTGGCCACTCACCAGGGTCGGCCGGTCTACCTCAAGGATGTGGCCACGGTATTGGACGGCGCCAAGGATGAAACCAGCCGCTCGCGCCTCGACGGCGTGGATGCGGTCAATATCGCGGTCAAGAAGCGGGTGGGCGAGAACATCATCGCCATCACCGATCAGATCGACGAGACCATCGAACGCGTCCGGCAGGGCTGGCCGGCCGACACGCGCATCACCAAGCTGATGGACCGGGCCGAGGAGATCCGCGCCATGGTGGCCGACCTGGAGAACAACATCATCTCGGGCCTGCTGCTGGTGGTGGTGGTGCTGCTCTTCGCCCTGGGACTGCGCAACGCCGTGCTGGTCTGCCTGGCGATTCCCTTCTCCATGCTGCTGTCGTTCATCATTTTAAGCGCCCTGGGCATCACCCTCAACATGGTGGTGCTCTTTTCCCTGACCCTGGCCCTGGGCATGCTGGTCGACAACGCCATCGTCGTGGTGGAGAACATCTACCGCTTCATGGAACAAGGGGTGCCGCGCATCCAGGCCGCCATGCGGGCCACCAGCGAAGTGGCCTGGCCGGTCATCGGGGCCACCATGACCACCCTGGCGGCCTTTTTCCCCATGATCTTCTGGCCCGGACTGATGGGCGAGTTCATGAAATTTTTGCCCATCACCCTGATCGTGACCCTCTTTTCCAGCCTGTTCGTGGCCCTGGTGATCAATCCGGCCCTGGCGGCCTTTTTCATGCAGCTGAAAAATGGGCGGACGATGGAAGACAAAGTGCGTGCCACCGTATCCCCGGAAGCCGACGGCGAATCTCCGGTGGTCATCGACGGGCCGATTCTCTCCGCCTACTCCCGGCTGCTGCGCGGCGCCCTGGCCCACAAGCCGGCCGTATTGGGCATCTCCTTCGCCCTGCTGGTGGTCCTGATCCAGGTCTGGATGCTGGCCATCGGTCTGGAGCGGCCGGTGGAATTCTTCCCGGCCATCGACCCCAAGAGCGTCTATATCAATGTCGATCCTCCCGAAGGGGCCGACTTGGATTACGTGGACCGCATTCTCAAGGAGACCGAAATGGCCCTGTTGGGGGCCGGCGGCGGCGGCACGACGGTGACGCCCGAACGCTACGCCGCGGCCTACCGGCCCCAGGAGCACGTCAAGGCCACCGGCGAACGCTACGCCGCACCGGGCGACTTGAACAACATCGAGCATGTCTATACCAAGGCGGTCCAGGGGGGCAGCGGATTCTCCTTTGACAGCAACCTTCCCAACCACATCGGCGTTCAATTCGTGGACTTCCAGGAGCGCCGGACACCCACGGCCGCCGACGTGGAAGCGCTTCGCCGCAGGGTGGCCGGCATCGCCGGCGCCCGCCTGACCGTCGACGAACAGGAGGAGGGGCCGCCCACGGGCGCGCCCATCAACATCGAAATCTCCGGCGACAGCTTCGCCCAGTTGGGGGCCATCGCCGAACAGGTGCGCGACATCGTGGCCAAGCTGCCCCATGTCTACGATGTGCGCGACGACTATGTGGCCGGACTGCCCTCGGTCCTCGTGCGCATCGACCGCCAGCGGGCCGCCATCATGGGCCTGACCACCGGCACCATCGGCGCCGCCCTCAAGACCGCATACAACGGCCTGGACATCACGACTTACTATGAAGGCGACGAAGATTACGACGTCACCGTCGCCCTCAACGATGCCGACCGCCGGGTCACCGACATCCTGCACAAGCTGATGATCCCCACGCCCTCGGGCCAGATCGTGCCCCTGACCACCCTGGCCCGCATCGAATACGGCGGCAGCCTGGGCGACATCGTGCGCATCAACCACGAACGCGTGGTCACCGTCAAAGCCAATGTGGACGAATCCCGCATTCCCGGGGCCGTAGCACGCGCCCAGGCCGAGGAGATGCTCGCACAATTCTCCCTGCCGCCCGGCTACCGGTTGAAGTTTACCGGCGAAAACGAATTCCAGCAGGAGTCCGAGGCGTTTCTCTCGCGGGCCTTCACGATCGCCCTCTTCCTCATCTTCCTGATCCTGGTGACCCTGTTCAACTCGGTGGCGCAACCGTTGATCATCCTGACCTCGGTCCTGCTCTCCCTGGGCGGCGCCTTTCTCGGCCTCTACCTGATCAAGTCGCCCTTCGGCATCATCATGTCCGGGGTGGGCATCATCTCCCTGGCCGGGGTGGTGGTCAACAACGCCATCGTCCTGATCGACTACACCAACAAGCTGCGCGCCCGCGGCATGGCCCTCGACGAGGCCGTCGTGGCGGCCGGCGCCACCCGCCTGCGACCGGTGGCCCTGACCGCCATCACCACCATCCTGGGTCTGATCCCCATGGTCACCGGCGTGAGTTACGACTTCCATGCCATGGCCATCTCCTGGACGAGCGAATCGACCCAGTGGTGGCGCACCATGTCCATCGTGGTGATCTTCGGCCTCCTGATTTCCACCCTGCTCACCCTGGTGGTGGTCCCCTCCCTGTATGCCCTCATCGAAACCACGCAGGCCCGGCTCAGCCGGTGGCACACCCGGTTCAAACGGTGGTACGGGGCTCCCTACGTCGAGCAGCGCTGATCGTTCACAACACAGAATCGATATTATCAACTTCAGCGGATGCTGTGGGCGGGCGTAAAGCCCGCCCCTACGAGATCGGGTGAATCATCCAGGCGGGAAACCTCTACGGGGCTTGAAGGGTCTTACAGACCGTTGCCATAACCCGGCGGCGTAAGGGCAGGGTCTATCCCCGCCCGGATGGAAACTTGAACACCTCAGGAAAACCACATTTAGGATAAAATAAAACCCGACCCACGACGGCCAGCAATTCTACCTGGCTGTGATTCACCTTGAAGGGCATGCATTACGGGAGGCGTTTGATAATAAAGACTCGCATGGCAACGGAGATGGCAGGCGTGGGTGGGGCAGGCGGCCAGGGCCACATACGCCTGCGGTCCTAGTGCCGGTTAAATGCAAACGGCGGACAAGCGGCCCAGACTGTTTGAGCGCAGCGAGTTTCTGGGCTGCCCGCCGTGCATTTTACCGGCACTTGACCGCTTGGCGTGTGGCATCGGCCACCTGTTCCACCCACGCCGGGTTCAATGAACAGCATTCAGTTAGAATCCCTGGACGACGTCAGGGAGGCTTGCCGTTCATATGGGCCCATGCTACGTTGAACAGGCAACGGTCGAAAAGGCCGACCGGGTCCGACGGCAGCGGCGGCGCCCCGATAGAAACGGATAGCGAATACAGGATCGTAACGCGATGACAGATATGAGGAATAGCAACTGGCAGAAACGGGTGGTGGCGCCGGATGTCGCCCTGGGACGCATCGAACCGGGTATGAACCTGTTTCTCGGCACCGGCACGGGCGAACCGCGCACCCTGGTCAAGCACCTGATGGCCTCAAAAGCCTACAACCTGCAGGACCTGACCCTGATCCAACTGGTCAGCTTCGGCGACGCCATCTCCCTGGAGGCCCTGCAGTCGCAAAAGTACCGCCTGCGCACCTTCTTTTCCGGTTGGGTGGCTTCCGAAGCCATCACCGCCGGACATGTAGACCTGATCCCATCCCGCTTCTCCACCATTCCCCGACTGATCCGTTCCGGCCAGATCCCCATCGATGTGGCCTTCATACAGATCACGCCGCCCAACGAGGAAGGCTACTGCAGCCTCGGCTTGGGGGTCGATGTGGCCCGCTGGGCCATGGAGCAGGCCGAGCTGGTGGTCGGTGAAATCAACGACCAGGTACCGTTTACATATGGCGACACCTTCATCCCCATCGGGGAGTTCGATCTGCTGGTGCAATCCACCGAGCCGCCGATCTATTTCGACCGCTGGCCCCAGGAGGAGATCTTCGACCGGGTGGCGGCCAGCGTGGCATCGGTCATCGAAGACGGGACTTGCCTGGCCTGGAGCATCGGCCCGCTTTTCGAAGCCCTGCCCAAACACCTGGCCGATCGACGGGACCTGGGCATCCATACCCCTTCGTTCACCGATTCGCTGATGGAGTTGGTGAAAAGCGGGGCGGTCAGCAACCGTCGCAAGGGAGCGTTCCGGGGCCGATCCCTGGCCGGATTCGCCCTGGGCAGCACCCAGCTGATGCGCTGGCTGGATCGCAACCCCCTGGTGGAATTCCAAAGCGTGGACCGGGTGTTCAACCCGGCCGATATCGGCCGCAACGACCGCTTCGTGCTGATCATACCAGGCCGGCGGGTGGACCTGGCCGGACGGGCGGCCATGATCGTGGGCAAGGGCGGCGTGACCGCCGGGCCCGGCCAGATGGCGGATTTCTTCAACGGCGCGGAGATCTCCAGGGGCGGTTACACCATCGTGGCCCTGCCGAGCCGCAACCGCAAGGGAAAGCCCAATGTCCGTCTTTCGGTGGAAGACCTGCCCAACCTGATCAATCAACCCGAATCCATGGACATCATCGCCACGGAGTACGGCACGGCCCACTTGCGCGGCCGCACCTTGCGCGAACGGGCCCAGGCCATGATCGAAATCGCTCACCCCGAAGACCGGCCGGCCCTGGTCGAAGAGGCCAAAAAGGCCCGCATCCTCTACCAGGACCAGATCTTCCTGGCGGACAGCGCGCATCTGTATCCCCAGGACGTGGCCACCCGGCACACCTTTAAGAACGGGGTCAATGTCCGTTTCCGGGCCATCAAACCCTCGGACGAAGAGCAGATGCGGCGGCTGTTCTACCGTTTTTCCGACGAGGCCATCTACTACCGCTACTTCGCGCCGCTCAAAACCATGCCGCACACCGAGATGCAGGATTATGTCAACGTGGATTACCGCGACACGCTCTCCATCGTCGGCCTGGTGGGCGAACCAGGCCAGGAGAAGCTGATCTGCGAGGGACGCTATGTCAAGCACGACCGCCGACCCTATGGCGATGTGGCCTTTGTCGTAGATGAAACGTACCAGGGCCTGGGCATCGCCACCTTTCTCTACCGCATGCTGGCCCAGCATGCCATGCAGAACGGGCTGCAGGGCTTGACCGCCGACGTGCTGGCTTCCAACAAGTCCATGCTCAAGGTGTTTGAAAAAGGGGATGTGCAGATGCAGGCCCGATTGCTCGACGGGGTCTATGCCCTCACCATGACCTTCAAACATACGACCAAGAACAATGATTAAATCCGGTACGATAGGGAAACAGTCGATCCATACCAGGAGGCCCCATGGACTTAGGTTTGAAAGGAAAATCCGTTCTGATCACCGGCGGCTCCAAGGGCATCGGCCGGGCGACGGCCGAAACACTCTCCGCCGAAGGCTGCAACCTGCATCTGGCCGCGAGGGATGAAACGCAGTTGCGCGAGACCCAGAAGAAGATCGAATCGAAACATCGCGTGTCCGTGACCCTCCATCCCGTGGACCTGAGCATCGGGGACCACGCTCGCAAGCTGGCGGCCGCGTGCAAGGATATCGACATACTGGTCAACAACGCCGGCGCCATCCCCCGGGGCAATCTCTGGCAAATCGACGAAGCGCAATGGCGAGAGGCCTGGGACCTGAAGGTGTTCGGCTACATCAATCTGACCCGGGCGGTCTACGACCGGATGCGCGCCCGCGGCAAGGGCGTCATCGTCAATGTGATCGGTGCGGCCGGCCAGCGGCCCCTGCCCGACTATATCGCCGGCGGCACCGGAAACGCGGCCCTCATGGCCTTCACCACTGCGATGGGGGGGAAAAGCCTGCGCGACGGCATCCGGGTGGTGGCCATCAATCCGGGCCTGATCAAGACCCAACGGCTGGAGGCGCTGTTGCGCAGCGTGGCCCAGGCCAAGTTCAAAGATGCCGACCGCTGGCAGGACCTGATGCCCAGCGACCCACCGCCCGGCGATCCCGAGGATGTCGCCCGCCTGGTGGCCTTCCTCGCCTCGGACTGCGCCAAGTTCATCACCGGCACGGTGGTGACCATCGATGGCGGCTATTCGGCGACATAGAAAGAAATCTTCATCACCCAACTGAACCGAAGGGAGGACGCAGGATGAACCTTGCAGAGCTGCCCCAAAAGGAAATCGAGCGCTTTGGAGAACACGTCGCGGTCATCTTCAACGACCGGGAATACACCAACGTCCAGATGCGCCAAATGGCCCGCAAGCTCGCAAATGCATTGAAAAAAATAGGCATCGGCAAAGGCGACCGGGTCATCATCCAGATGCCCAACTGCCCGGAGGTCTACCTGAGCTTCCAGGCCGTCTATATCGTGGGGGCCGTCATCGTCCCGATCAACTTTATGGTCGGCGATGCGGAAACCGCCTATATCTATAAGGACACCGGCGCCAAAGCGGTCATCAGCAGCAAGGTCTTCCTGCCAAAAATCGAGGCGTGCCGCAAGACGGCGCCCGAGGTGCGACACGTCATCCTGACCGAGCGCGACGCGCCGGCCGGCACCCTCTCGTTCCATGACCTGATCGAACAAAACAGCGATACCATCGAAATGGAACCCACCGTCGACGACGATCTGGCCGCCCTGATCTACACGGCCGGCACCACGGGCATGCCCAAGGGCGTCATGCACACCCACCACAGTCTCTACATCAATGCCGTGATGCAGAACGGCACCGTGGGGCTGCCGTCGGGCCTGACCAGCATCAACGTGCTGCCCCTGTGCCACTCCTACGGCATCGCCAGTCTGAATTACGGCCACATCGTGGGCGGCGGGAAAACGGTCGTCCTGCCAGCCATCGACATCGATGCCATCTTCGCCGCCATCGAAAAGTACGAGGCCGACATCATGGCGGCCGTGCCCACCCTGTACGTCTACATGCTCATGCACCCCAATCCGAAAAAATACGATTTGAGCTCCATGAAGTACTGGATTTCGGGCTCAGCGCCGCTGACCCTGGACACCTGGCAGCGTTTCAAGGAGACCTTCGGGGCCGAAATCACCGAGGGCTGGGGGCTGACCGAGGCCGGCGCCAACAATTCCGCCAACCCCTTCAACGGCGTCAAAAAGGTCGGCTCCATCGGCCTGCCCATGAAGGGCACCCGGATGAAGGTGGTCGACGACCAGGGCAATGACCTGCCGCCCGGTCAACAGGGCGAGATCCTCATCGCCGGGCCCCAGATCATGAAGGGCTACTGGAACAAGCCCGAGGAGACCGCGAAAGTAATCAAGGACGGCTGGCTCTATACCGGCGACGTGGGATACCAGGACGAGGACGGCTATTTCTTCATCACCGAACGCAAAAAGGACTTGATCATCAAGGGCGGCGAAAACATCGCGCCCCGGGAGATCGAAGAGGTGCTCTACAGCCACCCCAGCGTGAACGAAGCGGCCGTGGTGGGCATGCCCGACGAGGTCTACGGAGAAAATATCAAGGCCTTCGTGGTCCTGGCTCCCGGCAAAAGCGCCACCGCCGGGGAGATCATCGACTATTGCCAAGGCAAACTCAAGCGCTTCAAATCCCCCAAGGAGGTGGTTTTCCTCCAGGCCCTGCCCAAAAGCCTGGTGGGCAAGATCCTGCGCAAGGAGCTGAGGAAAATGATCGACAGAACGCCTTAACTTTGACGCCACCGTAAAAAGCCCAATATCTGCGTTGTGCTCATCCCGTCGTCCTTGCGGCGTACGACAAGTACGCCTCAGGACACGGAATTTCGCACGCCTTGATCTTGAACTTTTTACGGCGCCGTCCGGCAGCGACTTTTTACATAGGCATCAACTTTCATACTTTCATACTTTTTACTTTAAACTTTAAACTTCTTAACCATCATGATATCCACCCCCTCCATGAAAAAATTGAAAATCGCACTGATCGCCCCGCCCTATCCCCTCGAAGAGGCGCCGTCACCTCCCCTGGGACTCTGCTATGTGGCCGCCGCCTGCGAAGCGGCCGGTGCCGAGGTGAGAATCTTCGATTATATCGTCAGCAAGTACACCCCTGAAAAATTGAGGGCGGCACTGGACGCATTCCGGCCCGATGTGGTGGGCGCCACCTCTGTTACCATGAACTTTCCCCAGGCCATCGGTATCATTCAGGACGCCAAGGCCCACTTGCCGCAGGCCATCACCATGATGGGCGGTCCGCACGTCAGCTTCGACGTGGAAAACACCCTGCGGCGCTATCCGCAGCTCGACCTGATCGTCATCGGCGAGGCCGAGCAGACCCTGCACGATCTGATCCCAGCGATCCAATCCCCCACTGCGTGGCCGACCATCGAGGGCATCGCCTTTCGTCAGGACGACGAGGTGCTGCGAACCCCGGCCCGCCCCCTGATCGCCGACCTGGATGCCCTGCCGCTGCCTGCCCGGCATCTGCTGCCCATGTCCCGCTACGAGGCCCTGGGATTTCCGGTGAGCATCATTAGCAGCCGGGGTTGCCCCAACGCCTGCATCTTCTGCCTGGGCCGGCGCATGGTGGGCCACAAACCCCGCTTCAGAGATCCCGCCCGGGTGGTGGACGAAATCGAAGGGTTGCTGGCCGAAGGAATGACCATCATCAATGTGGCCGACGACCTGTTCACCGCCAACCGGAAACGGGTGCATGCCCTTTGCGCGGAGATCCGGCGGCGCAACCTCGACTTCATCTGGAGCGTCTTCGCCCGGGTCAACACGGTGGATCCGGAGCTGCTCCAGGATATGCGATCGGCCGGTTGCTACAGCATCAGCTTCGGCATCGAGTCGGGCAATGCCGAGATGCTCAAGCGGGTCAAAAAGGGCATTACCCTGGCCCAGGCCCGCCAGGCCGTGGCGTGGAGCAAGGCGGCCGGCCTGCGTACCCACGCCTCGTTCATGGTGGGACTGCCCGGCGAGACCCTGGCCACGCTGGAAGAGACCCGTCGGTTCGCCGAAACCCTGGGCATCGAATACGGCTTTCATTTCCTCTCCCCCTTTCCCGGCACCACGATCCGGGATAACGTCGAGCAATACGATCTGGAGATCCTCACCGACGAATGGCGCCTGTACGACGCCAACCAGGCCATCGTGCGCACCGCCGCCCTGACGCCCGAGCAGATGGACGCCTTCGTGGCCGACGCCTACCGCAAGCAGATCGAGCAACGAGACACGGTGGAGGCCCGCTACCGCCAAGGCACCTGTTCGGACGAGGAATTTTTCACCTTCGAGGGCTTCTACCGGATGAAGCTGGCCTACGCCATCCTGTCCGAAGACATTATCAGTGAAAGCGACACCTTGCCCGTGGACACGACCGATCCCACGGCCCCCCTGGCGGCCCATGTGACCCGCACCACCGGCATGGACGCAGCCCTGGTGGCCCGGACCATTAAAAATTACTACGAGCGCGGCTTCTTGAAATACCAGCAGGCACCGGAAGGCCTGCACTGGTTCTGGACCCACAACCGCCATTGCCCAACCCTTTCCGCGCCCGCCCTGCCATAGGCGGTCTGACGCGGCGATTCCAACCGAACGCGATTCATTAAACCCGGCCCGGGTGGGACAGGTGGCCGATGCCACACGCCAAGCGGTCAAGTGCCGGTAACATGCACGGCGGGCGGCCCAGAAACTCGCTGCGCTCAAACAGTCTGGGCCGCTTGTCCGCCGTTTGCATTCAACCGGCTCTATTGACCGCAGGCGTACGTGGCCCTGGCCACCTGACCCACCCGGGCCTGCCATGCCTGTTACCATGCGAATTGTTTTATTAAACAACACCTTGGAAACATACCCGCAATTGTGAATCACATTCATTTAGAATTGCCGGGTATGAAGGACCGGGTGGATTCGCCCCCCATTTTACCCCACATAATTCATCGTTAAGTGCGCTCTGTGCATGACGATACTACCCTAAAATGATTTCACCGGCGGCTGCAGGACTCCGCATAATGGTTTTTTGCCCATGGAAATCAAAAAGCTTTTGATCGTTTGGCATCATTTTTTGGATCTTAAAGGGGATCAACTTATCCAGGAGGAAAGCGTTCAATGAAAATCAATCTCAAAACCATTTCATCGAAGCTGATCATCGGCGGTCTCATTTTAGTGCTGGTACCCGTCTTTGTGGTCGGCTTCATCGCCTTTCAAAAAGCCGGCAACGCGCTGCAAAAGCAATCCATGGAGCAGGCCCAGGGCATTGCCTCGGACCTGGCGCGAATGACCACGAATATCCTGGAGAGCGAAATGAGCAAAGCGGCATCCATGGCCTCTCAGCAAAGAATCCGGGAAATGGCCGAAGCGGTGGCGTCCAATGGCATTGCAGGTTCCCAGCACCGTATCGAGGATGTGTTCAACGCTCTGGCCCGACAATTCTCGGAAATGGGGAACACCTACCAGGGGATCTTCATCGCCGACGCCAAGGGCCAAGTGTATAACGGCATTCTCGACAACGGGAACCGCTATCAGGATATCGACATCTCCACCCAGGACTTCTTTGTGGAAACCAAGTCGGCCGGCAAGACCATCATCGGCAAAATGGTGGTCTCCAAGGCCACGGGCAAACCGGTGCTGACCATCTGCGCTCCCATCCAGGGCGACCGCAGGCAGTTCCTCGGTCTGTTGGGCATCGCGGTCAAGGCGGAATATCTGACGGACCTGATCGCCAACCGTAAGATCGGTCAAACCGGATATGGTTACATGATCAATGAGGCCGGCATGATTCTGGCCCATCCCAAGGCCGAAAACATCCTCAAGCTGGATGTCACCACGATTGGGGAAATGAAGAGCATCAACGACAGGATGCTCGCCGGCCAGACCGGTGTGGAATCGTATCGTTTTAAAGGGATCGACAAGATCGCAGGCTTTGCGCCGGTCGCCATCGCCGGCTGGTCCATCTGCGCCACCCAGGACGAAAGCGAGTTTCTGGCCGCTTCCAACGCCATTCGTAATGCGACCCTGCTCATTGCCATCGTCACGAGTATGGTCGTCGCGGTCGTCATTCTGCTGGGCGCCCGGACCATCACCGCGCCCATCATCAAGGCCGTGGGAATCTCCGATCAGTTGAGCAAAGGGGATCTCACGGTGAAGATCGACATCGACAGCAAGGACGAAACCGGCCAACTGCTCACCGCCATGAAGAATATGGTGGAAAAACTGCGTAATATCGTGGCCGACGTGCAGTCCGCGGCCGACAACGTGGCCTCGGGCAGCCAGGAGCTGAGCTCGAGCAGCGAAGAGATGAGCCAGGGGGCCACCGAGCAGGCCGCATCGGCCGAAGAAGCCTCTTCCTCAATGGAGCAAATGGCGGCCAACATCAAGCAGAATGCCGACAACGCCACCCAGACCGAAAAGATCGCGCTCAAGGCGGCCGAAGATGCCGAAAACGGCGGCCAGGCCGTGTCCCGCACCGTGGCGGCCATGAAGGAGATCGCCCAGAAGATCTCGATCATCGAAGAGATCGCGCGGCAGACCGACCTGCTGGCCCTCAACGCGGCCATCGAGGCGGCGCGGGCCGGCGAGCACGGCAAGGGGTTCGCCGTGGTGGCCTCGGAGGTACGTAAACTGGCCGAACGCAGCCAGACCGCGGCCGGCGAGATCAGCAGCCTGTCGAGTTCCAGCGTGGAGGTGGCCGAAAAGGCCGGTGAAATGCTGGGCCGCATCGTGCCGGACATTCAAAAGACGGCCGAACTGGTCCAGGAGATCAGCGCGGCCAGCAACGAGCAGAACAGCGGCGCCGATCAGGTCAACAAGGCCATCCAGCAGCTCGACCAGGTGATCCAGCAAAACGCTTCGGCCTCCGAGGAGATGGCTTCGACCGCAGAGGAGCTTTCCAGCCAGGCCGAACGGCTGCAGGATGCCGTGGCGTTTTTCAAGATCGACACCCAGGGAGTATCATCGGCCAAGCGGACCAAGGCCCCCAGTGCGCCGCGCAAGACCCCCAAGGCGGATATCGCCCACCACTTTCATCCCGCAGCCGCCAAACCCGCTGCCGGCAACGGCAACGGCCACGCCCGGGCAGCCTTTCATCCGGTCTCCGCGGACGGTGGCATCGACCTGGAGATGGGCGGCGGTGACGATCGCGACGCCGAGTTCGAGCGCTACTAAACGCGAAAGGAGGACACGATGACGGAACATACGGACAACCTATCGCTGCACCAGTATCTGACCTTTCGCCTGGGCGAAGAGATGTTTGCCCTGGATGTCTCCCAGGTGCGCGAAATCCTGGATGTCACCACCATCACCAAGGTTCCCCGCTCGCCGGCCTTCATGCGCGGCGTCATCAATGTGCGCGGCAGCGTGGTACCGGTGGTGGACCTGAGTCTCAAATTCGGCATGAAAAAGATCGAACGTACCTTGGACACCCGTATCGTGGTGATGGAGATCTCGCTTGAGGGTGAAATCACCGTCATCGGCGCATTGGCCGACGCGGTGCATAACGTGATGGAGATGGAGGCCAGCCAGATCGAGGCGGCCCCCAAGATCGGCGCCAAATGGAACACCGAATTTATCAGGGGCATCGGCAAACATGATGATGAGTTCATCATCATCCTGGACGTGGACCGCATCTTCTCCGTGGACGAGCTGTCCATGGTTCAACCCCACGGCACCGATGCCCAGCAGGCCGCATAACCATCAAAAGGGAGGGGCCACCCCCCTCCCTGAACCTTTATCGGCACCAATGGATCATGACCTATGGCCAACGTGCTCATCGTCGAAGACAGTCAGCCGGCTGCCAACGCCCAGGCCCACTCGCTCTGGGCATCGGGACACACGGTAGAATTTGCCTGCAACGGCAAGACGGCCCTTGAACAGTTTCAGGCGCAACACTTCGATGTGATCCTGCTCGACTACGATCTGCCGGACACCACCGGCCTGGCGCTTTACCACCGCCTGCGTCAGATCGACAAAGAGGTTTCGGTGGTGATGATCACCGGTCGCGGAGACGAACGGTTGGCCGCCCAGATCCTGAAAGAGGGGGCCAAGGACTATCTGACCAAATCCAGCGGCCTGCTGGAGGTCCTTCCCGAAGTGGTGCAGCGGGTGGTCAACGATCGGGAAATCCAAAAACAGCTGGCCGAACAGGAAGAAGCGCTCAAGCGGGCCCACGAGGAGCTGGAGCATAAGGTGGCCCGGCGTACGGCAGAACTCAAACAGGCCAACCAGCGGCTGGAGCAGGAAATCGACTACCGGCGCCGCGTGGAAAAGGTGCTGCTGCAAACGAACCGGGACATGCTGTTCATTCTGGACAGTGTGAACGACGGCTTCGTCTCTCTCGACGGTGCCGGACGCATCAGCTACATCAACCGCGCGGCCCGGGAGTGGTTGGCACCAGAGTGCCCCGACCCGATCAACAGCGCCTTCCACGACGCCTTTCCCTGGGCGGAGGGAACGGGGTTGGAAGAAAAAGCGGCCCAAACGGCAACGCTCGGGAAGAGGTGCGCCTTCGACATCAGGGTGGACAGCGAACGATTGACAGGCATCGTGGAATGTCGCATCTATCCAAGGCCCCAGGGCGTCACGGTGCAATTGCAGATCGCCGGTCAACGCAAAAATCAGCACATCCGGCTTGGAAACGACCGATGATGTTTGACTCAACATCTCGACCGACCGGCGAACCGCAGGAGGAGAAAACCGTGGCACTGATGGGATGGACCGCATTGACGTCCGCCTTGCGATTTCTGACGCGATCGTCGCTGATGCGGCGTGGGATCGAACGGATCCGTCGGATGGTCCCGCAACTCACGGCAGGTCCAGACCGGCCCGTCCCATCACCGCTCGAAGCAGCGTGCGAGGCGACTCCCCGTCTTCTTGAAAAGAGAGAAGAAGACCATGCGCCGCCGGCGCCTTGGTCCGACACCCAATCCTTGATGGATGCGCTTCAACGCAGCGGCAAAAGGCTCACCGGACTGTGCGGCCAAACCGAAAATGATTTTCTCGACCTGGGCGGCCGGCTGCAGACCATCCAGGCCGAGGCACGGCAGCTGGCCCAAACCATCGTGGCGATGCTGGGCGAGGAGCAGAATGCTTCGATCCGGGGTGCTCTCAGAGCCATCGAGAACCATGCCGCCGGGGCCATCGATGAGGTCAAGACCCGCCGGCTGCAGCTGGCCGCCGATCTGGACGGATTGCAGCGGATTCATGCCGATTTGGCCGCGCTGCATCTTCAGAACCAGCAGTTCAAGGTAGTGGCCAAAAACCTCAAAATGGTCGGTCTGGCCATCAGCATCGAAAGCGCCCGCAGTCAGGCGGCGACCGAGGCATTTCAAGCCCTGGCCGAAGAGATCGCGCAACTGTCGCGCACGGTTTACAGCGCGGTGGGCCATATCGGTGAGGACACTCAAACCGCCCAACGGGTCCTTGATACCGTGCACGCCGATATCGGCGCGCGCATGGCCCACCTGGAAACCCTCATGGCCGATGCCCAGACATCGGTCCGCAGAGCTCTGGATCAGGTGGCCTGTTTCATGAACCTGACCATGGACGCCCTGGACCGTATCAGCGAACAATCCCGGCAGATCGACCAGCAGGTGGGCCGCCTGGTCGTCGGTGTTCAGATTCACGACAACATCTCCCAACGCGCGGCGCACATCCATGAGGCACTGGACGAGGCCGAACAGATCCTGAACGGAACGCCCGGCGTTTCGCTGCCGCAGACCTCCATGCAGGCCATGCTTGGCCGCGTCTACGGCATCGTTCGTCTGCAGATGGCCCAGGTACAAACCATCTGCGAGGATGTGGCGGCGGTGCGGGAAGAGAGCCGGTCGGCACTGGGTGCCTTGCAAACGGCGGTAGGGGCTGTCACCCGCGCCGAAGCCCTGGACACCCTGGAGATCGATGCGGCCTACCCGGTCGCAGGCAGCCGTGCCCGCCATCCGGTGACGGTGCTGACCCAGGAACTGGAGCGGCTCACCGGCCTCTTCGACGAAGGCATGGCGCAGATCCGCCGTCTGGGCGAGGCCCGCAAAGAGACCGGCCGGACCGTGGCCCGTATGAACACCCATATCGACCAGGTGCGCGACATCAATTTCGACATCCGCCTCAAGGCCCTCAATGCGGTCATCCGCTCCTCCCGCCTGGGAGACGCAGGACGCGCCATCGCCGCCATCGTCAACGAAATGAAAGTGCTGGCCGAGCAGTCCAATACCACCGTCGGTGAGGTCACCGATATCATGGCGCGCATCGCCGAAGCCTCCAAATCCATGGACAGCGCCGGGGACGATCGGGGAGGGGCCGACGGCGCCGGTGCGCTGTTGCGCCGGGGCATCGAAGGCTTTTCCATCGCCTGCGCCACCTTCAAAACCGAGTCCCGGCAGGTCTTGGCAATGGGGCAGCGATTGGAGCGGCGCATCGCAGAGGGTCAGACGCATCTCGGGTTTTTCGACACCCTGGCCGATGGCGGCCGGACGCAACTGTCGCGCCTTGCGGAGGTTCAACACAGGCTGCAGCCTTTTGCCGAAGCCGCTCCGGACGACTGGCAGGCCGAAGAGCGGCGCATCATGGCCCGTTACACCATGGATCGTGAACGCGAAGCCCACCTGGGTCATCCCGACCCGGAGCGTGACCCTGCGCCGGAAGGGTTGGATCGATCCCCCGGGACCGACGCTGCGGCCGCGGAACCCGAGATGTTTGATGACAACGTGGAATTGTTTTGACGAGAAGGGAAATGCCATGCCCATAGAAAGCCAAACCCTTGACCATGGCCGCACGGTGTCTGTCCGCGGCGCCCTGAGCATCTGGGAAGCCGCCGACACGTGGCGCACCCTGTTGCCCCTGCTGTCGTCGCCAGATCCACTGACCGTCGACTTGAGCGAGGTGGAGAGCTGCGACGGGGCCGGCCTCCAGATCATTTGCCAGATCGCGCGCGCCGCCGGCTCACCGGATGCGGCAATCACCCTCGGCCCGCCATCGCCCGCGGTCACGGCGGCCCTGGTGCGAGCCGGCCTTGTTTTGGAACTTTTTGCAAACTCAGCCCAAGAGACATAGCCCATGGATACCCAACGCGAAGCGTATAAGATCGAAGCCTACGAACTGCTGGCCGAATTGGAGACCTCGCTGCTCGAGCTGGAGCAATCCCCCGACGACACGGCCCTGGTGGACCGCGTCTTTCGCGCCATGCACACCATCAAAGGATCGGGCGCCATGTTCGGCTTTGACGAGATCGCCGCCTTCACCCACGACGTGGAAACCGTGTTCGACCGGGTACGCGACGGCCGCATCCCGGTCACCACCCATCTCGTCAACCTGGCCCTGCTGGCAAGGGACCACATCAAGGGTTTGCTGGACGGCGGCGCTGAAGCCGAGGCCGACGACTCCGACAAAGGCGCCGGTATCCTGGCCGGCTTTCGCGCCCTGTTGAACCCGGACGACGCATCGGTGCCCGGCGACACCGAGCCCCTTTCCAACCCGGCGCCATCCGCACCGGCATCGCCGACACCGGTCCCTGAGCAGATGTTTCGCATCCAGTTCACCCCTTATGCCGACCTGTTCCGCAACGGTACGAATCCGTTGGCCCTGATAGATGAGCTGGCCGGCCTGGGCTCCTGCCGCGTCATCGGGTACACAGACCGAGTGCCCGAACCGGCTCTTTTCGACCCGGAAAGCTGTTATCTGCATTGGGAGATCCTGTTGACCACAGAGCGGGGGATCGACGCGATAAAGGATGTCTTCATCTTCGCCGAAGACGCATGCGACTTGGCGATCGAACCGATCGACGAGCCGGAGAGCGAATCCGGGCCATCTCCGCGCCTGGGTGAAATCCTGGTGGCTCGGGGCGATGTGGCCCCCGAGGCAGTGGAAACCGCCCTGCATCGCCAGAAACGGCTTGGAGAACTCCTGGTGGAATCCCAGACGGTCAGCCCAGAACAGGTGGGCGCCGCCTTGGCGGAACAGGCCTTTGTCCAGGAAACCCGTCAACGGCGAGAACAGCAATCATCGTCCGGCAGCGTGCGGGTCGCCGCCGAAAAACTCGACGCCCTGGTCAACCTGGTGGGCGAGTTGGTGACCGTCCAGGCCCGGCTGAGCCAGAAAGCGACGGCCGACCGCGACCCCGAGCTGCTGGCCATCACCGAGGTGGTCGAACGGCTGACCGCAGAACTGCGCGACCATGTGTTGAGCGTGCGCATGCTGCCCATCGAGACGGCGTTTGCCAAGCTGCGCCGCCTGGTGCGCGATCTTTCCGGCGAGCTGGGCAAACGCATCCAGCTGCACACCGAAGGGGGGGAGACCGAGCTGGACAAGACGGTCATCGAGCAGCTAAACGACCCGCTGGTGCATCTCCTGCGCAACAGCATCGACCATGGCATCGAAACCCCTGAAAAGCGCGGCGCGGCCGGCAAGCCCGAACAGGGCGCCATCCGCATCCATGCCGAGCACTCCGGGGCCAATGTGCTGATCCACATCCATGACGACGGGGCGGGCATCGATCCCCAGCAGATCCGGCGCAAGGCGATCGAAAAGGGGCTTCTTTCCCCGGAAGCCGAGAAGAGCGATAAGGAACTGCTGCAGATGATCTTCCTGCCCGGCTTTTCCACCGCCGGCGCCGTGACCAGCGTTTCCGGTCGAGGCGTGGGCATGGACGTGGTCAAGCGCAGCCTCGAGGCGCTGCGCGGCAGCATCGATATCACCAGCCGCAAGGGCCGGGGCACCACCATCACCCTCAAGCTGCCCCTGACCCTGGCCATCATCGACGGCCTGCTGGTGGAACTGGGCGATGAAAAATTCGTCCTGCCCCTGGCGGCCATCGAGTCTTGCGTGGAGCTGACCCGCAAGCATGTGGCCGACGCCCATGGCCGCAACATTCTCAACATCCGCGGCCAGATCGTGCCGTACATTCCATTGCGCGAACGTTTCGGCATCGAAGGAGCGCCGCCGGCCATCGAGCAGGTGGTGATCAACCAGCTCGATGGCCAGCAGGTGGGCATCGTGGTGGATCGGGTGATCGGTGAACACCAGATCGTCATCAAGACCATGAACACGCTCTACAAGGATGTGCAGGAGATCTCGGGTGCCACCATCCTGGGCGACGGCAGCGTGGCGTTGATCCTCGATGTGCAGAAGCTGCTGCACGAGTTGGACGACGAAGCCGTGGCGGCTTAACGGACCGATCGTCATGCCCCTGCCCCATCATGCCGATCGGCCGCAGCACTACCTGAAGCCGGGCGAAATTTACTGCACGGAACGGCCGGTGGTGGTGACCACGGTTCTGGGCTCTTGCGTGTCGGTGACCTTTTACCATCGCGCCTCCGGCCTGGCGGCCATATGCCATGTGTTGCAGCCCCAATGCCCGCGGTCGACGGGGTGCACGACGGGTTGCGAGGCCATGGGCCGTTACGCAACTTGTGCCATCGACGCCATGGGACGCTGGATGGCCGACTGCGGCGTGCGCCCGGGGCAGGTCGAGGTGAAGCTTTTCGGCGGGGCGGCCATGATGGGACGAGGGAACCGGCGGATCCAGCCGCCGAGCGTCGGCCGGCTCAATGTGCAGGCCGCCCTGTCGTCGCTCCAGCGTCTGGCCTTCAGGCTCAAGGTCGCGGATGTGGGCGGCGCCACGGGCCGCAAAATCCTGTTCGATACCGCCAGCGGCGAAGTGTGGCTGAAACGACTCATACCCGCGATGGTGGCCGACACAATAGAGGCGTGAAAGGAATCGACGATGAAAACCCTGATCGCGGATGATGAATTTGCTTCACGAACCATCGCCCAACGGCTGCTCGGCCGTCTCGGACCATGTGACGCGGTGACAAACGGCGCTGATGCGGTGCAGGCCTTCGAGCGCGCATGGCAGCAGAACCGGCCCTACAACCTCATCTGTCTGGACATCTTGATGCCCGACATGGATGGTCAGGAAGCCCTGGTTCGCATCCGCGAAATAGAAAAAGCAAAAGAGATTCGCGACCCGCTGAAGGTCAAGGTGATCATGGTCACGGCCCTGGACCATCCCCAATCGGTGATGACGGCGATTTACCGAGGCGGCGCCACCGCATATCTGGTCAAACCCATCCGGGAGCGCCAGTTGATGTCCGAGCTGTTCCAACTGGGTTTGGTGGCGCAAACGGAAGTCACGCCGTCCGGTACGCCATGTTTGCGGACGATCACAGGATAAGAGACATGAAAACCAAAATACAAGTACTCATCGTGGACGATTCGGCGGTGGTGCGCAACACCCTGACCGAGATCATCAACGCCGACCCGCGGCTGGCAGTGATGGCGACGGCCCAGGATCCGTTCATCGCCGCCGAACGCATGCGCAAACAAGCGCCGGATGTCATCACCCTGGATCTTGAAATGCCGCGCATGGACGGGCTCACTTTCCTGGAGAAGATCATGAGCCAGCATCCCGTGCCCGTGGTGGTCTGTTCGAGTCTGACCGAAAAAGGCTCCCTGTCGGCCCTCAAGACCATGGAGCTGGGGGCCGTCGAAGTCATCGCCAAGCCCCGTGTGGGCACCCGCAACTTCCTGGAAGAGTCCCGGGTGCGCATCTGTGACGCGATTTGCGCCTCGGCCGCCGCCCGGGTCAAACGCATTGCGCCCCCGCGCCGCATCGAACCCAAACTGACGGCCGATGCGGTGATCGCCAAGCCGGCCAGCCGCGCCATGGTGCGCACCACCGACAAGGTGATCGCAGTGGGCGCATCCACCGGCGGTACCGAGGCACTGCGCGTGTTTCTGGAAATGCTGCCGGCCGACGCCCCGGGCCTCGTGATCGTGCAGCACATGCCCGAGCACTTCACGCGCGCCTTTGCCGAACGCCTCAACACCACCTGCCAGGTGACGGTCAAAGAGGCGGAAAACGACGATACGGTGATGCGCGGCCGGGCCCTGATCGCCCCGGGCAACCGTCATGCCCTGCTCAAACGCAGCGGCGCGCGCTACTTCGTGGAGGTCAAAGAGGGGCCGCTGGTGAGCCGCCACCGGCCGTCGGTGGATGTGCTGTTCCGTTCCACGGCGCGCTATGCCGGCGCCAACGCCGTGGGCGTCCTGATGACCGGCATGGGCGACGACGGGGCCCAGGGCTTGCTGGAGATGAAAGAGGCCGGGGCCTATACCATCGCCCAGGACGAAGCCACCTGCGTGGTGTTTGGCATGCCCAAGGAGGCGA
This sequence comes from Desulfatitalea tepidiphila, assembly GCF_001293685.1. NCBI lineage: Bacteria > Pseudomonadati > Thermodesulfobacteriota > Desulfobacteria > Desulfobacterales > Desulfosarcinaceae > Desulfatitalea > Desulfatitalea tepidiphila. The sequence goes on along the minus strand of NZ_BCAG01000001.1, from coordinate 599,381 downwards.
TCAAGAAAGGCGCCGTGGACAAGGTCATGCCCCTCGAGGGCATCGCCAATCTGGTGTTGCGGCAATGTTTGTAGATACCGTCTATCCGTTATTCATCAGCAACCGTCCGTGGGTGGCACGACACAAGGAGGCAATCAGAAAATGAGTAAAAAAATCATGACTGTGGACGACTCGGCCAGCGTACGCCAGATGGTCTCGTTCACCCTCAAGGGGGCCGGTTACGAGGTCAGCGAAGCCCAGGACGGGCGCGATGCCTTGAACAAGCTCAACGGCGCCGGTGTGCAGATGGTGATCACGGACCTGAATATGCCCAACATGAACGGCCTTGAACTGATCAAGGCCCTGCGCGCCAAACCCGAGTGCAAATTCATGCCCATCGTCTTTCTGACCACCGAGTCACAGGCGGAAAAGAAGAACGAGGCCAAGGCCGCCGGCGCCACCGGATGGATCGTCAAACCCTTCAAACCCGACCAGCTGCTGGCCGTGGTGAAAAAGGTGCTCGGCTAATCAGGAGAGGCCCCATGACCGCCGACATCGCCGCCCGCACGTCGAGAGGCACCCTGTTGACCCCTCAACTGTTCGACGCCCTGAGCCGGTTCATCACGGCCGAACTGGGTATCAAGATGCCGCCCTCCAAGCGCACCATGCTCCAGTCCCGGCTGCAGAAACGGCTGCGCCGGCTGCGCCTGGACAGTTTCGAGGCCTACCATGACTATGTATTCAGCGACGAGGGGCGTGACCGGGAATTGCACCACCTGCTCGACGCGGTGACCACCAACAAAACCGACTTTTTCCGCGAGCCGCGCCATTTCCAGGTGCTGACGGAAACCACCTTGCCCGACCTGCTGAACCAGACCGGTGCCGGGCTGCGCCGGCCCCTGAAATTGTGGAGTGCGGGCTGTTCCACCGGCGCCGAAGCCTACACCCTGACCATGGTGCTCAGTGAATATGCCGGGCAAGTGCAGGGCTTCGCCTACCAGATTCTGGCCACCGACATCTCCACCCGGGTACTGGAAACGGGCCGCCAGGCCATCTACGAAGAGCGCGAAGTCGAACCAGTCCCCATGGCCCTGAAGAAAAAATACCTGCTGCGCAGCAAAGACCGCGGGCGGCCCCGCGTGCGCATCATCCCGGATTTGCGCGGCCGGGTGAAATTCCAGCGGCTCAACCTGATGGACGCCGACTACGGCCGCACCGCGGAGATGGACATCATCTTCTGCCGCAATGTGATCATTTACTTCGACCGCCCCACCCAGGAGGCCGTGCTCGCGCGGTTATGCCGATGCCTCAAGCCGGGCGGCTATCTCTTCATGGGACACTCGGAGACCCTCAACGGCTTCAACCTGCCGCTGCGGCAGATCGCCACGACGGTGTATCGAAAGCTGTAGCAAGACGATGCACGAGATCCGCGCTTATCAGGCGGCTTGAATCGCCGCCGTCACCTCTTCCAGCACGATCCCTTCGGACAGGCGCTCGAGTTCGGCCAGCTTCGCGCGAGCCCGGACGCCGCCGATGCGCCCCAGGGCCCAGGCCGCCATGGCGCGCACCCGTTCGTCCGGATTGCGGCGGCCCGCATCGGCCAGGTCGTCGATGTAGCGTTCGTCGTGGGTATTGCCCATGGCCCGCGCCGCATTCATCTGCCAGCGCCAGATTTGATCAGCGGGCATGTAAAACATGTGCGGCCAGATATGGGTTTTAAACCAGGTCTTGTCCATGCGCAGCAGCCGCTCCAGGCGCAAATAATCGGCCTTGGCCGCCACCCTGGGATTGGGGGGCAACTCCTCGGCCAGCCAGGCCGCATTGCGGGGGCAGACATTCTGGCAGCGGTCGCACCCGTAAACGTAAAGACCCATGGGTTCTCGCCATTCCAACGGCGTCAAACCCTCGCCGTAGTAACTCAAATAGGAGATGCACCGCAGCGGATCGATGGTCCCATCGCCTTTCAGGGCCCGGGTGGGGCAGGCGGCGATGCACGCGTTCCGGCACCAGTCGGGGCACCCCTTGCGGATGGAGGGCGTGTCCGGCTCGAACCGGCGATCCACCACCACGGTGATGGGCAGCACCCACGAACTCCGGCGGGCGGCTTTTCTTGAAAAAAGCAGACAGTTCTTGCCGAAGGTACCCATGCCCGCCCGGGCCGCGGCCATGCGGTGGGGCAGGTTGAAGGGCACTTTGGATTGGATGCCGTGGTCCCGCAGATAACCCCGAAAAGCCTTGATCCGCAGGGCCAGACCGTCTTTGGTGACCCGGTCGTCGTCCAGATAACAGCGCCCGAAATGGGCCTCCAGAAAGGTCGGATTGGCCATCTTGTAGTAGGCCTCCATCAATACGATGATCGTCTCGGCCCCGGGCAGGGTGCTCTTGGGATCAGTTCCCTGGAGCAACCCTAAGCCGCTTGTCTCGACCCATCCGTACTCTTTCTGGTGCTGCTCCAGAAAGGTCCGATGGGCGTCGAACGGCTCGGCCGAAGTGAACCCGACGTCATCGAAACCCTGTTCCATGGCCCTGGCGATCACATCCGCTTTGGTAATCATGTCCGCTCCTGTTGCGCGTTGTATTGAATGGTTCAGAATACATGATGCGGATCGCAGATAGCAAGGGGGGTTCGAATACTTGAAAATCTACGAGGCTCATGTATGATCCTCCTGCCTTGAACCCCCGTCTGCAACGCCGAGAGGAAAGTGACCGCCTGATATGCCGTCCGACAGCGATGTCATCTCCCACCAGGGGCTGCGCTGGCTTCTAACGCGGGCCAGACCCGCCATGCCCTGGATCACCGTCTCCATCGGATTGGGGGCGGCCGCCGGCATGGTGTTGATCATCCAGGCCGGGTGCCTGGCGCGCATCGTTCACGCCGTGGCCATCGACGGCAGGCCGAGGGAAGCGTTGCTGTTCGATTTCTCCGTGCTGATAGCGGCCGCCATCGTCAAGGCCGCGCTGGTCTGGGGCCGGGAAAAAGCCGGTTTTCGGGCCGGGGCCCAGGTGCGCGGCCAGGTGCGCATGGCGCTGGTCGATCACATCACCCGCCTCGGTCCTGTGCATGCCGCCGGTCACGCCGGCGGCGCGCTGACCAGTGCGGTCATGGAGCAGATCGAGGGGCTGCACGGCTTTTTCGCCCACTACTTGCCCCAGCTGGCCCTGGCCGTGGCCGTACCGGTGGCCATCCTGGCATTTGTCTTTCCCGTCAGCTGGGCGGCCGGCGGCCTGTTGCTGGTCACCGCGCCGCTGATTCCGTTTTTCATGGTGCTCATCGGCATGGGCGCCAGAAGCATCAGCCAGCGTTACTTCACCGCCCTGGCCCGCCTCAGCGCCCATTTTCTGGATGCCCTGCAGGGATTGCCGACCCTCAAACTCTTCGACCGGGCCCATGCCGAGGCCGACCGGGTGGCCGAAACGGCCGGCACCTATCGGGTGCAGACCATGCGCGTGCTGCGCGTGGCATTTTTGTCGTCGGCCGTGCTCGAGTTCTTCAGTTCCATCGCCATCGCCCTGGTGGCTGTCTATCTCGGCATGAGCTTCCTGGGGTATTACGATTTCGGTGCCTGGGACCGCCCCCTGACGCTATACGGGGGGCTCTTCATCCTGCTGCTGGCCCCGGAGTTCTACCACCCCCTGCGGGAGTTGGGCGTCCACTACCACACCCGCGCCCAAGCCGCCGGCGCCGCCGAAGAGATCCTAAAAATCCTCGACACCCCCCTGCCCGAAGCGGCGACCTCACGATGCGCCATCCCCGGCGACCGCATCGACCTGCGCATCGAAAACCTCTGCATGCGCTACCCCAATGCGGCTCGTGAGGTCCTTTTCGACATCAGTCTCGACATTCCGGCCGGCCAGCGCATCGCGCTGGTGGGTGAAAGCGGTGCCGGAAAAACGTCGCTGCTCAACGCCATGTTGGGATTCGTGCATCCCGGGCAAGGCCGAATATCGGCCAACGGGGTACCGTTGTTTGATCTGGCCCCGGAACGGCGGCAGGACGCCTTTTCATGGGTCGGTCAGCATCCGGTCCTGTTTTTCGGCACCATCCGGGAGAACATCCTCATGGGCCGCAAGGGAGCCGATGACGCTGATGTCCAGGCCGCCGCACGGGCGACCGGTGTGCTGGAATTTGCCGATCGCCTGCCGGAGGGCCTCGAAACGCGGGTCGGCGAAGGTGGCTACGGTCTTTCCCGCGGCCAGGCCCAACGCGTGGCCCTGGCCCGGGCCTGGTTGAAAGCGGCGCCGATCCTGGTGCTCGACGAACCCACCGCCGGTCTGGACCCGACCAGCGCCGGGATGATCATGGCCGCCCTGGAACGTCTGCCCCGTGGCCGCACCGTGCTGATGGCGACCCATCGGCTGGCCGCGTTGGCCGGAATGGATCGCATCGCGGTCATGGCCGACGGCCGGATCGTGGCGTGCGACACCTACGCAGCGCTGATGGCCGAACGGGGCGTCTTCTACCGCCTGGTCAACCGAATACAAGGAGGCACCGATGATCTTGCCCCGTGAATGGCGGCCTCTGATGCGCGGTTTACAATGCCACAAAGGTCCCATGGCCCTGGGCAGCCTGCTGGGGTGGCTGGCGGTGCTGGCCGCGGTCGGCCTGCTGGCCCTGGCCGGGTGGTTCCTGACGGCCGCCGCGGTGGCCGGCCTGACCGCTGCCGGCGCCGCGCAGTTCAACTTCTTTTTGCCCAGCGTTGGCGTGCGGCTCTTCGCCTTCGTACGAACTCTGGCGCGTTATGGGGAGCGGATCTTCAGCCACGACGCCACCTTCCGCATTCTGGAAAGCCTCAGAGACTGGTTTTTCAGGCGCATCGAACCCCTGGTGCCGGCTGTTCTCTTCCGCTACCCCAGCGGCGACATCCTCGGTCGCGCGGTGGAGGACATCGATACCCTGGACAATCTCTACCTGCGCGTCCTCTCGCCGACCGCCGTCGCGGCCACGGCGACCGCGCTGCTCGGCCTGTTCCTCTGGCGACTGGACCCCGGCGTGGCCTTGGCCGCGGCGGCCGTTTGGGTCCTGAACGCCCTTCTGCCCGTTGGCAGCGCACGCCTGGGACGAAAGGCGGGCGAGGCCCTCTCCCGCGCCAGCGTCGTGCTGCGAACCCGCACCGTGGCCTATCTCCAGGGCCTGGCGGAAATATGGATCTACGGCGCCGACGGCCATCACCTCGAAGCGATCCGGCAAGACGACCGGGCTTTACAGGCGGTCCAGGGCCGCATGAACGCCCTGAACGGGGCATGCACGGCGATGCTCGTCCTGTTTTCCGGTCTCGGCGCGGCCCTGGTGCTCTATGTCGGAGCGGGCCGCTGCGCCGACGGGAGGCTCGATGGGGCTCGATTGGCCCTGGCCATGCTGGCCTTTCTGGCGTCATTCGATGCCTTCTGGCCGTTGCCCAACGCCTTTCTCCACCTGTCGCGCACCCGGGAGGCGGCCAGGCGCCTGGTCGACATCACCGATGCCGCTGCACCGGTCGATTTTCCACCCGTGAGCGAATCACCGCCGGACGGATTCGACCTGGCCTTTGATCGTGTCCACTTCGCCTATGCCGCGGGGGCGCCACCGGTCCTCGACCGGTTCGACCTGCGTGTGGCGTCCGGCCGACGGGTGGCGGTTCTCGGTGCCTCTGGCGCGGGCAAAAGCACCCTGGCCCACCTGTTGGCCCGGTTCCAGGACCCTGACGAGGGCCGCATCCTGATCGGCGGCCGCGAGCTGCGGACCTTCAGCGAAACGGATTTGCGGCGCTGGGTGTGCATCATCTCCCAGCAGGCCCATATCTTCAATGCCACCCTGGCCGACAATCTACGGCTGTCCAATCCCGAAGCCTCTCAGGCGCAATTGCGTGATGCCCTGGCCGCGGCCGGCCTGATGCAACTCCTGGCCGAGTTGCCCGACGGCCTGGAGACATGGCTGGGCGAGACCGGCCGCCGCCTGTCCGGCGGACAGGCCAGACGCCTGGCCGTGGCACGGGCCTTCCTGAGCGATGCGCCGATATGGGTTCTGGACGAACCCACCGAAGGCCTCGATCCCCGCACGGCCCGGATACTGACGACCTCCATCCTGAAGCGAAGCAACGGCAAGACCCTCCTGTGGATCACCCACCGCCCGTCCGAAGCGGCCCTGTTGGATCGCGTGGTGTTTCTCGATGGCGGCCGGGTGACGGCCGAGGGCGAGCACCAGACCCTTTATACTCAGCATCAACGCTATCGGGACTTGATATCCGGGGGCGTTTTATCGTAGCATGCTTTTTCGGAATGATGATCGGACGGTTCGATGCCGCTCCGTGCCCTGCAGGCGAAAGACCCCCCAATCAAGCCTATAAAAGAAAAAGGATCAGTTATGGATGCACTATTGCTGTCTAGATTTCAGTTCGCGGCCACGACCATGTTCCACTTTCTCTTCGTGCCCCTGACCCTGGGGCTGTCGATCATCGTGGCCTACATGGAAACCAAGTACATCCGCACCGGAGACAAGACCTACCTGGACATGACCAAGTTCTGGGCCAAGCTGTTTCTCATCAACTTTGCCGTGGGTGTGGTCACGGGCATCACGCTGGAATTCCAGTTCGGCACCAACTGGTCGCGCTACAGCGCTTATGTAGGCGATATCTTCGGCTCCCTGCTGGCCATAGAGGCGACCGCATCCTTTTTTCTCGAATCGACCCTCATCGGCGTATGGATCTTCGGCTGGAACAAACTCTCCAAAAAGGCCCATGCCGCGGTGATGTGGCTGGTGGCGCTGGGTTCCCACCTGTCCGCCGTATGGATCCTGGTGGCCAATGCCTGGATGCAGAGCCCGGTCGGCTACACCATTCGCGAAGGCCGAGCGGAGCTCACCGATTTCGCGGCGGTGGTGACCCAGAAGTTTGCCGTCGTCAAAATCATCCATACCATCAGCTCGGCCATGGTGCTGGGCGCCTTTTTCATCATGGGGATCAGCGCTTACCACCTGCTCAAGAAGAATAACGTGGACTTCTTCAACCGCTCGTTCAAGACCGGCTTGGGCTTTGCCGTCGTCTTCTCCCTGGTGGTTTTCATCATGGGAGATCTCAACGGCGTGGTGGTGGGGGAAAAGCAGCCCGCCAAGCTGGCGGCCATGGAATCGCTGTGGGAAACCCAGAAGGCGGCACCGGTTTACCTGTTTGCCTGGCCCGATGAAGAAAACGGACGCAACACCATCGAAATCGGCCCCATCCCCGGCGCGCTGAGCCTGCTGGTCAAACACGATTTCAACGCAGAAATCAAAGGACTCAACGATTTTCCCAAGGAAGAACACCCGCCGGTGCTGATCACATCCTTCGCCTTCAAGGGCATGGTGGGTCTGGGCACGGTTTTCATCCTGCTCTCCATCGCCGGCCTGTTTCTCAAAGACAAACTGGTGAACACCCCCCTCTACCTCAAGATCATGGTCGCGGCGATCCCGCTACCCTACCTGGCCATTCAACTGGGATGGCTGGTCACCGAAATCGGGCGGCAGCCCTGGATCGTGTACGGGCTGATGAAAACGGCGGAGGCCGATTCGCCCATCGCCGCCTCCCAGGTGGGCATCAGCCTGGCCGCCTTTATCATCGTGTATGGCCTGCTGGGCCTGGCCGGCTTTTACCTGATCGCCCGCAAGGCCATCCAGGGGCCTGATATGGACGGCGACGATAATGGGCACGGAGCGATCGGACAGCCGCTGAAGACGGCCTGATTCCAGCGGACGGACTTCGATCGCGCCTACAGTTAAAAAATCCGCTGAAAAATCCATTGATTGAAGCATAACGAACCAGGAGATAAAGATGGCACTACAGAACATATGGTTTTTGCTTTGGGGGTTGCTCTGGGCGATCTACTTCATTACGGACGGATTCGACCTGGGGATCGGATCGCTCTATCCCTTCCTGGGCAAGAGCGACGCGGACAAGCGCACCATGATCAACGCCATGGGGCCGGTTTGGGATGGGAATCAGGTGTGGCTGCTGACCGCCGGCGGCGTCACCTTCGCCGCATTTCCGCTGGTCTACGCAGTCATGTTTTCGTCGCTTTACACCGCCTTGATGCTTATTCTCTTCGCCTTGATCATCCGGGGTGTGTCGTTCGAATTCCGGCACAAGATCGACGACCCCAAATGGACGAAGATATGGGACACCTGCATTTTTGTCGGCAGCGTGCTGCCCGCCATTCTTTTCGGGGTAGCCTTTGCCAACATCTTCCGGGGCATACCGTTCGATCAGGAAGGGGTCTACCAGGGCACCCTGCTGACCCTTCTCAACCCCTATGGCCTGCTGGGCGGCCTGCTCTTTTTACTGCTCTTCCTGCAGCACGGATCCCTTTGGCTCTCCGTTCGCAGTCAGGGCCCCATTCACGACCGGGCCGTTAAAACGGCCAACGGCATCTGGCCGGTCCTGCTGGTGGTCGCTGTGGTCTTTCTGATCGCCACCAAATTCGCCACCGGGCTCTATGACAACTACCTGGCCCATCCCGTGCTCTTCGTCATCGTCCTTCTGGCCGTGGCCGGTCTCTTCGGGGCCAAGGTCTTCCTGTCCAGAAAAGAGATCTTCAAGGCCTGGGTCGCATCGGCCGTGACCATCATCGGCTGCACCTTTTTCGGCGTGGTCGGGCTCTTCCCCAACCTGTTCCCGTCGAGCATCGATCCGGCCTACAGTCTGACCGCCCACAACGCCTCGTCCAGCCCGCTGACCCTGAAAATCATGCTCTTCGTGGCATTGTTTTTCGTGCCCCTGGTACTGGCGTATCAGATCTGGTCCTATCAGCTGTTCAAAGACAAGATCCGCACCGAAGACATGATGTACTAGCATACGCTCACAGGGCGGGCGCCCGGCCCGCCTTGTGAGTGTCGTTTGCCGTTTAGATCAAACTCTTGAACTCATCCTCATAGATCACCTCTTTTTCCAAAAGACGCTCGGCGATCCGTATCAGCGCCTCCTTGTGATCGGTGAGCATATCCCGCACATGCTGCTCCCGTTGATCGAGAAGCGCCTTGATCTCCTCGTCCAGTCTGGCCGCCGTGGCCTCGCTGTACTCGCGGGCGCCGCCAAAAGGTTGGTCGGTCTGCAGGAAAACCGGTGTGCGCTGCCGGGGATAGGTCGACAACCCCAGGGTTTCGCCCATGCCATATTCGGCTACCATGGCGCGGGCGATATCCGTGGCGCGCATCAAATCGTTGCCCGCCCCGGTGGTGGCGCTGTTGAACATGATCTTTTCGGCCACGCGCCCGCCGAGCAACACATCGATCTTGGACAGCAGCTCCTCGTAGCTCATCAGGTAGCGGTCCTCGGTGGGCCGCTGCTGGGTGTACCCCAGCGCGGCCAATCCCCGCGGTATGATGGAAATTTTGTGCACTGGGTCGGTGCCCGGGGTGAGCACGGCGGTCAGGGCATGCCCCACCTCGTGATAGGCCACGATCTTTTTCTCCTTGGGATTGATCACCCGGTTTTTCTTCTCCAGGCCGCCGATGATGCGGTCCACGGCCTCGTCCAACTCCTCGATCCCCACGGTCTGCTTCTTCTTGCGCACCGCCAGCAAGGCCGCCTCGTTAAGGGCATTAGCGAGATCTGCCCCTGAAAAACCTGGGGTCTTCTGCGCGATCACCGACAGATCCACATCCTCGGCCAGCTTGATCCGCTTGGCGTGGATCTTCAAAATGGCCAGGCGGCCGTTGATGTCCGGTCGGTCGATGAGCACCTGGCGGTCGAAGCGGCCGGATCGGAGCAGGGCCGGGTCGAGCACCTCGGGCCGGTTGGTGGCCGACATGATGATGATGCCGTTGCTGGGGTCGAAGCCGTCCATCTCCACCAGGAGCTGATTGAGCGTCTGCTCGCGCTCGTCGTGGCCGCCCATCATGCCGGCGCCGCGCGCCTTGCCGAGGGCGTCCAGTTCGTCGATGAAGATGATGCACGGCGCCTTCTCGCGCGCCTGTACGAACAGATCCCGCACCCTCGCGGCGCCCATGCCTACGAACATCTCCACAAATTCCGAACCGCTGATGGAAAAGAAGGGGACCCCCGCCTCACCGGCCACGGCCCGGGCGATCAGGGTTTTACCGGTACCCGGCGGTCCCACCAGCAGAACCCCCCGGGGCATCTGGCCGCCGATGGCCACATAGTCCTGGGGCTGTTTCAGAAAGCTGACGATCTCCTGCAGCTCTTCCTTGGCCTCGTCGGCACCGGCCACATCATCGAAACGCGTCTCGATGTCCTTTTCGCCGATGATCTTGGCCTTGTTCTTGCCGAACTGCATCATGCCCACCTGGCCGGCCTGCATGCGCTGCATCAGGAAGTACCAGACCCCGAAAAAGAGCAGCACCGGCAGAACCCACGACAGGATCGTTTTAAAAAGCGTGTTTTCCACCTCTCCTGAAAACTTCACGTTGTGCTCGGTCAACGCATCGGAAAGATCCGTATCCACACGCACGGTGGTAAAAAGGATTTCGCCCCCCTCCTCGTCTTTCATCTTCCCATGGATGCGGTCCTTGGCGATGGCGATTTCGATCACCTTGTCTTCCATCACCGCTTGCATGAACTCGCTGTACGGAATCACCTTGGGCCGAAACTGGGAAAAAATCAGGTTCTGCAGCAGCAAAATGCCCCACACCGCCATCAGGATGTACCAGATGTTGAACTTGGTCTTGTTTTCCATACGCTCCCCTCTTAAATAGTGCCTATCCACAAATGACCAATTTGCCCGAAATCTGCATTGCGCGAAAAATTTAATCCTCGGAATACGAACTATGTGTCTATCGAAAAGACGCTTTTTCTCATCATACCCCTGTACTTCGTCAAGCGGTGGGACCGGCGGATGGTCATAGCGTCATCCAGGCGCCGAGCGAGGACTGAGACCTTCAAGGCCGGTTCAGCGGCTTGTCGCGATTCAGTCCATTTTTAGAAATCGTTTTCAATAATCAAGCCGGAAAAAATAACATAACACATAATGCGGCCCCCGCACCCTCCATTCGAATCTACAACAACCGCAACCCTTCCCTGAACAGCAGGATGCCCAGGATGATCAGCAGCCCGCCGAGCAATCGCATGATGCCGAGGTACCACCGGCCCGTCAGGAAGGCGCCCGATTTGCCCAAGGCGACGGCCAAGGCCACCTTGGAACCCACCAGCAGGAGATAAAAACCGACGATGAAGGCCAGGGGCGCGATCGGGCCTTTGGCCATGGCGCGTGTGATGGTCGGGGCGCCGACGCCCAGCCAGAACAGATAGGGGTGGGGGCTGAGAAAATTGACCACGATGCCCTTGAACAGCGAAAGCGGTCGGGCGTCATGCAGATCGACGGATGCCGGATGCACACGCAGATGGCTGACGCCCAGGTAGCAGACGAACAGCCCCCCTGCGAGGGAGACGATGCCCAGCAGGGGTCGAAATTCGCTCAGCCTGGCCAGGATGAAGACGGTCACCAGGATGATCGGTGCATCGGTGACCAGCGGGGCCAGGGCCACCCGCAGACCGGCCCGCGTGCCGTGGGCCAGGGTTTCGGTCATGACGAGCGCCAGCAGGGGGCCCGGCGACAGACCGGCGGACAGTCCCAGCAACATCCCCATGGTCAGCTCGTTCAACATGCGTGTGTCCCGCCCTCGTCGATGGAATCGGCTATATGGCCGGGTCGGGCAAAAGGGTGATGGCGCCGCACACCGGGGCCTGCCAGTCAAGCCGCTGGTTTCTTGCCAGGTGGGCGTCGAGCCGCTCGGCGATGGCCGGCGGCAAGGGTGAGGATTTGCGTTGCCGCAGATCGGCATGGGTGCCCAGGGACTCCAGGCTGGCGGCCGCCTGACAGGTGGTCTCATTGATGATGAAGTGCATGAAGTGGAAGCGCTTGGCCGATCTTCCCAGAAGCCGGGTGTGCACGGCCACGGTCTGGCCGGCGTGCACCTCGCTCCAGTAGTTGATGAACTGCCGCAGGGCGAATCCGCCGGCCTGGTGGGCCTTGAAGTAGGCGGCGGTCAGCCCCACGTCATCGAAAAGCCCCCAGGTAGCCTCGTCGAACAGGGCCATGTACCAGCGCACATTCATGTGGCCCATGGCGTCCATGTAATCGTCGGGAATGGTCTGGCGATGGTACAGGGGCAGCGCGTGAAGCTGGTCGATGGTCACACGGCAACCGTTCGGCCTGTCCTGAACACCGCACGCCGCCGCCCCGTCGGTTTCAGAGCGGCTAGAACATGGGGTTGACGACGTATCCTTCCCCGCCGGTGTTGTCGATGTCGACGACTCCGGTTGATTCGGTATCCTGGTTTTTGTTGACATAACTCACCTTGATTTTAATGGCGTCCGATCCGACGGCCGCGCCGGCGCCATTGGTGGCATTGAGTGTGATGAGGTGAATCCCCGTGCTCAATTTGTTCGTGGTCACGCTCCTTCCCGTACCGATGCGTCCATCCAGGTTCGAAATCCAGATCAGCTCCAGTCCGCTCACATCGGCGCCGGCAGAATCTTTGACACTGCATGTCAGATAGATATTATCTCCGACCGCATGATTGCTATCATACACCGGACTGGTGATTCGAACCACCGCGTTTCTATCGGCCAGGGCGCTGCCCGCCGACAAAACCATTAGCCCGATGACCGCCGCGATGCACCACGATTTGATTTTTCCATTGAAATTACAATGCATTTTATCAACTCCTTTTCATGTGGAACAAAAAATGGGTTAAATAACATAGAGCGCCCAAGGCGCAAACATAGCGTTCTCAAGATGGACAAAAACGTGACCATCCAAATATTATCGTCCGATCGTGGAAAAACTTGACAAAAATCGGACACAGTGCTCTTATCCCTTTCAATTCGAGGTAAACAATGGCATTCGGGAAAAAAGCAAACGGTCGGATCGGGGGAAATTGGTGGCGCTTTGCGCTGTGGCGCACTTTGCCCACCGGTTGACCGGTGTCGATCCCGACAACTCAGATTTCCGGACCGTGGGCACGAACCGCCCACGGTCTTTTTTTTTGAAGTGGGAGGATGCCATGGGTCCGGCAAGGTGAAGGAGGAAGATTCATGCTGATCGTAATGGATAGGAAAGCCACTGCCGAAGAGGTCCAGCGGGTCGTCGACATCATCGAGTCCAAAGGCTACACGGCCCGGCCGATTCCCGGCGGCGACCGGGTCTCCATCGGCATCCTGAACAACGAGGGCCCGGTGGATCCGGCGCTCTTCATCGGTCTGCCCGGCGTCAAGGACGCCATCCCCGTCACGCGCCCCTACAAGCTGGTCAGTCGGGAAATCAAACCCAGCGACACGCTGATCGAGGTCGGCAAAGTCACCATCGGTAACGGCCATCTGACCCTCATCGGCGGACCGTGCGCCATCGAGAGCGAAGCGCAAGCCATGACCATCGCCGAACGGGTCAAAGAGGCCGGCGGCCACATTTTTCGGGGCGGCGCCTACAAGCCGCGCACCTCGCCCTACACCTTCCAGGGCATGGGACTGGCGGGCCTCAAGATTCTCGCCAAGGTGCGCGACACCTTCGACATGCCGGTGGTGACCGAAGTGATGGACACCGAGACCTTCGATCAGGTCGAAGCGTACGCCGACATCGTGCAGATCGGAACGCGCAACATGCAGAACTTCAGCCTGCTCAAGCGCGCCGGCAAATGCCGGCGGCCGATCATGCTCAAACGCGGCATGTCGGCCACCCTGGATGAATGGCTCATGGCCGCCGAATATATCATGGCCGGCGGCAACCCCAATGTCATCCTCTGCGAACGCGGGGTGCGGACTTTCGTGCGCCACAGCCGAAACACTCTGGATCTTTCGGTGGTGCCCGTGGTTCGGAAAGAGAGCCACCTGCCGATCATCATCGATCCGAGCCACGCGGCCGGCAAACGCGACCAGGTGATCCCGCTGAGCCGCGCCTCCGTAGCCGTCGGCGCCCATGGATTGATGGTGGAAGTCCACCACGAGCCCCAAAACGCCCTGAGTGACGGCGCACAATCGCTCTACCCCGAGCAGTTCACCCGGCTGTGCCGGGATGTCCGGAGGGTCCACGACATATTGAAGGACGATTGATCCATGCACGAAATCCTGATCCAAGGGCAAAGCGGACGCTCACGGGTGCTGGTCGGCGAAACGTTTGACAACCTGGCAAACTACCTGCCCGATGGCCGCACCATCATCATTACCGACGAAACGGTCGGCGCCCTCTACGGCAAGCGTTTCCCCCGAGGCGACGTCATCACCATCGGCTGCGGGGAGCAGCACAAGACCCTGGACACCCTCGCTATGATCTATGAACGGCTCATCGATGCGGAAGCCGACCGCAGCAGCTTCATCGTGGGCATCGGCGGCGGCATCGTGGGGGACGTGACCGGTTTCGCCGCCTCGACCTACATGCGCGGACTGCGCTTCGGCTTCGTGCCCACCAGCCTGCTGGCCCAGGTGGACGCCACCGTGGGCGGCAAAAACGGCGTCAACTTCAAGGGCTACAAAAACATGGTGGGCGTCTTCAACCAACCCGAATTCGTCCTGGCCGACATCGCCCTGCTCGACACCCTGCCGCCCGAAGAGATCGCCTGCGGCCTGGCCGAAATCGTCAAGCACGGCTGCATCGCCGACGCCGCCTATTTCGATTTCATCGAGTCCCACTGCGACGCCATCGCCCGCATGGACCACCCCACCCTGTTGCACCTGGTGGACGGCTCGGTACGCATCAAGGCCGCCGTGGTCAACCAGGACGAGCGCGAGGCGGGCGAGCGCCGCAAACTCAACTTCGGCCACACCCTCGGCCACGCTTTTGAAAAGACCCTGGGCATCTCCCATGGCGCGGCGGTCAGCGCCGGCATGGTCCAGGCGGCCGAACTTTCCGTTCAAAAAGGATTGCTGGCCCCGACCCACCTGGAACGCATCAAGACCCTGCTCGGGCGATTGGACCTGCCAGTGGCCCTGGATTTCGACCGCCGGGCCGTATTCGAAGCCTTGAAGAAAGACAAAAAGCGCGAACAGACCCGGCTGCACTTCGTGCTGCTCGAAACCATCGGAAAGGCGGTGGTGGAGACGGTGGGGCTGGATGAATTGGAAAAATGGCTGCGCTGATCCTTCGTTGACACCCTTCCGAGCCGACGCGTATAGTTAATATATTCATATGAACCTTTCATAGAGGATCGGCATGGGCGCCCCAAACCCGAGCATCCGCTCCATCCTCTGCATGGTCGATTTCTCTCCGGCCGCAAAGGCGTTGATCGACTGGTCGGCCCGCCTGGCGCAGCGCACAGGGGCCGGGCTGCGCCTGTTGCATGCCATCCACGTGCCATCGGACCCGCTCCATCCCACCACCGAATTCGAACGCAGCGGTGACCTTCAGGCGCGGCGAGCCCAATGCGAAACCGCCATCGCAGCGCTGATGCCGCCGTCGACGGTTTCCATGCAAGTTGCAATCGTCTCCGGTGATCCGGTCGAAGCGGTCGTCGACTATTGCCGTGGACATCCCATTGACCTGATCGTGGCCGGCAGCCTGGGCATCACGCGCTTGAAACGTCTCTTTCTGGGCACCGTGGTCGAACGGCTGGTGCGCCTTGTGACCTGCCCCGTGCTGATATTGCGACCCGCCGGCCGCGGTCCCGACAAGATCGGCCGGATCGGGGTGTGTTGCGACTTGTCGCCGGATCACCTCCCCTTGATTCGTTGGGGCGGCCGCCTGGCACACGCCCTGGGAGCCTCGGTGAAAGTGCTGCATGCCATCGAATCCCCTGTTCATGTGGATATGATCGATCCGGCGACCGGTCCCTACGGCCAGGTGCAATCGCAGCTCCAGCAGCAGATTGATGAACAACTGAAGCGCATGGCGCGGGACGAGATCGTGTCGGAGGTGGCCGTGAGCACCCATCTGGCCACCGGTCCGGCCCAGGATGAGCTGCTCGACAGGGTGCGCGGCGGCAACGTCGATCTGGTGGTGGTCGGTGTGCGCCACCACAGTGCCATCGGCAAGTTGATCGTCGGCTCGACCACCGAGATCTTGTTGCGCAAGGCCCCCTGTCATGTGCTCACCGTCCCTGTTCCGTTCGTGACGAAAGCAGCCGCCCAGGAGGCTGTCGCCCCCCGACCGCCGACCGGCGTGGTCCGGGATCCCTTCTACCTGGCGCACCGCTGCGAAACCGAACACGCGGAGAACCACCACCGCCTGGAAGCCGTTTACGCAATGCTGGACCGTCTCGAGCCTGCCTTGTCCCTGGTACGCATCCCGCCACGCCCGGCAACCGAAGAAGACCTCATACGTGTCCACTCGGCGGCCTATGTGCACCAGATCGAGGCCACGGCCCGACACGACCATACCCAGTTGACCCCGGACACCTACGCCTGCGCCGCCTCTTTCGCGGTCGCGTCGATGGCCGCCGGTGGCGTCATTGCGGCCATCGACGCCGTCGTTGCCGGGCAAATCCGCAATGCCTTTGTCCTGGCGCGACCGCCCGGCCATCATGCCGAGGCCGGCCGCGCCAACGGGTACTGCCTGTTCAACAACGTGGCCGTCGGCGCCCGCTATGCCCGTGAAAAACTGGGAATGGACAAGGTGCTCATCGTGGATTGGGACCTGCATCACGGCAACGGCATCCAGCATATCTTCGAACACGACCCTTCGGTACTCTACTTCTCGACCCACCAATATCCGCTGTTTCCTGGAACCGGTCACCTGTTGGAGGTGGGACGCGGCCGCGGAGAAGGCTACACCATCAATGTCCCCCTGCGCAAAGGATTGGGCGATGGAGAGGTCGCGCATCTTTACAAACGGCTGCTCGCACCGATCGCCCATGACTTCAAACCGGATCTGATTCTGGTGGCCGCCGGGTTCGACATCCATAAAAAAGACCCTTTGGGCGGCATGAAGCTCACCGCCCAGGGATTCGCGGCCCTGACGCGCATCGTCATGCAGATCAGCGACGCCTGCTGCCAGGGCCGCCTGGTCCTGGTACTGGAAGGCGGCTATCACCGGCAGTCCCTGGCCGATTCGGTCAGGGCCGTCCTGGAAGAACTTTGCGACCGCACGCACTGCGACGTCAACCAGGTGGCCGCCAGGTTCAAGCGACGAAAAGTCGAACCCAGCATTTACCGCTGTACCGAAGTGATGAAACGCTACTGGTCCTGTTTGAATGAATCGGAAGTCAACCGCGAAAGGCAGGATGATCATGGATAAGATCTCGATCATGGAAGCATCCGTGCGCAAATGGAACCGCATCATCGAAGGCAAGGGATCCGATGGCGGGGTGCTCGATTGCCCGCCGTGCCGCATCTTCTACATGCTGGTCTGTTCCGGCTGCCCCATCGCCGCCTACAGCGGGAAGAAGTTCTGCAAGGAGACCCCATACATCGCATGGTTCCGCCACCAGAACGAGGCCCACGGCTATATGTTCCGGAAGGTTTACTGTGAAGAGTGCCGGCGGCTGGCCATCGACATGCGCGACTACATGCAGACCATCGTCGACCACCTCAAGGCGCAGAAGGACGCGGGCAAATAGCCGGATGTCAGTCATCGCCAATATCGCCATGACCGTCTTCAGCCTGCTCATCGCCGCGGCCGCCTTCGGCTATTTCCGCGATCGCGGCGACACGGTGGCCGAAGCCGGCGCCTACGGCCTCATGGCCATGCTGATGCTCTCGAGTTGGACCGCCCAGATCCTTCTGCTGTTCGGTCTGCAGCGCTTCCTTCTTGTGGCCATGCTGATACTGACCATGCCGGCGTCGAAAATGGTGATCCTTCGCGGCAAGCTGCTGCGTGAGCAGCTCCGGATCGCATCCAATTTCATACGTCTCCACCCACTGCCCGCCATTGTATTCGTCTGCGGCGGCGCGTGTCTGTTCGCCTTCACCGTGTGGAACGAAATCACCAGGGGAGCGGTGACCTTCAAGGGCCTCTATCCAGCGCTGGCCCACCTCGACGGGTCGTTTTTCACCTTGCTGCAAATCTCGCCCGCCATCGCCGCCACGGGGCTGAACCACATCATCTTCCTGGCCGATTGGCAGCCCATGGTGGCCCTCCCGCTGGCCAACTCCGCTGCCTACCTGGTCATCGCCCTCGGCACCTATGCCCTGGCCCGCCGCTATGCCTGGCCGCCAACGGCCATCACGGCCACCCTGCTTATAGTGAGTATGCCCCGGCTCGTTCATCAGAACCTGGCCGCCCAGAGCGAGTTGCTGCCGGCCGCCGCGGCCCTGCTGGTCATCCTGGCCCTTTTCCGCATGGTCGAGCGGCCTCATCGGGAGGATGGCATCATGCTGCTCGCCGCCGCCTGCTTTTCGGTCACCGACGGCCGCTTATGCTACCTCATGCCGGCCGTGCTGCTCGCGCTGAGCCTGTTGGTCCTCGCGCGTCGGCACAACCTGCGCCTGTGGTTCCAGTCCCTCAGCGGGCATTGGGGATATATCGCGGTGGGCCTGGCGGCCGTACTGATATTCAGTCAGGGGGTCGGCATTTCCTACAACCTGCTGCACGGCCTGCCGTGGATGGGCGCATTGCCCGGAAAAGAGGTGGCCTTCAACGCCGGCGGCATCGTGGGCGCCGTGGCCAACATGGCCCGATATCTTCTCCAGAGCATTCATCTGCCCGATGCCATGGACACCGCCGCACATCGGATCTTCGGGTGGGGCCTGGTCGATGGACTGGACCTGGTGTATCGACAAGCGGTGGCCACGTGGGCCGGCGAGCGCGGCGCGGCCGGGGCCTACCGCTTGACCTGGGCACCGGACAACCCCTGGACCTGGTTCGGGCCAGTGGGATTCCTGCTGGTCATCCCGGCCATGGGACACGCCTTGTGGTGGGGACCGCACCGCCTCAAAACAACGGCCCTGGCCATGCTGGTGTATTGGATGCTCGTCGCCTTGATCGCCGCCTGGCGGCCCGACAATGTCCGTTTGCTGACCCCCATGTTCGTCTGCAGCGGTTTTTTTACCGCGTTCTTCCTGCCCCCCTGGCGCATCGGCCGCGCCGGCTGCCGGGTGCTGCAATGGTTCAGCCTGGCCATGACAGTTTATGCCCTGTTGACCTACCCGGGCCATAACGTGCTCTGACCCTTCTCCACCGCCGGCCCCGCAATCCAGATGGACCGGCACCGCGAGGCATGAGGGCACGGTCGCAAAATTGCGCCGGATATCGGTGAATTGGTTGCGGAAACGCAATGATCCCTCCGCATGCTACTGGTCATCCCCACCAAAAGGGACGCACAAATGCTACCAAAAGAATAAAATATGCGGCCCGCCGGGTCCCTGGCATGGTGAATGCTTAACCGCCGGACACAGCAATACGCTCGAATGTGCCGATGTCGAACCGAAAAGGAATGTTGCAATGAAAAAGCATATCAACACGTTGTGTTTTATGTGTTCTGTGCGTTGCCCGATCCAGGTCGAGGTGGAAAACGAACAGGTGATCAGCATCCGGGGCAACCCCCACGTACCGGCCATGAAAGGCGGCGTCTGCCCCAAGGGTGTGGCGGCGGTGGCAGCCCTGAACGACACCCAGCGGATCCAATCCCCGTTGATCCGGACAGGCGAACGGGGTTCGGGTCAATGGAAACGGGTGAGTTGGGAAGATGCCCTGGATTACACGGCCGATCGCTGCAAGGCGATTTTCGACACATACGGAGCCAAGAGCGCCGTGTATTGCGAACGGGCCAACCTGATCTCCGATATCTCCAAGTCCTTTCAAAAGGCCATCGGATCCCCCAACCACTTCACCCACGACACGGTCTGCAAGGGATCCATCAACACGGCCTGCCGTTCGATGATCGGTTACACCGACGGCCAGATCAATGCCGATTGGACCCATGCCAAACACGTGGTGCTGTATGGTCGCAACGTCTTCGAATCGGTTGAAATCAAGGCGATGAACAGCTTCATGGCGGCCCTGGAGAAGGGAACCAAACTGACCTACATCGATCCACGCGTGACGATCACGGCGGCCAAGGCGCACGATTACAAAATGATCCGGCCGGGTGGAGACCTGGCCTTCAATTACGCCCTGATGAACGTCATCATCAAAGAGAAGCTCTACGACGCCCCCTATGTGAAACGCTGGGTGGAGGGCTTCAACGAACTGAGCCGATTCGTGGATCCTTACACCCCGGAATGGGCCGAAAAGGAGACCGGTATTCCGGCCGCGGAGATCGTCAGCCTGGCCCGGGAGGTGAGCAGAGTCAAGCCGGCCGTGGTCTTCCATTACGGATACCGCGGCTCGCACCACCCCACCGAAGTCTACTTCCGCCGCTCGATCCTGATCCTGAACGCCCTGATGGGCAGCATCGAGAGCAAAGGGGGGCTCTTCATCAAAAAGGGGCTCAAGGACGCGGGGTACAAAGCCGGCCTGAGGACCTTCTCTTCCCAGAAATTTCCCGAAATGGAAGACAAACGCCGTTTCGACGGCTGCGGCCAGGACAAGTTCCCCATCGCCGATCCGGCCCATGGCGTGGGCTTCATGTTCCCCCACGCGGTGATCCACGAAGACCCCTATCCGATCAAGGTGCTGTTCGCCTTCCGCTACGATCCGCTGCTCTCCAATCCGGATTACAACACCAACTTGAAGGCCTTGCAGAAACTCGACCTGATCGTGGCCAGCGATGTCAATTTCGGTGCCACCACGGCCCTGGCGGATGTCATTCTGCCCGAGTCGTTCTTCCTGGAGCGTTCCGATCCCCTTCAGATGGGATCCGGGTTGAAACCGGCCATCAATCGCCGCATCGCCTGCGTCCGCCCGCGGTTCGATACCAAACCGATGTGGTGGATCGTCAAACAGCTGGCCGACCGCCTGGGCGTCGGCCAATACTTCCCGTACGACACCGCCGAGGATATCTGGAAATACCAGCTGGCGGACCTGGATATCAAGATCGAGGATTTCGACGAGACCGGTTTCGTCTCCCTGAGCGACAAGGCCATCTGGTGGGATCGCAACGACGGCATCAACTTCAAGACCCCCTCCGGCAAGATCGAGGTGGTCTCCGACTTGATGGAGAGCCATGGGATCCCATCGCTGCCGGCCTATCAACCGCTCGACCGTCAACCGGACGCGTTCCGCCTGATGTGCGGCCGCTGCGTGGCCCACACCAACGTCATGACGCAAAACAACCTTTACCTCAACCATCTGGTGCCCGAGAATCGCCTCTGGATCAATGAACGGCGGGCCGAAGAACTGAGGATTGCCGACGGCGACCGCATCGAGGTCGCCTCCGGCGCGGGCAAGGGCGAAATGCGCGCCTTCGTCACCGACCTGATTCACCCCGAAGCGGCCTTCATGCTGCATGGATTCGGGCACAAGGAGATCGACAGCAAACGCAGCTATGGTAAGGGGGTGGCCGATGCACTGCTTCAGGAGCGCCTCTATGACAGGATCGGTGGCAGTCCGGCGCTGGACCACACTTGGATCACGGTCAAAAAACTATAAAACCCCATCCGTTTCCCGGAGGAATTCACTATCATGGGTGATTACATCATTACCACCAATCCGAATCGCTGCATTGCGTGTCATGCCTGCGAGATTGCCTGTAAATCGGAAAAAAATATTCCGCTGGAAGCGACCCTGGGCAAAATCGTGGTCCTGGGTCCCAAGATGGTCAACGGCAAACCCAAAATGAGTTCGGTGTTCGTGCCCTGTTTTCACTGTGAAAAGGCCTGGTGCCTGGAGGCATGTCCCACCGAGGCCATCCGCCGCAGGGAAAAGGACGGTCTCGTTTATATCATCGAAAGCCTCTGCGTGGGCTGCAAGGCGTGCATCATGGCCTGCCCGTGGCACATCCCCCAATGGAATTCCGAGACGGGCAAGGCGATCAAGTGCGACCTGTGCATGGACCGCATCGACCAGGGCCTGGAGCCGGCCTGTGTGTCGGTCTGCCCCACCGATGCGCTCTCGTTCGGCAGGCCCGAGGAACTCTCCGACAAGACGCGCGAAGCCTACGCGCACGGATTGCTCGAAAGAAACCTATCAGCGACATCGGTGCGGTTATGAGAACTCAACTGGCGACTTTCCCCAAGGGCGGCGTCCATCCCAAGGAGAACAAGGACCTGACCCGCGCGCTGCCCATCGAAACGATGCCCGATCCATCCAAGGTGTCGTTGTTTTTAAAACAGCACGTCGGCGCGCCCTGTCAGGTCTCCGTGCCGCCCCGGGTCGATGCGCCCATCGACGACGGGCTCCTGTTGGCCGCATCCCATCCCGGTGCGGTCTTCCGCCTGCTGGTGCACAAAAAAGAGCGGGTCAACGTAGGAGACCGGGTGGGCGACACGGGCAACCGCCTCGGCGCCGTGCTGCATGCCAGCGTGGGCGGCATGGTGCAGGGGGTGGAAAACGCCCTTCACTATCAGGAGGGCAAGGCGCAGGCGCTGGTCATCCAGACCGACCCTGAATCGGTGCCGCCCCAATACAGCGAGGTGGATTGGCGGGCCTTTTCCAGGGAGGAGATCCAGGCGCGCATCGCCGCGGCCGGCATCGTCGGCTTGGGCGGGGCAGGGTTTCCCACGGACGTGAAACTCAATGTCAAACCCGGCACCCGGCTCGACACCCTGATCCTCAACGGCGCCGAATGCGAACCCTACATCACCTGCGACCACCGTGTCATGGTGACCTATGCCCGGGAAATCGTCGAAGGCGCCAGGATCCTCCTCACGGTGCTTGGCATCACCTATTGCGCCATCGGCGTGGAAAACAACAAGCCCGACGCCATTGCCGCCTTGAACGAGGCCATCGCCCGGGCCAGAGCGGACGACGGCTTCAGGATCGAAGTCAAGCCCCTGGCGGTCAAATATCCCCAGGGGTCGGCCGACCAGATCATGCAGAGCATCACCGGCCGGGTGCGTCCTTCGGGCCAGCGCTCTTCGAGCATCGGCATCATCGTCCAGAACGTCTACACCACCAAAATGGTCTACGATGCCGTGGCGTTGGGCAAACCCCTGACCGAACGCGTCATCACGATCACCGGACGGGCCATCGCGCGACCGGCCAACCTGCGCGTCAAAATCGGTACCCCTATTTCGGAAATCGTGAATTACCTCGGCGGCACCACGCCGGACCTGTGCAAGGTCGTGGTCGGCGGCCCGATGATGGGGTTTGCCGTGTCCGACCTGGACATTCCCATCACCAAAACGACGCCCGGGGTCCTGTTCCTCAGCCACGAGGAGGTCGACGCCCAGGCCTTCGGCCCGTGCATCCGCTGCGGATTCTGCCTGGATGCCTGCCCCATGGGGCTGGAACCCAACACCATCGGCATCTATGTCGAGGCGGGCCGGGGCGCCGAAACCGAACCCTTCGGCTTGATGGATGACTGTTTCGAATGCGGCAGCTGCGCCTATGCCTGCCCGGCCAAGCGCCCCCTGGTGCAGTTCATCCGCCTGGCCCGCATCGAGATCAACCAGGCCCGTAAGCTCAAAGAGGCCCGCGAACAGATAAGAAAAGCAGGATAATGGCAACTCACCACTCTACCATACCCCATCAATCGTGCGACGGGGCCGACGGGCACCACCTGCTGGTATCGGTATCGCCCCATCTGAAAAGCGATCTGACCGTATCGCGGATCATGTGGACCGTGGTCGCCTGCCTGATGCCGCCGCTGCTCCTCTCCATATTCGTCTTTGGTTTCCAGACTCTGATCATCACTCTGGTCAGCGTGATCAGTTGCGTGGCCACCGAGGCGATCGCCCAGAGGCTCCTGGGCCGCCCCGTCACCGTCAAGGACGGCAGCGCCGTGATCACCGGCGTGCTGCTGGCCTACGTGATCCCCCCGGGCGTTCCCTTGTGGACGCCGGTGTTCGGCGGGGTGATGGCCATCTTCGTCACCAAGGTCATCATGGGGGGTCTCGGCTTCAACATCTTCAACCCCGCCCTGATCGGCAGAGCCTTCCTGGTCGCCACCTATCCGGTGGCCATGACCACGTCCTGGCTCTCCCCGATCCGGGACTGGGCGATCTTCAAACACACGGGCCCCGCCGTGGATGCGGTCTCCTCGGCCACGCCCCTCTACGTGCTCAAACATTACGGGATGGCGGCCATGCTCGAACAGTTCGGCTCCCGCGCGACGGTCTACAAAGACTTCTTCCTCGGCGCCATGCCCGGCTGCATCGGCGAAACGTCGGCCCTGCTGCTTCTCCTCGGGGGTCTCTACCTGATCTTCAAAGGGTATATCCGGTGGCACATCCCGGTGTCGGTCATCGCATCGACCGGCGTGCTCACCTGGATCTTCGGCGGTGAGCGGCTGTTTACCGGCGATCCGATCATCGCGGTCCTTTCCGGCGGTTTGATGCTCGGGGCGTTTTTCATGGCCACCGACTACGTGACCTCTCCGAATCAGCGCGCCGGACAGATCGTCTTCGGCATCGGCGTCGGCGCCTTGACCGTGCTCATCCGGCTCAAGGGCGGCTACCCGGAAGGGGTCTGCTATGCCATCTTGCTGATGAACCCGCTGACACCGGCCATCGACCAACTCTTCAAGCCGAAACGATTTTCCCAGGGGGCGGTCCAATGAAAGAGATCATCCGCATCACCATCGCCCTGACCCTGTCCTGTCTGTTGGCCGGCCTGGTGATCGGCACCACATTCATCTTTACGGCCAAGGCCAAACAGCACAACGAACATCTCAATGTGCAGCAGACCATGCTCGGCCTGCTCGGTTACGGTCCCCAGCGACCAGCGGCGCCCGAGCTCCAACTGCACCAGGTCCACCGTTACATCGTAAAGCATAATGAGACGATGCGCATGGGGTATATGCTCCCGGCCCGGTGCAGCGGCGGCGGCCCGGGGTACGTGTGGGTCGAACTCGATCTGAAGGGAGACTTTCTCGACCGCCACGAACTGGCGCTCACGCCCGAGGCGGCCCTCTCCGCCGATGACCGTAAAAAGGCCCTGGCCGGCATCCTCGATCCAGGGGCCGAGGCCGACTTCGCCGACACCATGATCATCGCCTGCCTGGGCGACCGGCGGACGGCGTACCTGCTCCCCGGCGAGTTTCCCGGGTTCAAGACCTTCATCAAGGCCATGGTGGCCCTGGACGCCGACTTTCAGCTGCTGGGCCTGGAGGTCATCGAGCACGAGGAAGACCCCGGCCTGGGCGGCGAGATCACCCAGGATTATTTCAAAAACCAGTTCGTGGGCAAAACCTTCGAAAAACTCAAGCACCTCACGGTCATCAAGGAGCCGCTGCCGGCCGACTACGAGCATTATCTCAAATCCATGGGCCTGCGGAACAGCGGCCTTTCGGAAAGCGAAACCGCCGACATACGGCAGCGTTACAAGGACCAGGACATCCATGCCTTGACCGGCGCCACCATTTCCAGTGCCGCCGTCACCAACGGGGTCAAGGCCATGGTGAAAAAGTTCGCCTACCGCATTCAAGTCCTCGACCAGGCCCTGGCCGATGGCGATGTAAAGGTATTGTTTTAGAAAGGAACCGATCGTGGCTGCAACCACCAAAACCAACATGCAGCTGGTCGTCAACGGCCTGCTCAACGAAAACCCCATTTTTCGCCTGGCCCTGAGCATGTGCCCGGCCGTGGGCATCAGTACGACGGTCGCCAACGGCTTGCTGCTAGGGGTGGCGGTGCTGTTTGTGCAGGTCTTTTCGAGCTGCACCATCGCGCTGATCAAAGACCACATTCACCCGCGCATCCGCATTCCGACCTACACGCTGACCATCGCCACCTGGGTGACCGTCATCGACCTGGTCCTGGCGGCCTATCTGCCGGTGGCGTACAAGGCTATGGGCATCTTCGTGCGGCTGATCGTGGCCTTTGCCATCATCACCATGCGCCTGGAGGTGTTCGCCTGCCGCAACACCGTGGCCGCTTCCTTCTGGGACGGCGTCGGTATGGGGTTCGGCTTCATGTTCGGCATGGCGACCCTGGGCGCGGTGCGCGAGGTGATGGGGATGGGCACCCTCCTGGGATACGATGTATTGGGGTTCCGGCCCATGCTCTTCTTCGTGCTGCCGGCGGCCGGATTTTTCCTGGTCGGATTCATGATGGCGATGTTCAATTATGTTGAAACGCTCTACAACCGGCGGGCGAAGCGAGGATCGTGACATGAAACATGATGTAAAAGCCTTCTGGATGCTCATGTTGATCATCGCCACGCTGTGGATCGGCGGGTGCGAGGCGCCCAATTTCATCAAGGCGGCGCAATTCGAGGAGACGGACCGGATCGTGTTGACCTTCGCCGGCCCGGTGGACCCGGCGTGGGCGGAAGACCCCAGCCATTTCACGGTCAACGAAAAGCCGGACCCCGATATCCTCCTGGACATCGCCAGCGTGCGCCTCAGTCCGGATCGGAGCCGCCTGACCCTCACCCTGGTCGACCCCATCAACCAGGATCAGCCCCACCAGGTCGTCGCCAAGGAGATCGTCTCCGAAGGCCGCAACCTGGGCACCCAAAGCGTCACCGTATCCAAGCCCTATTTTGGATACCTGGTCAGCATTCTGATCGGCGCCTTGCTCATCCAGAACTTCGTCTTTTCCAAGTACCTGGGCCTGTGCGTCTTTTTCGGTACCTCCCAGAAGAAGAGCACGGCCGTCGGCATGGGGATCACCTTCACCTTCGTCATCGTTTTCGCTTCCCTGATGTCGTGGTTCCTCTACCAGTTCGTACTCAAGCCCTATCGCCTGGACTACCTGCAGATCATCGTCTTCATCGGCCTGGTATCGCTTACCGTCCAGGCGGTGGACACGGTGCTTCGCAAGATCAATCCGGCCCTGTTCAAGGCCTTCGGCGTCTATCTGGTGCTGGTGATCGCCAACTGCATCGTCATCGCCGTTCCGCTCATTCTGGCCGACAACGAATACAACATGATCGAGAGCCTGATGCTGGCCCTGGGCGCCGGGCTGGGATTCCTGCTGGCCCTGTTTTTGATGTCCTCGGTGCGTGAACGGCTCGATTTTGCCAATGTCCCCACATCATACCGGGGGCTGCCCATCGCATTCATCGTGGCCGGACTGTTCGCCCTATCGTTCATGGGCTTTTCCGGCATGTCGATTTTTTGAAAGAGGAGCAACATGGATCCTTTGTATATCAAACTGGCCTTGGGTGGCATCGCCCTGCTGGCCAGCATCGGTCTGTTCTTCGGGATCGGGTTGGCCCTGGCGGCCCACAAATTCGCAGTGGAAATCAATCCCAAGGTGGAGGCGGTCAAAGAGGTCCTGGCCGGGGCCCAGTGCGGCGGCTGCGGCTTCGCCGGGTGCGAAGCGTATGCTGAGGCCGTGGTAACGGATCCGGACGTGCCACCCAATTTGTGTTTTCCGGGAAAGGCGTCCGTGGCCGAGGCCGTGGCGCGCATCACCGGAAAACAGATGGGCGCCGTCGAAGACCTCGTGGCGGTAGTGCATTGCGCCCGGTCGATTCGTAAAGATTACCAGAAATACGATTACATCGGCTACGGCGTCTGCTCGGGCGCCAATCTGGCCTTCGCCGGTCCCACGGACTGTCAATTCGGGTGTGTCGGTTTCGGCGAGTGCGCCGCCAATTGTCCGTTCCAGGCCATTGCCATGGACGAGAACCATTTCCCGGTGATCAACGAAGAGACGTGTGTGGGATGCGGCCAGTGTGTGAAGACCTGCCCCAAGGGATTGATCACCCTAGTCCCCAAGAAGGCCCGCGCCATCGTGCGCTGCAGCAGCCGGGACCCCGGCAAGGTCACCCACCAGATCTGCGCGGCGGGGTGCATGCACTGCATGTCGTGCGTGCGGGCCTGCCCGGCCGAGGCCGTGGGCCTGGTCGACGGCGTGATCCGCATCGATCACCAGAAGTGCCTGGCCTATGGGCCCAAGTGCGAAGAGGCCTGCATCAAGGCCTGTTTCATGGTGCACGCCATTCAACCCCACAGCCGGCAGCCCTTGTTCCAGGTGGAAAAACGCCATGAGCCCACCGAGCAAGAAGCCCTGGCACTGTAACCTTAACGTGAGCCGCCGTTCATGAACCCATGGAACCTCGTGCTTGGGGTCGGTATCCTGTTGATCGTCACCCTGGTGTGGTTCGTTTTTTACTATTGCTTCAACCCCCATGTGGACGAGCCGGACGGCGGCGCCCGGGTGGTGGGGAGCTGCGGCGATGTGATGGAGATCCGCCTCAAGTTCGAAGCCGACCGCGTGGTGCAGGGCTCGCCGTGGACCAACGGATGCGCCCACAGCTTCAACTGCGTCTGGGCCGCGGTGGACCTGGCCAGGGGCAAGACGGCCGAGGAGATCCTGGATATAGACGCGGCCATGATCCGTCGGGCCGTCGGGGAGCTGCCGCGGGACCACTGGCACTGCGCCAGTCTGGCCGCCGAAACCCTGCACGCCGCCATCGACAACTACATGCAAGCCGGCTGGAAAACGACCAGCGATTCTAACTGAATGCTATTCATTAGACCCGGCCCGTGTGGGGCAGGTGGCCGATGCCACACGCCAAGCGGTCAAGTGCCAGTAAAATGCACGGCGGGCGGCCCAGAAACTCCCCCGGCCTGCGCCGGGGTCAAACAGTCTGGGCCGCTTGTCCGCCGTTTGCATTCAACAGGCACTAACGACCGCTGGCTGACGTGGCCCTGGCCACCTGCCCCACACGGGCCTGCCATAACGGCTACCATGCGATTTTTTATCAAGCAACGCAGATATTGGGCTTCTGACGGCGCCGTCAATTCTTGATCAGCACCGCCAGGTGCATCATTGCCGTACATCCGCTCCCGGCCAGCAACCCGAGGGCGTAATCCCTGAAACGCGCATCCGGCTCCACCACCTTGGTCAACGCATACATCAGCCGGCGGACCATTTCCCCTTTCATCTCTCCGTGCGGCCGCGCCGCAAGACCGATCAAACAGGTCTTGAGCATGGCGAAGTGCAGGACCATCGTCACATAGTCGTCATACACGCGTCGCCCCCGGTGAAAACAGAAATCGTGATGCCACAGGTAGTGGACCAGAAAATTTTCCAGCATGAAGCCGTGATTCTCGAAAAAGGGGAGATAGCGGTCGCGATGGGCGGCATCGTAGCGGCGAGCGACATCCTGTGAAAAAATCCCCGCGCCGGAGGGGTCCAGTCCGCCCCAACACGCCTCGACACACGCATTGAAGGCCTTTACCCTCACGGTCGGCAACACTTCGTCATACAGCCGTCCGACAAGCTGCAACTGCAAGCCGGTGAGCACAGGCGCACTTTCCATCAGGCCCATCAGCTCGCCGGCGGCCATCCGGCGTGCAAAGCCATCCAGAAGCGATTCCATGGCCGCCCCGCTCAAGCCCGGCGGCTGGGAGCCGACGGTTTCCAAAAGGAAGCCGAGCAACAGAAGACGTTGCCATAAGGCATGGCGGCGATCTTTCAGGAGCGCCACGGCAAAACCCCTCAGCAGGAAGCCGCTGGCCTCGACTTCGCCCGGCAACGCCGATTCCACCCCGCGCGGCAAGCGGTATGCGGGATCGAGGCGCAGATCGATCGTCTCGACGGCCTGGGGATTTGCCAAAACGCGACGGGCGATCTCGGGACATGCCATGGAGGCGGAAACTTCGACCCACGATGCCCTGGCCCTCAAGTGCCGGGGGAAAAGAGCACAGGTGTCGGGCAGAAAATCTTCGCCCAGTTCGGCATGGATCCGGCAAAGCCGTTGAGGGGTCAGGAAGGGGCACGTTTCGGTCTTGCGCCGGAATTTCGCGTAGCAGGTCTCGGAAGGGTCCTTGGAATTGCGCTCGAGCGCCTTTTGAATTCGCGCGCCGAGCCCCGTTGAAGCCAGGCGGCGATACCGCTCGTAAGATTTTTGATCGACATTTACCTCCCAGCCATAACAGCAGTGGTCCTCGCATTGGGCGCCGAGGCACCTGAAGTCTTTGATACAGGCTGGCATTTTCAGCAAAAACGATGGGGCTGGCATCACAATTCCATTGTTTGAGGCGGGCCTTCCAACTCATGCAGCCGAGCCCTCTGTTCCACGAAATCGATGACCGGCACCTCCAGCCGGACCGAGTCGAGCGCGTTGATGCGGGGAATACCGCCCGGAGAAACGCAATTGACTTCGATCAGCTTGTCACCGATGACGTCGATCCCGACGAAATAGAGACCGTCCCGCACCAGCCTTGGCCGAATGGCTTCACAAATGGCCACCTCATGTCTGGAAATCTTATGGGGAACCACTCTGGCGCCGGCCTTCACATTGGAACGGAACTCGCCCGGTTTGGGGATGCGGCGCATCGCCCCCAGAATCTCGCCATTGAGCAGCAGGATGCGGACGTCTCCTTCTCTCCCGGCTTCCAGGTATTCCTGCACCATGATCGGTTCACGATCTTCATAGGGCCGATTGGAACGGGTATAGTAATGGAGCAATGAGTGCAGATTCTCCTGGTCGCGCGTGCTGACCTTGATGACGCCTTCTCCGCCGAAACGTCTCAGCGGCTTGATGATCATGGCCCCGCCGAAATCCTCGATGAGGCGCACCAGGCGCTTGGGGTCCCGGGATACGTGGGTTTCGGGAATGATCTCCGGAAAATTGAGGATGTACAATTTGGAGTTCCCCAGAATCTGCCCCACCGTCTGGTTGATCATGAACACCTTGCGGTTGACCGACTCCAAGAATTCCAGGGTCTGATAGTTCAGGGGCGGATCTTTGCGCAGAAACAGGGCATCCAGCTCGGTAATGGTTTCGAAGATGAGTTCATCTTTTTTCAGGCATTCGATCAAGGCCGCCCAGTACGTCTCCATGGGCAAATCCGGGGCCACGGTGATATTTCGCATCCGGGCCACCACTTCGTTGGCGCGAATATAGACGTCGTGGGGCTCTAAAAAAAAGACGGTGTGGCCCCGCTGATTGCATTCATACATCAAATGGCTGGTGGTTTCATATTTCGGGTCGATCGATTCGAGCTTGTCCATCAAAAAGGCGATCTTCATAAGGGTCTCCTTTCGGTTGGAAAATCCCTGACAGTATAACCCCCTCTGTCCAACTGCGATGGCTCGAAAATGGATTGACTACGAGAATACGGATATGGAAAGCTTGGCGATCGAAAATTTATATTTAAATATATCAGTGCCCAGGAAAGTTGGAAACAGAATCTTCTACCGGGCAGGGATTCTAAATGAACGCGATTCATTAAACCCGGCGTGGGTGGGACAGGTGGCCGATGCCACACGCCAAGAGGTCAAGATCCAGTAAAATGCACGGCGGGCGGCCCAGAAACTCGCTGCGCTCAACAGTCTGGGCCGCTTGTCCGCCGTTTGCATTCAACCGGCCCTAAGACCGCAGGCTCACGTGGCCCTGGCCACCTGCCCCACCCACGCCTGCCATCTCCATTGCCAAGCGATTTTTATCATACAACTTTTGGAAGGCGCGCCTTTCAAGGTGAATCTTATTCAGTTAGAATTGCTGTCCGCCGGGACCCGTATGTCGGGTCAGTGCCGCTTGAGAAACTCCCTGATTTCCAGGGCCGCGGTACCGCCTTCGCCGGCCGCACTGACCACCTGTTTGGTGCTCGCATCGCGTACATCACCGGCTGCAAAAACACCCGGAATACTCGTTTCCAACAGAAATGGATCGCGATCTTCGAATCCGGGCGGCCGCTTCCCGTCGGCGAGCAAAGAGGGGCCGGTCACGACAAACCCCCATGGGTCAAGCCGGATGCCGCTGTTTTTGAGATAGCCCGTATTTGGGGAGAGCCCGATAAAAATGAAAGCCCCGTCCGCCGCCAACTCCTCCTCGGCCTGGGTCTGGTTGTCGACGATCAGGAGACGGTTGAGTTTGCCCCGATCTCCCCTGAAGGCGCGGACCTCCGTATGCCAGCGCACCTGGATGCGGTCGTGGGCGAGCACCTTGTCCTGGATAAACCGCGTGGCCTTGAATTTCTCGCCGCGCACCAGAATGGTGACTTGCTCGGCGAACTTGGTCAACAGCAGACTCTCCTCGGCTGCGCTGTTGCCCCCGCCGACCACGACCACATGCCGCCCCTTGTAAAACGGACCATCGCAGGTGGCGCAAAAATGTACGCCGGCGCCGATGTATTGGGACTCTCCTTCCACATTCAAACGCTTGTAACGGCTTCCGGTGGCAATCAACACCGCCTCGGCGCAATAATCCTGCCCGCCGCCGGCGGCGACGAACAGAAGGTTGTTCTTCTTCGCCACGCCGTGGACCTCCTGGGCCTGCAGGAGTTCGACTCCGAAACGTTCGGCCTGTTTGCGCAACCGCTGGGCAAAATCGAATCCCTCCACCCCTTCTGGAAAACCGGGCATATTATCGAGTTTTTCCGTCCCCGCCGCCTGACCGCCGAAAGCGGCGCGCTCGATCACCAGTGTATCGATGGCTTCGCGGGCCGTATAGATGGCGGCCGTCAATCCTGCAGGGCCGCCGCCAATGATAATGAGGTCGTAGTAAGTTCGCTCGGCCTGCGTTTTCAATCCCAGCTTTTCCGCCAGGCGGGCGTTGCTGGGCTCGGCCAGAAAACTGCCGTCGCCGAAAACGATGGTCGGCACGATCCGCTTGCCATGGTTCAGCTCGATCACCAATTGCTGCGCGGCCGGATCTTCTTCGATATCCACCCAATCATAGGGTATCTGGTGTTCTCCCAGAAAGACTTTACTCCGACGGCAATCGGGGCACCAGTGCGCCCCATACACGGTAATCCCGCTCTTTGTCATACAAGGCCTCCATGAGTGACATCCGGCACGCCGTCAATATCCTAAAAACAGCAACAAAAATAGAAAAATTCCCAGTGCGATGCGGTACCAGCCGAACAGGTTGAAGGTGTGCGAACGAACATAGTACAGCAGCCATTTGACGACCAAGAACGACACCACTGCCGATACGACGAACCCCAGCGCCACCATGCCCCACTCTTCCGGAACGGTCCCGGGCGGGGGCTGATGCAAGGCGCGAAAGATCTTCAGGCCGCCGGCGGCCAGCATGGTGGGAATGCCCACCAGAAAGGAGAACTCGGTGGCGGCCGGCCGGCTCAACCCGCACAGCAGCATCAGCAGGATGGTGGAACCGGACCTGGAGGTGCCGGGGAATACGGCCGCGATCAATTGGCCCGCACCGACCAGCACGACAATTTTCCAGGTAATCGCATGAGAGAAGTCACGGTCGCGAAGCCACCCCTCGACCAGCAGAAACCCGATGCCGCCGACGACCAGCGCCCAGGCGATGGGACCGATCTCTTCCGGCAGCTCGAAGCCGTACTTGTCCAGAAGCAATCCGCCGGCACCGGTGATGGCGAAGGCCACGGCAATCTTCAATGCGTAGAGCTGAACCTCGCGCTCCCGCCACTCGAAGACGAACTGGCGCAGGCGGTGGGGAAAAAGCGGCAGCACGGCGATCACCGCACCGCTCTGGATGACGATATTGAACAGATCGCTCTGCCGCGGAAGCCATTTCTGGGCGATCAGCAGATGGGCCGTGGAAGAGATGGGCAGAAACTCCGTGATTCCTTCGATGATTCCAAAAATGACGACAGCAATCCAGATCGGCATTCAACCTCCGGTGCAATAGGGCAATTCAATAGTGCCGGGCTTCCGTTCGATCAAGCGCATCTCCTTCCAGCGCCCCAATAGAATTCAAAGAATACCTCAACTTTCATGCTTTCTCACTTTCATACTTTCCTACCCTTTTTACCATTCACCCGTCTTCACTTACGATCGTCTCTATTTATAGAATTGATCCTCCGACCTCAATTCCGATCGTATCTGCCGGTACCAGCGGTGGAACGCCTCGCCCTCCTTTCTGCGCGGACGAGGCAGCGAAACGCGCATCTCCCGGCATATTCGGCCCGGCCCCTTTTCCATCACCAGAATCCGATCGGCCAGAAAAACGGCCTCGTTGATGTCGTGGGTCACGAAGAGGATCGTATGACCCAGCTCCGCCCACAAGGAGAGCAGCAGCGTTTGCATCTCTTCGCGCGTCTGGGCGTCCAGGGCGCCGAACGGCTCGTCCATGAGGAGCAGCTGAGGCTTGAGAATCAGCACCCTGGCCATGGCGACGCGCTGCTTCATCCCGCCGGAGAGCTGCCGCGGCAAATAATCGCGAAAAGGGCTCAATCCCACCAACCCCAGGTAGCGCGTCACTTCGGCGGCCAGCGCCTTACCGGGCAGACGGCCTTTCAAGCCGAAGGCGATGTTTTCCGCCGCGGTGAGCCACGGGAAAAGCGCATCCTCCTGAAAGACCACACCCCGGTCGGCCCCCGGTTTGACCACCGCCCGGCCCTGGACCAGCACCCTGCCACTGCTGGGCGCCAGGAAGCCGGCGATGATCTTCAGCAGGGTGGACTTGCCACAGCCGCTGGGTCCCAGCAGGCAGACCAGTTCCCCCTCCTTGACCTCGAAATTCACGTTATGCAGCACCTCGACGGCGGTGCCGCCGGTTTTGAATACGCAATTCAAGTCAACGGCCTGCAAGGCAGCCCCGGCCGACGCTCCGGACGGTGTGACGACGAGTCTGAGTCCTCGGGTCACGGCAGCCTCCGCGCACTTTTGAAGCAGAGTTTCATGCCGGCCTTCAAGAGCACATCGCTCAGCCGCCCCATGGCCGCGATGATCACGATGCCCACGATGATCATGTCGATGCGCCCGAGCATGCGCGCATCCATGATGATGGCCCCCAGCCCGTCCGGCACGCCGGTCAACTCGCCCAATACCAGGTAGGCCCAGGCGATTCCCAGGCCGAGACGCAGTCCGGTGACGATGCTCGGCATGGCGGCCGGCAGCAGGATGGCGAAAACGCCCCGGAAACGGCCGACGCCCATCATGGCGCCGGACTGGTACAGGATGGGATCGATCTGGCGGGCGCCGCCGGCCGAATTCAAATAGATGGGGAAAAATGCGGCCAGACCGACCAGAAAAATCGTGGTGTGCAGGCCGATGCCGAACCACACCATGCCGAGCGGGAGCCAGCAGATCCCCGGCACCGCACGCACGGCATTGATGAGGCCGCTGGCCAGCTTCTGAAAGAGCGGGAGCCGACCGGTCATCAGCCCCATGGGCAGGCCGAGCAGCACGGCCAGACCGAATCCGCAGCCGACGCGCAACAGGCTGGCCTGCAGGTCGCTGCAGAAACGTCCCGCATAGGGCGCGCTGCCGGCCTTTCCAAACAGATAGTGACCGCCGGCCTCGAGCACCTTCGCCGGTCCGGGCAGCAGGTAGGCCGGCACCAGCTGCGCCGCGTCGGCCAGGACCCAGGCCAGCATCAGCATGAACGGCAGGACCCAGGGCAACAGGCGATCGAATCGCGGCATGTCCGATCTCACCTTTCGGCCTTGACGCGTTTGACGAACTGCAGATCGAAGAGGCGGTCGTAATCGGGCTGCCGCTCGATCATGCGCAGGGCCTGCATGCGGGCCCCCAAGGCTTTGGCCCTTTGGACAAAGGCCTCGTCCATCTCCCAGGCCAGCTCCATATTGGCAGCGGCCGCTTTCAGGACCGCCGGCTCGGTCCCGAAAGCGGCCGCCCGCGCCAGCCATTGGTCCGGATGCCGATTGAGAAACTCGGCGGCCCGGGCATGGGCATGTACCAGCTGCAGCACCCGTTCGGGGTGTGATTCCAGGATCTGGCGGGTGACGAGCATCCCGGCATTGATCGTACCGACCGTGTCGTCATAATAAGGATAATCGAGAATGCGCCCATACCCTTCGTGGACCGCCAGTGTGGGAAACGGTTCGCCGGATAGAAAAGCATCGATGCCCCCGCGTGCCAAAGCCAACCCCATGTCGAAAAAATCCACTCGGATCAGGCGAACGTCCTGTTCCGGGTTCAGACGGTGGCGGGTCAGGACTTCGCGCAGGAGGATTTCGTGCATGGTGCCCGGGACATAGCCGATTTTCCGGCCCTTCAGCTCGCCGGCGGTCGCGATGGCGCTCGCTTTGCGCACCACCAGGGCCGAGCATTTATGGCACAGGGCGGCCACGACCACCACCGGCTGTCCCTGGGCCGCCGAGTGAATGGCATGGGCAATCGTGGTGCCGCACATGTCCAGGCTGCCGGCCAGCAGGGCGGTCTTCTGGTCTGCCGGATTGGTAAAGGGAAACACCTGCACGGCGGCTTCACCGCTTAAAAACTGCTCGTAGAAGAAAGGCTGGATGGTCTGGGCCGTCTTCCAGGTGCCCACCTTCAGAGGCGGATCGGCCGCTGCGGGCCCTGCTCCCAGAAGCAGGGCCAGGAGGAATGCAAGCCAGGTCTTCATTTCACACCTGCCTGCCGGCCGGGCGCGAAACAGTTGGAAGGCAGATCGGGATTCCAGCCCATCTCGCGCTGCAAGGCGTGACAGCGCATGAAATCCTGGCCGCGCCCCTTGCCCGTATCGGGCTGGCCGTCCCTGGGGCTGGCCCCCACCTCGGGGAAAAACAGATTGGCGCCGGCGATCAGCGAGGCGCTGTGGGGTTCGTGGGTGCAGTGGGCCCGGGGCCCATCGCCCATCACCAGCCTGGACACGGCCACCATTCGGGCCATCTCGAGCTCGCTGATCATGCCGTGGGACGACATGGGTGATCCCGGGAAATTGATCCGACGCATGATGCCGCTGTAAGTGGCGCCATGAGTGCGGGCCAGCAGCATGAGATCCACGATCTCCTCGTGGCGGTGCTCCGGCCCCACCGGTTCGACGCAGTTCATCCACTGCAGCCCGACCTCTTTGAAAACCCGGATGGTCTGGATGCGGCGCTCGGGTTTGAACGGGGTGTCCCGCCCCTCCCCCAATCGCACCGCATGGTAGGCGCCCACAAAACCTGCCGCCAGGAGCGCTTCGCCCTCCTTATGGTCGATATCGCGGGTATTGGCCACCAACGGCGTTGCCACGCTGCGGCCCAGAAGCCGCCCGATCTCAAGAAGACGTTCGAACGGGAAATTGCCGGTGGTCATCAGATTGAGGGCGTCCGCGCCGCTCGCCCCGGCCTGCCTGGCCCATGAAAGCAACTGCTCTTCGCTGAATTCCATGGATTGGGTAAAGATGCCCGCCTTGACGGTCAGTGAACAGAAGCTGCAGTTCAACGGGCAGGGGGCTACGTTGACACCGATGTGAAAGTGGTTTTCGCCCTTGTTTGCGAACCGTTCGCGGGACATCTGGTCGGCCGTCTGCATCAGCGCATAGGTCTCTCTGCCGTGCAGGGGAAGCGCCAGCAGAGCCAGCGCCTCGTCGCGTCGGATGCCCTCGAAGGCCGCACCCTTTTTCAAAATATCGGCGATATGTGGTGACAGTTGCCAGCCCATGGGCCCCTTTGATTGTGACGGCGTGTACACCCGCCTTTACGGGTTTTGTTACGATCCAGTTCTATCTATCAAATACGCCTCGGATTGGAAACCACTCGATTTTTTTAACTTGGAGTGGGCAGTTACAACCGGGCATGTTTTGACGACACCTATAAAGCCCGATTGTCGGACCACGCCGTCATTTTTCAATTGCCTTGACGGCCAAAGCGATGAATATTGGTCCCAGCGCTGCGCGCCAATCATACCATCTTGACTCGGGAGGGAAGAGACATCATGAACCCAGCGTCCTTGATCATCGGCGCCGCCCAGGGGCGGCTCATCGAACTGCCCGGCCGCATGGGCAACCGCCACGGCCTGATTGCCGGCGCCACCGGCACCGGAAAGACGGTCACCCTCCAGGTGCTGGCCGAAGGCTTCTCCCGCATGGGTGTGCCCGTGTGGGCCGCCGATATCAAAGGCGACCTGTCGGGGCTGGCCGCTCCTGGCCGGCCCCATCCCAAAATCGACGAGAGGCTGGCCGCCATCCCCCTGCCCGACTACCGCCAACAACTGTCACCGGCTCTCTTCTGGGATATCGACGGCCGCAGCGGGCACCCGGTGCGGGCGACCCCATCGGAAATGGGCCCACTGCTGTTGAGCCACCTGCTCGAACTCAACGATACCCAGACCGGTGTCATCTATGCGGCCTTCGACATGGCCGACGACCAGGGGCTGCTCCTGCTGGACCTGAAGGACCTGCGGTCGCTGCTCACCTGGATGGCGGAAAACAGCGCCCAGTTGCGAACCGAATATGGAAATATCACCTCGGCCAGCGTAGGCGCCATCCAGCGGCGCCTGCTGGTGCTCGAGGAACAGGGGGGCGAGCATTTCTTCGGCGAACCCGCCCTGCAGCTGCCGGACCTGATGCATACCGATTTTTCGGGACGGGGGGTGATCAGCCTCTTCGATGCCGGACGCCTGGTTCACCAGGCCCCGCGCGTCTACAGCGCATTCCTGCTCTGGCTGCTGGCCGAGTTGTTCGAGCAGTTGCCCGAGGTGGGCGACCCGCCGGTCCCCAAACTGGTGCTTTTCTTCGATGAGGCCCATCTGCTGTTTGCCAACGCGCCCGCGCCCCTGCTGGAAAAAATCGAACAGGTGGTGCGGCTGATCCGCTCCAAGGGCATAGGCGTTTACTTCGTCACCCAGAATCCCACCGACCTGCCCGAGACGATCCTCGGGCAGCTGGGGCTCAAGATTCAGCACGCCCTGCGCGCTTTCACGCCCAAGGACCAGCGCACCATCAAGGCCGTGGCCGACGGCTTCCGCCCCAACCCGGCCTTCGACACGGCCCAGAGCCTGACGGAGCTGGGCATCGGCGAAGCCCTGGTGTCGGTCCTTGACAAGAACGGCCGCCCCACCCCGGTCGAACGCACCTTGATCTCGCCTCCCGAGGGGCACATCGGTCCCTTGCCCGCCGAATCGCGGAACGCCCTGTTCGGGCGCTCGCCGTTGAAAGGGAAATATGACCAGACGGTGGATCGTGAATCGGCCTACGAAATGCTGAAGGTGCGCACCGAAACCGCCCGAGCGGCCGCCGAAGAACAAGCCCAAGCGCGACGCCGGGAAAAAGAGATGGCGGTCCGCAAGACGCCGGGCCGGCCCCGCCAGTCCATCGGTGAAGCCATGGCCAAAAGCGCGGCGCGCACCATCGGCAGCCAGATCGGTCGCCAGATCATCCGCGGCGTGCTGGGTGCGATTTTCGGCGGCGCATCACGACGATAACCGGCTACGGGCAACGCATCATTTGGCTTTTTCAGCCATGTCGCGCAGCTTCAGCCAGTCGTGTATCTCCATGATGGCGCTGGAAAGCGGATAGCGCCCGTCGTCGAACACCCCGTAATCGCCGCCTCCGGCCATGGCCGAGTTGAAACGGATGGTATTGGCGTAAAAGAGCCAAGTGTCGCACCAGCGCCGCTCGATGGCCTCGTCGAACGGACTGCCGCCTTTAGCCGGACCTTGGGCATATCCCTTCTGCCAGATGGTCTCCAGCAGCTGGGTGGCGGTCCTCACCTGGCTGTTGGTGACGCCCAGGGTGTGGTCCAGGCGGGCGAAGTGGCCGTTGACCCAAGTGGTGCCGTGACAGGCCAGGCAAGTGCGCTGCATGGTCGCGCGGCGCGCCTCGACTTCGTCCGCGCCGATGAGGAATGTGTCGGCCGGCGTGCCGTCCAGGTCGGTGGGCAGCGGCAGCCCGGATTTGTTCCGAATCGGGGCGGTGTCCGCCGATTTGGGCTGATGGTGGGCATAAATCAAACCGAAGAGGCGCCATCCCAATCGATCGTTCATCGTGTGGGTGCGTTCGCTGACCACCTCCCCGTTTTCATCCACCACCAGGCTCACGTGGCACGCCGCGCAGGTCGGCGCACTGAAATCCTTGCCAACGGTCCAGGGCACCGGTTTAAAATCCCACCCGCTCGAATGGCTTGAATACAGGTTGCCGTGCTTGCTGACCTTGTACACTTTATAGGCCGGCACGTCCGGCCCTGCGTGGCACTCGCTGCAGGTGTCGGGTTTGCGGGCCGTCTCGATGGAGAATTGATGGCGGGTATGGCAACTGCTGCAGGCGCCCCGGCTGCCGTCCAGGTTGATGCGGCCCACGCCCTGGTTGGGCCAGCCCGTGATGATGGGGAAAGAGAGCTCGCCCACGTCGGTGTCGCGCACCTCGGTGCCGGCCAGGGTCAGCCGGGTGCCGTGGCAGTAGTAGCAGGCTTCGGCGCGGGTCGACGCATCGGCCGGTTCGATGGCCAGCCGTCCGGCCTTGACCGCCATTTTACCCAGGATCGTCCGCTCCAGGTCATTGTAAAGGGTGTTGTCCGCCAGGTTGGTGTGGGCCATGGCCATGATGTTGTCTTTATACTGCTTGCGCTCCTCGGCATGGCAGGTGGCGCAGTCGTCCGGGCTGACGACGACGTGGATGTCGTAGCCGTTGTGTTCGAAGGTGTCGGCGTGAGCATCGCCCCGCATGCCATGGCACTCGGCACACCCGACGCTCGTGGTGCGCAAGGCTTCAGGGACCTGGCCGCTGGACACCTTTTTGGCCAATCCCTGGACCGTGAGGGCCTCCTGCACCGTGGTGTTGGCGTGACGGCTGCGCTGCCAATCGGCGATGATACCGGGATGATAGACCAGGTGGCACTCGATGCACGCCTCGGTATCAGGGCTGATCGGCGGTTGCGCCCCCATGGCCGGGGCAATGGATATCAGCGATACCAAGACAACTGCCCAGAGGATTAGGATACGATGCATGCGGCCTCCTGAAACGCTGTGGGTGTGTGTCGGAAGGGTTTAGACCTGCATAGCCTGTAACCCGACACATTTCAAGCGTTACTGCGGAAAGGCAGGGATCCTAACTGAACTCGATTCAGTAAACCCGGGAAGTACAGGCATTATTTCGGAACGACGCCACAGGCCACCCTTTCACCGCCGCCCCCCATGGGTTGGGGGTGATCCGAGTAATTGTCGCCGCCGGCATGAATGACCAGGGCGCGCCCTCTCAGATCCGCCAGTTTGATCCGCGGAGCCAGCACCGGGTGCGTCGCCTTTCCGCTGTCGTCCACGTAGAGGGCCGGCAGATCGCCCAGGTGGCCGTCGCCATAAGGCCCTGCATGCTTGCCGGTGCCGTCGGGATCATAGTGGCCGCCGGCCGCCAGACCGGGCACCATCCGGCCGTCCTTTTCAGCGGGACCGCAGGTCCCCTCGCTGTGCAGGTGAAAGCCGTGCAGTCCCGGCGTCAATCCATTTAAATCCGGGGTAAACAATGTGCCGTAGGCGGTTTCAGAAACCTTGACGGTGCCGATGACCGCGCCGACACCCTCAGGCGTCAACGCATGGATGTCAATCATATTGGGGTCTCTGGCATTGGTGCAGCCCCAGAGGGCTGCCACGAGTATCGCGACCGCGATGATGGGTCTTTTCATGGGGCGAACCTCCTTGCTTCATGAGATGGTTGCCGTTTGGGTGTGGCAATGGCGATAGACTACGCACTGAAAGGCGTTTGTCCAGATGCGAGGGACAGTCAGCAGTTCTAACTGAATGTGATTCACTCCGAAGTGATATGCATTACAGAAGGCGTTTGATAAAAAAAATCGCATAGCGACGGGCATAGCAGGCATGGGTGGAGCAGATGGCCAGGGCCACGTGAGCCTGCGGTCCTAGTGCCGCTCGAATGCAAACGGCGGACAAGCGGCCCAGACTGTTTGAGCGCAGCGAGTTTCTGGGCCGCCCGCCGTGCATTCCTAGCGGCACCTGACCGCTTGGCGTGTGGCATCGGCCACCTGCTCCACCCATGCCGGGTCTAATGAATGACATTCAGTTAGAATAGCTGAGGCCAGGGTTCCCGCTTGTTTTCCACCGCCGACTCTGCTACCTCACGCCATTCTTTTTCGTGCTGCAATGGTGGCCCCGGAAATGGGGCAAGGAGGCCATGGGGTCATGGAAGCCATCCTGATTTTCACCCTCACCTACGTGGGCGTCGCCATCGGACACATTCCCGGCCTGCAGCTCGACCGTACCGGCATCGCCCTCCTGGGGGCCATCGCCATGGTGGTCAGCGGCGCCGTGCCCCTGGGCCAAGCCGTGGGCAGCATCGATATTCCCACCATGCTGCTCCTGTATGCCCTCATGATCATTTCCGCCCAGTTGAGACTGGGCGGTTTCTACACCCGCGTCGCCCTGCACATGGCCCGCTGGTGCAGCCACCCCCGCCTGTTCCTGCTGGCCGTCATGGGTGTCGGCGCCATTCTCTCCGCCCTGTTGGCCAACGACATCATCTGCCTGGCCTTTACCCCGGTCCTGGCCTATTCCCTGTTGGGCGCCGGCATGAATCCAATACCTTTCCTGATGGCGCTGGCCGTGGCGGCCAACATCGGATCGGCGGCCACCATCATCGGCAACCCCCAGAACATGCTCATCGGTCAGGTGGGCCAATTGCCTTTCGGCGGCTTTCTGCAGTGGTGCAGCCCGCCGGTAATCGTGGCCCTGCTCGGCAGCTATCTCATCATCGTCTGGCTCTACCGGGGGCGATGGGCCGAGCCGCCACGCGACGGGCACATCCTCGCGCGACAGCCGGCCTGGCAGCCGTTCAACGCCTGGCAGAGCGCCAAGGGGCTGGCGGCCGTCACCCTGCTGATCATCCTTTTCTTCACCGATTTTCACCGGGAGCTGGCCGCCCTGGGCATTGCCGGGGTGTTGATGTGCAGCCGCAAGATGAAGTCGCGCCAAATGATCGAACTGGTCGATTGGCACCTGCTGACCCTGTTCTGCGCCCTGTTCGTGGTCATCGAGGGCATCTCCGCAGCCCAACTGCCCCAACACGTGGTCGCCTCGCTGGCCGGTCATCAGATCGATATCCGGCACCCCCTGGTGCTCACCGGCGTATCCACACTCCTGAGCAACGTGGTCAGCAACGTGCCGGCCGTCATGCTGCTCGTCCAGTTTTTGCAAGGCGCCCCATCACAGCTGTGGTATATCCTGGCCTTGTCCAGCACCTTTGCCGGCAATCTGATCACCATCGGCAGCATCGCCAACCTGATCGTCATCGAACAGGCCGATGTCTTCGGCATCGCCATCGGATTCTGGACCCACGCCAAGGTCGGCCTGGCGGTCACGGCCTGGTCCCTGTTGGTATTGGCGGGCTGGATCTACTTGTAAAACGCTCGTCTCAAAGGGTCGTTCAGCGCCAGCACGCCTCGACATAGCCATCCAATGCCTGCCGCACACTCAACTTCACCATGCCCATGGGATCGCCGTGAAGCCCCTGGGCCTGGATCATGGGGAAAAGACCCGGCAGATGCGCTTTGAGCAACTCATCCGGAATCTGCCGCCGGAGATTGTCCAGCAACCGAACCACGGCTTCCTGGGCGTCGGGAAAAGACCAGTAGTAGCGAATGCGGTCCCGGAGGCTGTAGTGGCGAAGATCATACATGTCTTCACGACTGCCGCGCAGATGGGATTGCCAATGGGCCGGGTGATCGAGCATGACGCGCTCCATCACCTCGATCAGATGCGATGGTGCGTCCATATCCGGCAGCGCCGCTTCGATGGCGGCCAGGGCGTAAAGTGTGCAGCGCAGGGCAAAAGTCAGGCAGGGCCCCGCCTTCAATATCGTAAAATGCCCGTCGATCAGCCGCCGCAATGCCTCCGGTGTCTGGTAATCGGTGGCGTGCACCTCGTAGGTCATGATGCCGGGCAGGCGCGCATGAGCTGCGGATAACGCCGCGGCCGCCTCCGGTTGGAAAGCGGCCACCTGCCGGTCGCCGAACTCCACACCGGGTTGCACCACCACGGCCAGGACCCGCTGCCAGGCCTCCGCCAGCCCGAGGCGACCGAACGCCCGCTCAAAGGCATCCAGCGCCTGATCCAACTGGCCGGGATCGGTCACCGTCACGTCGTTATCCGCTTCCAGACCGCCACCGGGAGGCGGCGTTTCATTGCCGATCACATAGAACGGGGGTGCATGGGGGCGCAACGCACGGGCAACCTCTTCCGCAGTGGCGCACAATTCGGCTGCCCGCCGGGCGGCTGTTTCAAGGGGCAGCGGCGGCCCTGGATCCGAAGCACAGGGCGCGCCGGTGTCCAGGTGGATCT
This sequence comes from Desulfatitalea tepidiphila, assembly GCF_001293685.1. Lineage (NCBI taxonomy): Bacteria > Pseudomonadati > Thermodesulfobacteriota > Desulfobacteria > Desulfobacterales > Desulfosarcinaceae > Desulfatitalea > Desulfatitalea tepidiphila. The sequence continues at coordinate 555,684 of NZ_BCAG01000001.1, read as the reverse complement.
TGTCGAAACCGGCGGCGACACACTGCTGCAGCAAGTCTCGGGTCCTGGCCATTGCCTCGTCCATCGGCACCGCCCGCCACAGATGGGGCCCCAGATGGTCTGCGCCGATCAAGACCCGCTCGATTGGCAATCCGGTTTGCCGGGCCAGGTGGTGCAGACGGCCGACAAAGGCCTCGGGGGTCATCCCGCTGTAGCCCCCGAACTGGTTGACCTGATTGGCGGTGGCCTCGACCAGCAGGAATTGATCCGCAGCGCTGGCCGTCTCCATGGCCGTCTGCAATACCACGGGGTGAGCCGAGCAAACCGCGAACACCCCCGGCCGCTCTCCCTGCAGGTGCCTCTCCTTGAGATTGAAGAGCCATCGATTCGTCATGCCGCTCGTCATGCCGCCTTGGTGCCCCATGATGAGTTCATAAAGGGTGGTTGCCGGACGGTTTCTCTAAAATTAAACCATAGTGAGCGATTGGATGCGGCGCAACAGGAAATACGGCAACAGGACATACGATCGATCAAATGATGCACATATCCGCACTTCCGGAAGCAAAAATGGTCATCGTGTCTGTATGCAAAACCATTTGCATATTTTTAATTGTTTGATTATACGATAATTTTTTAAATGGTATGCCAATTGCTGTAAAACCCGACCGAGTGGATGGCGTACACTATCCCCAGAAACATACTTGAACCGGCGTTTCATCTGCAGGCAGCATGGAAGTCGTGCAGGATTCGCACAGATTGCTTATCGCGCCAGCCTGTTATACCCGACATGCAGCTCAACCCGATCCAAAAAGAGAACCAAAAATCAAAAATATGGAGGAAGGCAATGAAGAAATTAGTTCTATTCGCGGTGATGGTCTTCGTGATGGCAGCCGCACCGGTTGCCATGGCATCCGAGACGACCCAGGACCCGGCCCAGCTGCTGGTCAAGGGCCCGGAAAAGGCCGCCGCGCTGACCTACCAGACCATGGAAACGGGCAGACTGCTCGTTTCCGTGACCGACGCCGACGAAGAACCCCTCATGGGGTTGACGGCAGCCGATTTTTCCATACGCCAGGGCATCAAAACCGCCAAGATCCTATCCGTGGAACCCCTGGCCACCGACAAGGAGGTGCCCCTCAATATCGTCATGGTGGTCGACAATTCGCAATCCATGGCCCACCGCAAGGCCATCGGGCCGCTGAAAAGTGCTCTGGAGGCCTTTTACAAGACGCTGCGCCCTATAGACAACGTGTCGGCCGTGGTGTTTGACGACAAACACACCCAACCGATTGCCGGAAAAGCGTTGCATGTCCGATCGATCGAGGCCGGGCGGGTGGATCAACTGCGCAGCTTTCTCGAACACAACCTGGACCGCGGTCTGACCGAAGGCACCTATTTACACGACGCCATGTTGGCCGCCATGGACATGGCGCGCCGCATGCCGCAGCGGAGCAACAAGTTCCTGGTCGTCTTCTCCGATGGAGAGGACATCAATTCCAGCGTCGATGAAAATGATGTCCGCCGAGGGGCCGTGGGCATCCCCAACCTGGCGGTTTACGCAGTGGATTACATGCCCTCGGCTGCCATGGACCCCTTCCTGCAGGCCTTGCCCAAAGAGCATAACGGACGCACCTGGAAGGCTGCTTCGGCGGCCGACCTGCTGCCGGTCTTCGAAGCGTTTTCCTCCACCCTGCTGCACCGCTATATCGTGTCTTACCGCTTCCTCGAGGCGCCGACGGGCCATCTGGCCTTCGCCGCACCGGATCTGACCATCGAAGAGGTCACCACCATCGACAGTGCGCCGTTGCTCAACCACATCTATTTCGATATGGGCCGCAGCGAACTGTCCGACCGATACATGCTGTTCAAGAGCCAGGCTGAGACCGCCGGCTTCGACGAAAAGCAACTCAAAGGCGCCATGGAAAAATACCGTCATGTCCTCAATATCATCGGCAGCCGGCTCAAGGCCAACCCCGAGGCGAAGGTGCGCCTGGTGGGCTGCAACGCCAACATCGGCAAGGAAAAGGGCCGCATCGACCTGTCCCGCAGCCGGGCCGAAGCGGTGCGCGCCTATCTGCGCTATGTCTGGGGCATCGACCCGAAGCGCTTCGAGGTGAAGGCCCGCAACCTGCCCGAAGTCGCCAGCACCAACCGCATCCCCGACGGGCAGGCCGAAAATCAGCGCGTGGAGATCTATGCCGACAACGAAGCCATACTGGACACCGTGGACAGCGCCTATGTCCAGAAAGTGAGCAATCTGAACGAACTGCGTATACTGCCAAAAATCGAGGCCGAGGCCGGTCTCGAAGAGTGGCAGGTGGAGCTGTTCTGCGGCGGCCGGGAGATCAAAACGATCAAAGGCCAGGGCGGACTTCCCACCGATTGGAGTGTTCCGTTGGAGGCGGCCCTGCTCGAACAGATCTCCACCTGCGAATCGGTGCAGATGCAGGTGCGCGCCACGGACAAAGAGGCCAACGTACTTGAATCCAGGGAACCGGTCGCCTTGCCGGTCCACTTTGTGCAACGCAAAGAGCAGATGGCCCGAATCGAAGGCTACCGCGTCCTGGAACAGTACGCCCTGATCCTTTTCGACTATGACAGCGCCGATATCAAGGACCGAAACCAGGTGATCATGGAGCGCATCATCGCCCGCATGAACGAGGTACCCGAAGCCAGGGCGACCATCACCGGCCACACCGACACCATCGGACGCGAAGAATACAACCTGGCCCTGTCGGATCGCCGCGCCCGGGCCGTGCATCAGTCGATCCTGGCAGCCAGACCCGAGTTTGCCGAACGGCTCGAAGTCAAAGGCGTCGGTCCATTCGATCCGCTTTACGACAACGGGCTGCCCGAAGGCCGTTCGCTGAACCGCACGGTGACGGTCACACTGGAGTACATGCAACGGTAACGCCCCGACACGGATCCGCCCATACGACCACTCGGGGCCCCGCTCATATTGATGACATCATTCGCATGGCAACCGGGATGGCAGGCGTAGGTGGAGCAGGTGGCCAGGGCCACCTGTCCCACCTACGCCGGGTTTGATGAATAGGATTCAGCTATAATCGCTGATCCCGGCATGATCTATTTGACACCCTCCCCTCCTTGACCTAAACTCCGCCGAACGAGCATTCATTTGAATCATCGAAGTTGAAGTACAAACGCGATGCCGTTAACTTAAGCGGTCGTTGCGGGCGGGCATAAGGCCCGCCCCTACGAGATCTTATTTTAATACAAGCAGTTGCCATGACCAAGGGTTGTAGGGGCGGGGTTTAGCCCCCCCGGATGAGAACCAAACGCCTTGAGTTAACGGCATTGAGTACAAACGAACTGGAATATAGAGTTGTCCGCCAAACCGTCTCTTCTCATCTTCCTTGCGCTGTCGATCGGTGTTGTGGCCGGTGGATGCGGCCGGAGCGACGATGCGGCCACCATCCGCAGCATGATCGTGCAGGCGGCCGATCTGGCCGAAAAGCATGACATCGCCGATCTCATGGCCATGACCGCCGACGGATTCCGGGCGTCGCCGGGAGACCACGATGCCAGAGGCGTGCGCGGCATTTTATTCGTGGCTTTCAAACACTACGGCGGTTTCACCATCCGATACCCCCGGCCCTCGGTTGAGGTCGACCCGAGTGCCGGCACGGCAATGGCGGCCGTGTATTTCATGATCGTCAGCCGGGACCGCCCCATGCCCGAGTTCAAGGGACTCTACGAGAATCCGCAGCAATGGCTGGAACAGGCCGGCGAGAAGGCCGATCTTTATCAGTTGAAACTGGAGCTGGTCGGGTCAAAGAACGAGTGGCGAGTCCAAAAGGCCGACCTGGTCCCATTCAAGGGAATGGGCTTTTGACCCGGGACCTGCTCGAACAATGGGGGTAAGGCCCCCGCCTGAACCCGATGATTCAGATGATGTAAAGGTAGAGACAAAAGATGCCATCCCGCTCCTTCGAAGCCATCGATCCCGACTACGCCCAGCGCGTGAAAGAGAGTTTTTACGGGCAGCCGTTCATGCGTCTGGTCGGTGGCCGTCTGATCTCCGTCACCCCGGGCCACTGCGAAATTCAACTGCCCCACAAGCCGGAATTGACCCAGCAGCATGGCTATTTTCATGCCGGCATCATCGGCACCATGGCGGACAACGCCGGCGGATACGCGGCATTGACCCTGACCGCCCCGGGTAAGGAGGTGCTCACCGTGGAATACAAGCTCAATCTCCTGTTGCCGGGCAACGGCAAGGGCCTGATCAGCCGCGGCCGGGTCATCAAGGCCGGCCGCACCCTGATCGTTTGCCAATCGGACGTCTTCAACGTCACCGAAAACGAAGAGATGCTGGCCGCCACCGCCATCATCACCCTGCTGCCCGTTTAACCGAGAAGGATTCCGAGCCATTCCGTCCGCATCCGCCAGCGCCCAAGCCAGCCCCCTTCGCCTGCAATTGGGCGTCTTCGCCCTTGTCTCGGCCGCCTTTACCAACATCTACATCACCCAGCCGGTACTGCCGGTGCTGCAGGCCGAATTCGCCACCAGCATGGTGACGGCCTCGTTCAGCGTCTCGGCGGTCATTTTCGGCATCGCCCTGTTCAACCTGCCCTTCGGCTTCCTGGCCGACCGGCTGCCCATCCGGCCGATCATCACGGCCGGCGGTACGGCCGTGGCCTTGGGGGGGCTTCTCTGCGCGGTCACTCACCACCTGGGACTGCTCATCACGGCCCGTTTTATCCAGGGCGCCTTCATCCCGGCCCTGACCACCTGTCTGGCCGCTTATCTGGCCAAGACCCTGCCCGCCGAACGGCTCAACGTGGTCATGGGATCGTATGTGTCGGCCACGGTTCTCGGCGGGCTGGGCGGCCGCCTGCTCGGCGGCTTTATCCATCCACCGCTGCACTGGCGCTATGCCTTCGTTTCGGCCGCCGTGCTCACGCTCCTCGCCGTCTGGGCGGCCCTCAAAGGATTGCCGCGGAGGGTCTCCGCAGGGAGCTCGAACCAACCGCAGCGAATCAGCTACTGGTCGCTGATCACCCGTTGGGATCTGCTGCGCATCTACCTGTGCGCCGCCGGCGCCTTCGCAGTCTTTTCCTCGATCTTCAACTACCTGCCGTTTCGACTGGCCGCCGCCCCCTTTAGCCTCTCCACCGAAGCCACCACCATGCTCTATCTGGTCTACGTGATGGGGATCTTCATGGGTCCCATGGCCGGTCGGACGAGCAATCGTTTCGGCAGCGGCACGACCCTGGTCGGGGGCGCCGCGATCTTTGCAATATCCCTGCTGATCGTAAAAATGGAATCCATCAGTTCGGTCATCATCGGCCTGGTGGGCATCTGCACCGGTTTTTTCGCCGTTCACGCCGCGGCGGTGGGCGCCCTGAATCGAAAGCTGACCGGCGGCCAGGGACGCGCCAACGCGCTCTATGTCCTGTTTTATTATGTCGGTGGATGGGTCGGTATCACCGGCACCGGATTGATCTATTCACACAAGGGATGGCACGCCGTGGTCCATACCTGCCTGGTCGTACTGATGATCCCACTGATGGCCGGATTTGCGGAAAGGAAAAAATGAGTCATGGAAAAGAAACACGACTACGAGCAATCCCTCAAACAGCATTACCAGCGGCCCAACCTGAGCGTCATTATCTCCGATGCGCTGAAAGCCGCCGGGAAGCAAATCAACTCCCATGAAGACACGGCCGCCCTGGACGAATTCCATATGCGCGGCCGGGACGCCACCCGCGAATTGGCCCGGCTGGCCGGCCTGGTCCCTGATGACGCCGTGCTCGACCTGGGGTGTGGTTTGGGCGGCCCGGCCAGGCGCCTGGCGGCCGAGTTCGGATGTCGGGTGACCGGCATCGATGTGATGCCCGAATACATTGAAGCCGCCGACATGCTGACCCAAATGGTTGGATTGGCCCAGCAGGTCACCTTCCGCACGGCCAATATGCTCGATATGCCGTTTGACACGGACAGTTTCGACCTCGTCTGGTCACAGCACACCTTCATGAACATCGAAGACAAGGCGCGGCTCTTCGCCGAGATTCGCCGGGTGCTGCGTCCCGGCGGACGACTGGCCTTTTACGAAGTTCTCAGCGGAAGCGAAACACCGGTTTACTACCCTGTGCAGTGGGCCAGCGACCCGTCCATCAATTTTCTCCTCGCGGAAGAGGAACTGATCGAACAGATCACCGGTGCGGGTTTTGAACAAACCCATTGGCAGGAGATGAGTTCCGAGTGCGCCCGGTGGTTCCAGAACGTGGTCGACCGCATGGGAAAGCGGCCCAAGGATGCGCCGCCCCCTGTCGCACTCAACCTGGTGATCGGCCGCACCACCGCCGAAAAGGCCAGAAACACGGCCCGAAACCTGGCAGAAAACCGGATACGGGTGGTCTATGGGGTCTGGCGCAGGTCATAAAATGGGCTCGAGCAGACTCACCGCCTTGACGGCAAACTTGAAAAAAACCGATCGGCGCTCGAACGCCCGCATCGTCACCATGCGACTGTGTACGATGTCGGCCATCAACATCTCCTCGACCTCGCCGACGAACGCAGGATGGAAATTGATCAGGGTCACTTCGAAATTGAGGCGGAACGACCGATTGTCCAGATTGGCGGTGCCGATGGCGGCATAGGTGTCATCCACCACAAACACCTTCTGGTGCATGAAACCCTGGGTGTAGCGATAGATCCGGATGCCCAGCGGCAGCAGCTTTTCGTAGTAGGCGAAAGAGGCCAGGTGCATCATCCGGTGGTCGGGCCTCTCCGGCAAGATGATGCGAATGTCCACCCCCCTTAACGCGGCCAGTTTCAGGGCTGCCAGCACCTTCTCGTCCGGAATGAAATAGGGTGTGGCCATCCATAGCCGCCATCTGGCATCGTTGATGGCGCGGACGAACATCAAGCCGCAGGTTTCCAGTTGATCGGCCGGTCCCGACGGCAGCACCAGCACCTCCTGGTTTCCGCCGTCGGTCGGTTGCACCTGCCAGTTGAGTTCGGGCATGGCGCCGGTGGCCCAGCACCAATCTTCCGCAAAGGCGAATTGAAGCGCCAGTATGGCGGGGCCGTGCACCTCGACATGCGTATCGCGCCAGGCGCCCCATTTGCCTTGGGCCGATACATATTCGTCTCCCACATTGTTGCCGCCCACATATCCGACGACGCCGTCGACGATCACGATTTTGCGATGGTTGCGAAAATTGAGCTGAAAACGGTTGGCCTTGCCGCGGGTGGAGTGAAAGGCCGAGACGGCCACACCGGCTCGGCGCAATTCGATCAGATAGTTCTGGGGCAGATCGTAGCTGCCGATTTCGTCATAAAGGAAGTAAACCTTGACGCCCGAACGGGCCTTGTCGATGAGGCGGGTCTTGAGATCGCGTCCGAGTCGATCGTCGCGAACGATGTAGAACTGGACCAGGACAAACGCCGCCGCATGGTCGATGCTGGCAAAAATACGTGCGAACGCACGGCCGCCGTCGGACAAAAGGCGGCACTGGTTATAGCGCGTGACCGGTGTCTGGGCCAATCGGACCAGGGTCTCCTGGCTCGCCGTCAGTTCGGCGGGGATGACATCCTTCTGGGACGCCTCCTGAAAGAGCCGATCCGACAAATGCGCGGTGGCGCCGCTCTTGGCGTGGCGCAACGTCACGTATCCATTGAACTTGTTGCGGCCCAAAATGGCATAGAGAATCAGGGTGATCCAGGGGAAGGTCACCAGTGCGATGGCCCAGGCGATGGCGCTCTGGGACGTGCGCGCCGTGGCGATGGCATGCACCGCCGCGCACAAACCCGCTATTTCGAAAACCAGGATGACAACCGTCATCACGGAAAAGATGGACACATCCCCGAACATGGCTCTCCGTCATCAGGCGAAAAAATGGACCTCACACGCTATCGTCATTTGCCCTGAATCGCTTCGAAGGGTTTGCCTTCATCTTTTCCCACATACTTGACGACCCCGGTGGTGGTATCGATGATAAAAATGTCCGTGAAGTTGTTGCGGGTGATGACCTGCATGCGGTATCGTCCGATTTGATCGCCGTTCGTGTGGGTCGCGCCCGTGAACATCACCAGCGCGAAGATCATCAGCATGCCCATCGCCATCAACACAGCACCTTTATTGATCGACAGGGTATCCATCGCCTGCCCTCCTTTTCGAAATTGCTTGTAAAAGAGGCCGGTTGACCTCACATGAAAAACGTGAAGCACATAATCCTCGCGGTGTCAAAAGAAACTCTTCCGCTGGTCCGTGGCCACGATGCCGCACCCCCCAATTTATCCCGCGGTGCCCCATGCGCAGGAGATCGATAAAACCGGTTCGCATCCCGGCGTTACTTGACAACAGTACAGCACCGATACATTTTTTGAACTGAATATGAACTGGGACTTCCGGTGACCATTCAAAAACAGGAGGTGGCCCATGGTCGAAGAAAAAAAGAGTGGTACATCCAATTCCGAAACCCGCAAGAGGGTTTTTATCAGCCGCGCACAGGTGCTGTCGGAAGAACAACGCGGCACGTTGACCGACAAGGAAAAGGCCTTCGAGGCATCCTGCAAGGACAGGGGGGTCTGGTTGGAACTCTTCTGCCCGGACGACAGATGCTTCACCGAGGAGGAACGCATCGAAATTCCGATTTACTGCGAAGATCCGAGAGTCAGCCAGAAATTATGGCTCAACCTTTTTTGCCCCGACGGCGAATGCGAAATCACTTCCCCTTCCCAATTGCCCTAAACCGGTCTTTTTTCGGTTCCCATTCGCCGGGATGCGCAACACCCCTCGCAGCACCAGGCCCTGCCACATGCGTATTGGCCGAAGCCCGATTTTGTGGTTAAATACGATCCAACCATCAGGGCAGGCTTACGCATGGAAAAGAAAACCAGAGAACAGCTCGTCACCGAAATCGTCGGGTTGCATGCCAGTATCACGATGCTGGAGCAGCGGGTACGGCAATATGAAAAGGAGCGCACAGCCCTTTTGGCGAGCGAAACGCGCTATCATACGGTCTTCGACAACAGCGGCGCCGGCACGTTCGTCAAAGAGGCGGACATGACCATCTCGATGGTCAATCCAGCGTTCGAACGACTCACCGGCTACACCAAGAAAGAGATCGAGGGGCGGATGAAATGGACGGATTTCATCCACCCCGACGATCGGCCTCGCCTGATCCGATACCATGATGAACGGCGCCAGGGCCAAAACGTCCCCACCGAATCGGAATGCCGTGTCATCGACCGCCAGGGAATCGTCAAAGAGGCTTACCTGAAACTCGACCTGATACCCGACACACAGCGCAGCATCGGCTCTCTGGTGGACCTGAGCCAGTTGAAAGAAGCCCGCCGGCAGATGAAAGAGGGCCAGGCCCTGTTCCAGGCCATCGTCGAGGGCTTCGAAGGATTTCTCTATGTGTGCAGCGCCGACTATCGGCTCACCTACCTCAACCCCCAGGCCCGGCGGCGGGTCGGACAGGATGCCGTGGGCGAGATATGCTACCGGGCCGTCCACCGCCGCGACACCCCCTGCCCGTTTTGCGTGCAGGATCAGGTCCAAAAAGGACAAACCGTTCGTTTCGAAATGATCAACCCCAAGGACCGGCGCTGGTACCAGAGCACCAACAGCCCGATTCACCACGTGGATGGAACGGTCTCGCTCCTCGCCATGGTCACGGACATCACCCCCGCCAAACGGGCCGAAGCCGCCCTTCGGGCCGCCGAAATCGAAACCCGCAAGGAGAACATTTTCTTGCGCAGCCGCATCAGCCAGCGGCACAAATTCGGCAACATCGTCGGACAGAGCCCGGCCATGCAGCGGGTGTATGAACAGATCCTCAGCGCCGCCGCCACGGATGCCACAGTCATCATCTACGGCGAACCGGGCACGGGCAAGGAGTTGGTCGCCCAAGCGATCCACGAGATGAGCGATCGCCGCAACCACCGCTTTGTCCCGGTGCACTGCGGCGCCATCCCAGAAAATCTGATCGAAAGCGAATTCTTCGGATATAAAAAAGGCGCCTTCTCGGGCGCGGACAGCGATCGGGGCGGCTATATCGATTTTGCCGACGGCGGCACCGTATTCCTCGACGAAATCGGTGAAATCAGCCTCCACATGCAGATCAAACTGTTGCGGGTCATCGAGGGGGCCGGGTTCACCCCGGTGGGCAGCAGCCAGGTCAAACAATCCAACATCCGCATCATCGCGGCCACCAACCGCGATCTGCGCGAACGCATCACCAGCGGCATGATGCGGGAAGATTTCTATTACCGCATCCACATCCTGCCCATTCATCTGCCGCCGCTCAAATCGCGCAAAGAGGACCTGCCGCTGCTCATCGACCATTTCCTGACCATCTACGGCGGCAAACAAAAACCGCCCCCCCTGACCGACCGCATGCTCGCCAAACTCGTCAACCACGACTGGCCGGGCAACATCCGAGAACTCCAGAACGTGATCATCCGGTACTGCGCGCTGCAGGTGATCGAGTTGAGCGCCAGCCCGCCGGCCCATATCATCACCCGGCCGGCGCGCGAGGAACGCCCGGGGTCAGGTCAGATCAAGGACCTGAAAACCATGGTCGCCGACCACGAACGGCGACTCATCGCCCAGGCTTTGGAAGCGAACCAGTGGCACCGCGGCAAAGTGGCGGATCAACTCGGAGTGGATCGAAAGACCTTGTTTTCAAAAATGAAGCGATATGGATTGGGTTAGCGTCCACCCGGTCGATTGGCCTATGCCATCCCGCTGTGAATTTTTACGGGTCTTGAAAGGCTTGGCGGTGCCGTCAAAGCGAAATTCGCTTCCCTTGATACAATAGGGCAATCACTCCCCATTTTTCTGCACTAATTTCCCAATTCCTGCTTGTACTTTATTTTATTATTAATTTATTTGTTATGAAAAGAGTACCGGGGCATGTGTACCCCACCGTTGAATAGTCTTAAAACTGCGCCGATTTTTTCTTTAACTTTTATTTTCAATATATTAGTCAAATAAATGAATTCTGGCATGGAAATTGGACTATAACGCCCGCTAAATGAGGCGTTCAACTTTTTATGCATTGCAAACTTTGCACAACAGGACTAAGGCTATGTTCGAATTCGGTGATCACCTGACCCAACCCTGCCTGGTATTCGGATGCGGCAATCCCCTGTTCGGAGACGATGGATTCGGGCCCCGGGTGATCGAACACCTGTGTGCCCACCACCAGTTGCCCCGGCACGTGGCTTGCCTCGATATCGGAACCACCATCCGCGACATGCTGTTTGATATCCTCCTTTCCCCCAAAAAGCCAAGACAGATTGTGATCGTGGATGCCATGGACATTGAAGGCGGGGTGCCGGGGCAACTTTCTGAAATCGATATATCCCAGATTCATCCGGCGAAAATCTGCGATTTTTCCCTGCACCAGTTCCCCACGACCAACATGCTCAAAGAGATTCAGGAGGGCACGGACATCGAGGTGCGTGTTCTGGTGGTGCACCCCACCGAACTGCCCCCCGAGATCCGGCCGGGTCTTTCACCGGCCGTGGCAGCGGCCGTGCCGGAGATGTGCCGCCGGATCATGGCGATCGTCACCCAAACCGTTTCGGCAGAACCGATCCAAGAAGGAGAAACCCAATGATTGATATTCGTGTCGGCCAACTGGCCCAGTTACTGGGCGTGCATCGCAACACTGTCACCAACTGGATCAAAAGAGGCCAACTCAAGGCGACCCCCACGGTCGGCAAACGCTATCTCGTTGAAGCGGCGGAGTTCGAGCGCTTCTGCAAGGCGGTCGGTATCCCGGCGGAGACGATGGAAAAAATCCTGCCGTCGGAAAAGCCTGCCGCTGAAACGGCGGTGTCCCGGCCCGTCTCGATGTTGCGCACCCCCCTGAAAAGCAAGGCGCCCATCGGCGCCGTCATGGTGGTCGGCGGCGGCATTGCCGGCATCCAGGCCAGCCTCGATCTGGCCAACTCGGGCTACGCGGTCCACCTGATCGAGCGCAGCCCTGCCATCGGCGGCGTGATGGCCCAGTTGGACAAGACCTATCCGACCAACGACTGCGCCATGTGAATTATTTCGCCCAAGTTGGTCGAGTGCGGTCGGCACTTGAATATCACGCTCCACACCTTGTCCGAAGTGGTCGGTTTCGACGGCGAAGCCGGCAATTTCACCGTTACCGTCAAGAAACATCCCCGCTACATCCAGATGGATAAGTGCATCGCCTGTGGCCTGTGCGCGGAAAAATGTCCGAAGAAGGTACCCAACGAATTCAATATGGGGCTGGACAAGCGCAAGGCCGCCTTCATTCCCTATGGACAGGCCGTGCCCCTGAAATACGCCATCGATCCCGAAGCCTGCATCTATCTGACCCGGGGCAAATGCCGCGCCTGCGAAAAATTCTGCCCCACCGGCGCCATCAATTTCGATGACAAGGAAGAGCTGGTCGAGCTTCAGGTCGGCTCGGTCATCCTGGCCCCCGGCTTCAAGCCCTTCGACCCTACGGGCTGGGACTTTTATGGATACGGCCGCATCGCCGACGTGGTGACGAGCATCCAATACGAGCGGCTCCTCTCGGCCGGCGGCCCCTGCATGGGCCATGTGGTGCGCCCTTCGGACGAGACCCCGCCCAAAAAGGTGGCCTGGATCCAGTGCGTGGGCTCGCGCAACACCAATCGCTGCGACAACGGCTACTGTTCAAGCGTCTGCTGCATGTACGCCATCAAACAGATGCTGATCACGGCCGAGCACGCCCACGGCGAGCCGGTCGAGCAGGCGGTCTTCTTCATGGACATGCGCAGCCCTGGCAAAGAGTTCGAGCGCTATTACGAAAATGCCAAGGCCAGCGGTATCCGGTTCATCCGCAGCCGCCCCCACACCATCGATCCGGGCCCGTCCGGCAGCGGCGTTCGTCTGCGCTATGTGACCGAGAGCGGCGAAACCCTTGACGAAGCATTCGACCTGTGCGTCCTGTCGGTGGGCCTGGAGCCGGCCAAGGGCAGCCGGGAACTGGCCACCACGGTGGGCATCGATCTGGATCAGTTCGGCTTCGCGTTCTCATCGAATCTTTCACCGGTTCAAAGCAGCCGGCCGGGTGTGTTCGTAACCGGCGCCTTCCAGGCGCCCAAGGCGATTCCACGTTCGGTCACCCAGGCTTCGGCCGCGGCGGCCGCGGCGGCCGAAGCATTGCATGACGCCCGCGGCACCCTGACCCGTCAGAAAACCTATCCGCCGGAGATCGATATTCATGACCAGGCGCCGCGCATCGGCGTCTTCGTCTGTTCGTGCGGGATCAATATCGCCGGCGTCGTCGATGTCAAGGCCGTGGCCGAATATGCCAAGGGCCTGCCCCATGTCACCCTGGTGGAAAACAACCTGTTCACCTGTTCGGCCGACACCCAGGACATCATCGCCGCGCGCATCCGTGAACACCGCCTCAACCGCATCGTGGTCGCCGCCTGTACGCCGCGCACCCACGAGGCGCTGTTCCAGGACACCCTCAAGGAGGCCGGTCTCAACGGCTACCTGATCGAAATGGCCAACATCCGCAACCAGAACTCGTGGGTGCACCAGCGCGAACCGGAACGGGCCACGGCCAAGGCCAAGGACCAGGTCCGCATGGCGGTGGCCAAGGCCGGTTTGATCGACCCGTTGAAAAACCTATCCATCCAGGTGGTGCAGAAGGCACTGGTGATCGGCGGCGGGGTGGCCGGCTTGACGGCGGCCCTGGGTCTGGCCGAACAGGGATACCCCACGGTCCTGCTCGAACGCGGCGACCGCCTGGGCGGCAATGCCTGGCACGTGACCGGCACGGCCAAAGACGAACCGGTCCGTCCCTGGCTGGAAGGGCTGATTCAACAGGTACAGCGCCACGAACGCATCAAGGTCCTGACCAACGCCCGCCTGAAAACCGCCGTCGGATCGGTGGGCAGCTTTGTCAGCGAGATCGAAGTCAACGGCGAAACGCGGGCGGTCACCTACGGCGCCGCCGTGCTGGCCACCGGCGCATCCGAGAGCCGCACGGACGAATACCTCTGCGGCCAGGACCCGCGAGTGCTGACCCATCTCGAGCTGGACGATCGTTTGATGCAGAATCCCGATCAATTCAAGGGGGTTCACAGCATGGCGTTCATTCAATGCGTGGGATCGCGGGACAGCCGGCGGCCCTATTGTTCCCGCATCTGCTGCACCCACACCATGCGCAGCGCCATCCGCCTCAAGACCCTCAACCCCCGGATGAACATCTATGTCCTTTACCGGGACATCCGCGCCTATGGCAAACGCGAAACCCTGTACCAGAAGGCGCGCGAGCTGGGGGTGCTGTTCATCCGCTACAGCCTGGATGCCAAACCCCGGGTGAGCGCCGATCCGCAGGGCCTGTCGGTCGCCTGCAGCGATCCGATCCTGCAGATGCCCCTGAACCTGCAGGTCGAACACCTGGTGCTGGCGACGGCCATCGAGGCCAATCCCACCCAGGAGCTCACCGCGCTGTTCAAGTGCGGCGTCAATGCGGACGGCTTCCTCAACGAAGCCCATCCCAAACTGCGGCCGGTGGACATGGCGGTGGACGGCCTGTTTGTGTGCGGCATGGCCAATTATCCTCAACCCATCGAGGAGAGCCTGGCCCAGGCCCAGGCCGCCGTTTCACGGGCCTGCGTGATCCTGGCCCAGCGCGAGATGAAACTGGATGCCATCAAATCGGCTGTGACCGATAAGTGCGACGGCTGCGCCCTCTGCGTGGACGTCTGTCCCTATCGGGCCATCCGCCTGGTGGAAACCGAGAACGGCGACGGCCGTAAAACCAAGCGCATCGTTACCGATCCGGCCCTTTGCAAAGGTTGCGGCCTGTGTGCCGCCACCTGCCCCAAGGGCGGGGTCGAAGTCAATGGGTTTACCCTGGATCAATTGCGCGCCCAGATGGCCGCGGCCCTGGCGGCATAGCGTGAAACAACGGATGGGACGGCCATTGGGCCGTTCCAACAAGAAGGAGCCAACATGCAAACATCGTATGAGCCTGTCATCCTTGGATTTCTGTGCAACTGGTGCGCCTATGCCGGTGGGGACCTGGCCGGCGTCTCGCGCCTGCAATATCCGCCCAACATGCGCGCCGTGCGGGTCATGTGCTCGGGCATGGTGCACCCCGACCTGGTGATCGAAGCATTCCAGCGCGGGGCTGACGGCGTGATCGTCATGGGCTGACACCTGGGTGAATGCCATTACCTGGACGGTAATCACAAAGCCCTGGCCCGCGCCCAAGTCATTCGCATCATCCTTGAAGATGCCGGTATCGACCCGGATCGCTTTGCCATCGAATGGGTCTCCTCGGCCGAAGCGCCCCGATTCGCCGAGGTGGTGACCGGTTTTACCGAACGAATCCGGGCCCTCGGCCCCAACCGGGTGACCCAGGCGGAAGTCGCCAATTAGCGCCCCGACCTTCAAGGACATCGAGCGAGGTAGACAAATGAAAACATTCTTTCACTTGATTCAAGAGGTTCAGAAGCCCGGGCTTTGCCACCGTTGCGGCGGCTGCGTCACCTTCTGCACCGCGGTCAACTACGGCGCCCTCAAGATCGACGAGGAGGGCAAGCCCGGCTACGATGATATCGAAAAATGCATCGAGTGCGGCCTGTGTTACACCATCTGCCCGGAAATCGACGAACTCGAGGAGGAGACCAAACGGCGGGCCAACTGGAGCCAGCCCATGGGCCGCATCATCGAAACGGCGGTAGCGCGTTCAACCGATGCATCGATTCTGGCCAACGCCACCGACGGCGGCGTGGTCACCGCCCTGTTGCTGCACCTGTTCGACCGGGGCCGCATCGACGGCGCCATCGTCACCCACCAGACCGGCCCGTTTCAACGCTCTCCCTTCCTGGCCACAACGCGGGAAGAAATCATCGCCGCTGCAGGATTTTTCTTCGACACCTCCCACGGAATGAAGCAGTTCAGCGACCAATACATGACCTATGCCAGCATCGAAGAGTTCGACCCCATGGTGAAAAAGGGATTGAAGCGCGTTGCGCTGGTCGGCACCCCCTGCCAGATCAACTCTGTGCGGCGCATGCAGGCCCTGGAGCTGTTGCCGTCGGATGCCATCAAGTTCTGTTTCGGCCTCTTTTGTTCGGGCAACTTTGTCTTCGGCCCGGCCGAGCGGGAAAAACTGGCCAAGATCGGCGGCTTCTCCTGGGACGAGGTCCGCAAGGTCAATATCAAGGAAGCCTTGATGCTGCACCTGGCATCCGGGAAGAAGATCACGATCGACTTGGAACAGCTTTACGCCATCCGCCGGTATGCCTGCCAGTATTGCAGCGACTACGCGGCCGAGTTGGCCGATATCTCTTTCGGCGGCATCGGCGCGGCCGAAGGCTGGACCACGGTCCTCGCCCGCAGCCCAGTGGGCCGGGCCGCACTGGCCGATGCCAAGGGCGCCGGAATGATCGAGGAGTTCAAGTATGCGGACAACCCCAGCTACATCACCGACGCCCTCAACACGGTGCGTTCCTGGTCGTCAAAGAAAAAGAAGATGGCCCGCCAGAATCGCCGGGGGCTCAAAAGCGGTTCCCCCTCGTTCAGCATGTAGGCGGCACGGCAATTGTTCACGCTACGCCATAAACTTTAAACGTCCGGCCCAGCCGGATTCAAGGAATTCATCATGAAGGTAAAAGTCGCAAGCGAATGGCTCAATTCCTGTTCGGGATGCGAGATTTCCATCATCGACATGGGCGAACGGCTGCTCGACGTATTGGAAGTGGCCGAATTCGTCCATCTGCCAGCCCTGATGGATCACAAGTACTTCGGACAAATGGGAGACGGACGGCACATCGAAATTCCCCAAGCCGATGTGGGCATCATCAGCGGCGGTCTGCGCAACACCGAACATGTGGAAGTGGCCGAGGCCATGCGCAAGAGCTGCGGCACCATCATCGCTTTAGGCACCTGCGCCACCCACGGCGGCATACCCGCACTGGCCAACGCGCATACCAAGGAGCAGATCCTGGATCGCTACTACCACACGGAAACGACCGAGGCGCCCGATGCCTATCCCAGCGAAGGGTTGCCGCCCCTGCTCGAAAGCTGCCTGGCCGTGGACGAAAGAATCAAGGTGGACATCTACCTGCCCGGATGCCCGCCCCACCCGGACCACGTCTTCTCGGCCCTGGTGGCCCTGGTCGAGGGCCGGACGCCGGTGCTGCCCGGAAAGAGCGTCTGCGACACCTGCCCCACCCGCCGGGAGGGCAAGGGCCAGCTCAAGAAGCTGCGGCGCTTTCTCCAAGCCCCTCACTATGGGGGGTCGGATGAACCGCTGGATCAAATGCGCTGCCTGCTCGAGCAGGGCATTCTCTGCATGGGACCGGTGACCCGCGCCGGTTGCGGCGGCGAGAGCGGTATACCGCGCTGCATATCGGCGCGAGTGCCCTGCCGCGGCTGCTACGGCCCGGTGCAGCACAACGGCAACCAACGGCTCGACATGCTCAACGCCCTGGCCTCCAACGGCATCGACATCGGTTCGCTGCCGGAAAGTTTCTCCATGCTGCGCTTTTCCGGGGCACATGGGTTGTTGAAGTCGAGGAAAGTTTAAAGTTGAAAGTGTAAAGTTTAAAGTGAAGGAATGCTGTCGATCAGATGCATCTACAAACCAACCTATCAAAATGACAGAATACCTTCACTTAACACTTAAAACTTAACACTTTAAACTTTTTCTTTTCTATTATTTTTATCAACCACCCGCACGCCGGGGATCAGGAGACTTACGATATGTCCCGAACCATAACGATCCAACCCCTCACCCGCATCGAAGGGCATGCCAGTATCGGCATCACCCTGGATGACAGCGGCAACGTGGCCGACGCCAAGCTCAGCTACATGTCGCTGCGCGGGTTCGAAAAATTCGTCGAAGGCATGCCGGCCGAAGAGGTGCCGCGCGTGGTCAGCCGAATCTGCGGCATCTGTCCCTGGATGCATCACCTGGCCTCCAACAAGGCGGTGGATGCCTGCTACGGTGTCACCCCCAGCCCCACAGGCCGCAAACTGCGCGAACTGATGCAAGCCATCGCCCATGCGGAAGACAAACTGCTGCACTTTTTCTTCCTGGCGGCCGCCGATTTCGTCATCGGGCCATCGGCCGATTATGCCGTGCGCAACGTCATCGGCATCGCCAAGGCCAACCCCGAACTGGCCACACGGGTCGTCAAAACCCGGCAACTCGCCAAGATGATCCTGGACAAGTTCTCGCGCAAGGCCATCCATCCGGTGGCCGGCGTCACCGGCGGATTCGCCAAGCCGATCCTCGAAGAAGAGCGCAAGGACATGCTGGCCAAGATGCAGGAGGTGCTCGACTTCGCCCTGTTCACCATCGAGTTCGCCAAAAAGGGCGTCTTTCCGCAATACATGGACGCAATCCAGAGCCTGGGCGTGATCACCACCGGTTTCATCGGCACGGTGGACGACGCGGGCGCTTTGAATCTGTACGACGGAAAACTGCGCATCATGAAACCCGACGGCAGTTACACCGATTTTGCGGCCGCCGATTACGCCGACTACATCGCCGAGCATGTGGAGCCCAACTCCTACGGCAAATACCCCTATGCCCGCTTCTGGAACGAAGGCTTCTCCATGGACCTGGAGCAACCCAGGGGCGTCTACCGCTCCAATACCCTGGCGCGCATCAACGTGTGCGACCATATCGCCACGCCCCGCGCCCAGGCCGAGCTCGAGGAGTTCCGCAGCCTGTTCGGCCGGCCGGCCCAGGCCACCCTGCTGTACCACTACGCCCGCCTCATCGAGGAGGTCTATGCCTGCGAACGCGCCATCGAGATCCTGCAGGACCCCGAGATCACCGATCCCAACGTGCGCGCCGAGGTGACTCCCAAGGGCGGCCGCGGCGTGGGGTGCGTCGAGGCGCCGCGCGGCACCCTGATTCACGATTACACCACCGACGAAAACGGGCTCATGGTGAAGGCCAACATGATCGTGGGCACCACCCACAACCTGGGCCCCATGAACATGAGCGTCAACCAAGCGGCCCGATCCCTGATCAAGAACGGCCACGTGGACGAAGGCATCCTCAACCAGATCGAAATGGCGGTGCGCGCCTACGACCCTTGAGTCAGCTGCGCAACCCATCGCCTGGATGGCGATGCCGGCATGACCGTCAGCGTCTACGACGCCAACAAGAAACTCCTGTGCAAGTGGCCGGCCTGATACCAGAAGCCGCACCACAGAAATAGAAAAAGGCAAGCGTGCGATCACGGATCGGCTGCTTGCCTTTTTTTGTCCGGCAATTTCCAATGATTATATCTGAATGCGCCTCATTAAACCCGGCGTGGGCGGAGCAGGTGGCCGATGCCACACGCCAAGCGGTCAAGAGCCAGTAAAATGCGCGGCGGGCGGCCCAGAAACTCGCTGCGCTCAAACAGTCTGGGCCGCTTGTCCGCCGTTTGCATTCAACTGGCTCTAAGACCGCAGGCTCACGTGGCCCTGGCCACCTGCTCCACCCACGCCTGCCCTGCACGTTACGATGGGAATTTTCTTTTCAGACAACCTATTGAAAGCATGCCCGTATAGGTGAGTTGAATTCTGCGACGGTAGTTGGGCGATTTCAGCAAAAACTTGAAAATTCGGGGTCATCATGTTCGAAAACCTGCCGATATTGGAAACGATACGATGATGCACCGGCCCCCGAAAGGAGACCTCATGCTTTCAGGCAGGAATCGGATAGTGACAATCTTGTGGATGCTGCTGACCTGGACCGTCGCCATTGCGGCCGGCACCCCGGCGAACGCCCTCGACCTGCCCCGCAGATTCTCGGTGGAAGTCGTTCCGGCCATCCGCCAGGCCAATCATCAGCAGGATGCGGTAGTCTACCATTTCGACGGTGAACGGGTCAGCGCCCGCTGGGAAACCCACACCCAGGGTGCGGTCGAATCCGGTGGTGTCACCCGGCTCGAGATGACCACGCAAATGGAAGGCACCTTCCGTAACGGCGTGCTCAAAGGGGAACAGAACTCGGTCATGCAAGCCATTCCGCCGGCCAACTACAGCAAGCATCATCCCGGCGGGCCGGTGACACAAATGTTCTACCGCGGCGTCATCGAAGGGACACTACAGCCCGACGGCCGCATCAAGGCCCGGGTCACCACCACCCTCACCGGCTGCAAGGCGCTGCTCACCGAGCCTGGATGGGACGACGCCCCGCCCACCCACCGCTGGGTGGACCAGCAGGTGCCCAACCAACCGCCCGGCATCATCGATTACTGGGTCAACCTGCCCACGGATCTCTGGTTCGACTCGCGCTTCATCCTGGCTTCGGGCGACCAATCCTTTCGACTGCGCAGCGCCCTGGAACGCCTGGACCGCTACATGAACGAAGCCTCCCAAAACCTGATGGCCGGGAAGTATGCCCTGGCCCGCAGTCAGATCGGCACCATCCGGGCCGAGGTGGCCGATCTTCAGGAGTCCATCCGCTCGGGCGGCCACGACACCCGCATCACCTTCAAAGGACTGCCCAGCGACGATGCGGTGCTGCAGCGCCTGGAGATGCAATTCATGATGGACAAGTGGAAGGAAAAATACACCATCGTCAACGAATCGCTGGCCGTGGTGCAGACCCAGCTGGCCGACCTGCGCCATCTGCTGTCCACCAACGTGTTCAAATCGATTATCAAGAACTACATCAGCTGGTCCAACTCGATCCCCACGGATGTCGTCTCCGGCATTGCCGGCTATTCGACCATCACGGGTATCGCCGACCTGCCCAGAGGGTTTCTGGGGTGGTACGAAGCGGGCCAGAAAGATGCCGGCATACTCAACGACCAGTTCCGCAACAAGCGCGCCCTGGAGGAAGCCGAACGCTTCTACGAACAGGAACGCCGGAAGATCATCGACGCCCGACAGCAGGTGGCCGATCAGCTCAACAAAAAAGGCAACAGCGGACTCATGGATCTGGATCGCAGCCTCCAGCAATTCTTCGCCGGACTGGGCTGGGCCGGGTGGCAGGCCGAGCCCCGGCGCAGCGAGACCCTTGCGCGTCTGAAGGGCAGTCCGAACCGCTGATTTTTATATCCGTTGCTTTGACCGCCCGCGAATGATGCAGGGCAAGGCCCGGGTGGGGCAGGTGGCCAGGGCCACATACGCCTGCGGTCAATAGTGCCGGTTGAATGCAAACGGCGGACAAGCGGCCCAGACTGTTTGACCCCGGCGCAGGCCGGGGGAGTTTCTGGGCCGCCCGCCGTGCATTTTACCGGCACTTGACCGCTTGGCGTGTGGCATCGGCTACCTGCTCCCCCGGGCCGGCGAGTTCACTAACATACGGATAGAATAGCTGGAGAGAGATGAAAGGGATTGTGATTTCTCAAGAAAAAGACTATGATTCTGACAATTTGTACCGATTCCAGGTTAAAGACGACCGGAGATGACGGGGCGCGATGCGGGAAAAGCGGCTTCTGGAAAGATTGCGGGCGATAGATCGAAACCCGGACTGGCGGGGCGAATCCGATCCCCGGGCGGCCATATCATCGGTCCTGGATCATCTGGGCAAAATCCTCAACACGCGCCAGGGCAGCGCCCTCATCGCGACGGACCTCGGCATGCCCGACTTTACCAGCGTTTCGAGTTCACTCAGCGCGGATGCCCTGCCCGAAATGGCGGATACCATCACCCGTGTCATCAACACCTATGAACCGCGCCTGACCGACGTGACGGTCGATTTTGAACCCCTCTCCCAACAATCTTTCAAGATCGGGTTCAAATTGTCGGCCAAGGTCAGAGGGGAAACGCGCGACATACCGGTGGTTTTCGAAACGGTCCTCACTTCCGACGGCCACATTACCGTATTGGAGTAATTTCAGGTGATCGGCAAATACTACGAAAGAGAACTGGCCAATCTGCGCGATCTCGCCCTGGAATTCGCCGAGGCCCATCCGGCCCTGGCCCCCCTGCTCGCCGGCCAATCCACCGATCCCGACGTTGAGCGGCTGCTCGAAGGCACCGCCTTTCTCTCCGGGCTGATTTACGAAAAGCTGGACAACGATTTCCCGGAAATCGTGCACGGGTTGATCCAGCTCATCTTCCCGCACTATCTGCGCCCCATCCCCTCGGCCACCCTGATCCGTTTCACACCCAAACGCAGCCTGCGCGAAACCCTCGTTATCCCGAAGGGAAGCGCCATCGATGCGGTCGAATCCGAGGGGACGCGCTGCACCTTCACCACCCGCTCCGATGTGGCGCTGTCGCCCCTCTCCATAGCCGCCGTCCAGTTCACTGCCTCGGGCGGTGGCAACGGGGTGTTGTGCGTCACCCTGCGCCTGGAGGGCATGGACGTGACCGCCTTCCAACCGGACAGCATCCGGTTTCACCTGGCCGGCATCTATACCGAAGCGTCCCGGCGCTACTGGATGCTCTTCACCCGATTGCGCGATGTCCGGCTGACCACGGATCAGGGTCAAAACGTCGATCTGGGCCGGCAGGCCGTCACCCCGGTCGGTTTCGACGAAAACGAGGCCCTGATCCCCTTTCCGGCCCGATCGTTTCCCGGCTACCGCATTTTGCAGGAGTACTTCATCCTGCCTGAAAAATTCCTCTTTTTCGACGTCAACGGGCTGAACCGGTGGCGCAACCGGGGCAGCGGATCCCAATTCACCCTCGAATTTGAGTTCGGCGATCTTCCCGGCGATCGGCCGCCCATGCGGGCCGAACATTTTCAGCTCTTTGTGGCGCCCGCCCTGAACCTGTTCGCCTACCAGGCCGACCCCATCGTGCTGGATCACAAGAAAACCGAGTATGCTGTTCGCGCCGGCGGCACCCATCCCCGCCACTACCAAATCTACGAGGTCAACAAAGTCACCGGGTTCGTCCAGGGCACGGTGCGCGAACGCGAATACCTGCCCTTCGAGCTGTTCAACCCGCAGGTGCAGGCCACGCCGGTTTATGCCGTGCATCATCGCCTCGCACCCCTCGACGGCAAGGCCGAAATGCATCTCTCGGTGGCCTACCCGGGAGGAACGACCGAGCCGAGCCCGGAGACCCTCTCCCTGGACGTGCTCTGCACCAACGGTTCCCTTCCCGAAACCCTTCGGCCCGGCGATGTCTGCCTGTCCACGGAATCGTCGCCGGAACTGGCCGAGTTTTCCAATATCCGGACGCCTACCGCGCCGGTCCAGCCGCCTTTGGGCCGGAATCTGCTCTGGCGATTACTGTCACACCTCTTTTTAAATTATCTCTCCGTGGCGACCGCGGAAAACCTGCGTTCCGTGCTCAAGCTCTATATCTTCACCGAAACACGGGACAGGGCCGCGGTCCTGGCCAACACCCAACGGGTGGAAGGCATCCGCGAGTTGAGTGTGCAGGCATCGGACCGCTTCGTGCAGGGGCACTTGCTGCGCGGCCAGGAGATCCACATCCAGATCGACCCCCAGGGGTTCGCCGGCGAAGGCGACCTCTACCTGTTCGGCTCGATCCTGGATGTTTTTTTGGGCAATTACGCCGCCATCAACACCTATACGCGGCTGACCGTCGAAGACACTTTGCACAAGGAGCGTTGGACATGGCCCATCCGGCTGGGCGACCGGGTCCTCCTGTAGCCCCGGACACACCGCATCGCTCCGGCGTACGCTCCACCATGCCGGAAGCGCTGCTGAAAAATCCCAAGGAATTCTCCTTCATCCAGGCCGTTCGGCTGCTCAAGCAGGCCTGCGCCGCGCCGGGGGCGCAGGACAGGGAATCGTTCCTGCGGGAGCAGCTGCGGGTGCGGCCTTATCTCTCCCTGGGGTTTCCGTCCAATGACCTGGTGGATATCCAGGAGCCTGCCCGGAAGGAGGATGACGCCGAAAACGCGCCGCGCCGATTCAAACTGACCGCCACTTTCCTGGGACTCTACGGCCCCTCTTCGCCGCTGCCCACCTACTACACCGAAGAGCTGCTGAGCGAGCAAAGCGAAGACAAGAGTGTCGGCCGCGACTTTCTCGACATACTGAACCATGGCTTTTTCGTGCTGTTCATCCTGGCCGACACATACTACCGGCTCAGCCGCCGCGTGGTCGAAGAGGACGACCGGGAGATGGTGTCGCGCCTCTTTGCCCTGGCCGGGCTGGGCCACGAGGAGATGCGGGAGAAAGTCTTTAACGAACCCGGCGCCCTGTTGCGCGCTATGGGTTTGCTGACCCAGTTTCCTCGATCCGCGGCCGGGTTGCGTGGCCTGCTGGCCGACCGCATCGGCGCGCCGGTGGCGGTCCGGCAATGCACACCGCGCGAGGCCGTGATCCCCGAAGATCAATGCTGCCGCCTGAGCCGGTCAGACAATGCCCTGGGGCAAAATGCCTGGCTCGGATTCACGGTCACGGATGCCATGGGCAAGATCGCCATCAGCGTCGGCCCCATGAATGCCGGGATGTATCAGGGCTATATGCCCGGCCGGCCCGAATTCGACGAACTAGTCCGGTTGGTCCGTTTTTACTGCACCCAGCCATTGATATTCGATCTGGAATTCATCTTGGCCCCCGGAGAGGCCCAATCGGCGCGGCTCGGAGAGGAACAATGGTCCTGTCTGGGGTGCGACGCCTGGCTGGCGCCGGACCCGAAGGTGGCGGCCCGTGCCGTTTTTTCCGATCATGGACGGCTATGACGCCCGCCCGGCAGGGCCTGGGAGAAAATGAAAATCAATTTTACGCGTTGTATGGGAGTCGAACCATGAGTGACGGCCCGATCTACTGGCACCCCGGACTTTTTCTGCAACCCCAGCACTTTCAGATGCTGCAGCGTCAATCAGGCGATGCCCTGATACCCGTCACCGCGGGCATGGCGCCCTTTTTCTGGGGCGTGACATCCGTGACCCTCAACGACGGTGCCCTGGCCGCCGGCCGGCTGGAACTCTCCTCGCTCCAGGTCCTGTTTCCCTCCAGTGCGGAAAGCATTGCCTTTCCCGGAAATGCCGTCTGCGCAGGCCGGCAGCTTTCCGCGGACGCCGTTCCGGTCAACGGGGCCGTGACGGTCTATGTGGGCCTGCGCGCCATGAAACCCGGCCAGGCCAATGTCACCGAAGCCGAAACCGAAGCGCAGATGGCCGCCGCGCCCACGCGAATGGCCGTTCCATCGACACCGGAGGCGATTCCCGATCTTTACGGCAACGGCCCGCCGGCCAAGGTCCGGCGCATGGCCTATGTATTGAACCTGGTGCTGGAAAACGAACTGGACCAGGCCGGCGACCTGGAACTGATGCCGGTGGCCCGTTTGCTGCGCCAGGGCGATAAGATCACGAGCGATCCCGAATTCGCACCCCCCTGCCTGACCCTGGCCGCCGTCCCGGCCCTGGACGCCATATTCAGGGAGATCCGCGACCGCGTGCTGGGCAAGGCCCGACAGCTGGAGGGGTACAAGAATCTTACGGCCGGCCAGCCGGTCTCCGGCGATTTCACCCTGCTGCTGATGGGGCTGCGCACCCTGTCGCGCTTTGCCGCGCGCCTGGACCACGCGGCGGCCTCGCCCTGCCTGTCGCCCTGGGAGGCGTACGGCATGCTTCGCGAATTGGTGGCCGAGCTGTCGGTCTTCTCCCTCAATGTCAGCGTCCTGGGCGAAGACTGGCAGGACAAACGACTGGTTCCGGAGTACACCCACACCCGGCTGGGGACCTGCTTCCGCGCGGCCCGCGACCTGATCGCCCAACTGCTGGAGGGCATCTCCGCGGGCCCGCGCTTCGTGACCCGTTTCGCCTTCGACGATCCCTACTGGACCGCGGACATTCCGCCCCAGATTCTTGCCGAAGGCAAAACTTCCGGGGGCAGCTTCTGGCTGGTGCTCCATTCGGCATCAGTGCCGTCCAATGCCTTGGCCGACGCGGCCAGGCGCCTGCTCAAGCTGTCGGACCCCGCCGGCATGGGGTCGCTGCTCGTACGGGCGCTGCCGGGCATCCCCCTGACTCTTTCCGAAACCCCGCCGGCGGGCATGCCCCGCATGCAGGGCGCGATCTACCTGCGCATCGGGCTTGAAAGCCCGCTGTGGGCTGGGGTGGAGAAAAGCGGCCGCATCTGCATGCACTGGAGCGACGCCCCCCAGGACCTGGACGCCCAACTGGCGCTGCTCGCGAGGTGACCATGGCCCTGATCGACCACTTTCTGCCGCCCATCGCCTTTGCGGCCATGCTGGCATCCGAAGCGAACCTGGCGGACACGCCTTATGACACGGCCCGTGCCGACATGGACCGGCTCCTGGACCGGGCCGTCGAAGCTGCACGCCGGGAGCATCCCGATCAGGCTGAAGACGCCCTGTTCGCCGTTTGCGCCTTTGCCGACGAAACCGTTCTGGACTCGTCGTGGCCCGGCCGGAACGCCTGGATGCGGCGCAAGCTGCAGGAAGAGCGCTTTCACACGGCCAATGCCGGCTGGGAATTCTACGAGCGTTTTGAAAGGCTCAGCGCCGATGCCCATGACACCGCCGACGCAATTGTCGATGAACCTCCCGATGAGAATCATCGATCGCCGGAAGGTTCCCGGAACGGGGCGCTACGGGATCTGCTGGAAGTCTACCTGGCCTGCCTGACCCTCGGCTTCAAGGGCCGCTATGACGGCGACCCGGGTCGTGACCGCATCGATCGGATGGCCGACGCCGGCCTGGAACGCCTCATGACCGACAGCCGGCTTTCCGAAGAAAAAGTCTTTCCGGAGGCCTACGGCACCCCGCTGCCGGCGGCCGAACCCGACCGGTTGCCGCCGGCGCTCCGGGCCATCGTCTTCTTCGGCGGCCCCTTGCTCCTGGCGGCCGTCATGTATGGGACCTATTGGAAGGTGCTGTCCGCATTCGTGCGAAACTGGATGGCACTGCTGTGATTTTAGATGAATTTCGGAATAAAAGTACGAAAGAATAGCGCGTCATGACAGCTAAAATCGACAGGATATCTCAACTTTCCTCCTTTGTTACGTTCATACTTTCATACTTTTATTTGGATTGCTTTTTTAATCTTTCGTCCCAATTGGTTTAGGAACCTTATGCCACGCCTGCTGATAACCGCCGTAAAACTGCTCCTTCTGTTGTTGCTCACCGTTGCCGCGGTGTTGGGCGCGCTGCTGCTGGCCGATCACATGGGGTGGCCGCGCTGGAGCGTGGCCGTTGCGCTGGCCGGACTCTTTTTCGTGATCGCGCTGATCCTCTTTTTGCGCCGCTACTACTTCCGCCGCCGGGAAGCCAGGTTCGTGCAACGGGTGGTCGAGCAGGACCAGAAGGCCATCGATGCGGCCCCGGTCCACGAACGCAGGGCCCTGCTGGAGCTGCAAGAGCGCTGGGCCGCGGCCGTAGCCAGTCTAAGGGCCTCTCGCCTGGGACGGCATGGGGACCCTCTCTACCGTCTGCCCTGGTTCATGATTTTCGGCGAAACCGGCTCGGGCAAGAGCACGGCCGTGGCCCATGCCCGCCTGACCAACATCCTCGGCGATGCCGGCCCGGCCAAGGGCATTGCCAGCACCCGTAACTGCGACTGGTGGTTTTTCAAAAACGCCATCATTCTGGACACCGCCGGCCGTTATGCCGTGCCCCTGGCGGATGAAGACAACGGCGAGTGGGAACGGTTCCTGGTTCTGCTGGCCAAATACCGGCGCAAGGAGCCGCTCAACGGCCTGATCGTCACCCTGCCGGCCGACCGCCTCCTCGAGGACGACGCGGATGCGCTGGCCGCCTACGGCCGTTCGATCCGACTGCGCATCGATCAGCTCATGCGCGTGCTGGGCGCCAAATTCCCGGTATACCTGTTGATGACCAAAGCCGACCGGCTGTTGGGCATGACGGCCATGGCCGAGCTGCTGCCGGAAAAGCTGCGCGGCCAGGCCATGGGACTGATGAATGCCGCCGAAAACGACGACCCGCTCGAATTTCTGAACCGCGCCATCGGCCACGTCTCCCGAAGACTCAAGGACCTGCGGCTGCAGCTGGCCCGCCAGGCCGGCCGCGCCGGAAGCCGGGCCGTGCTTTTCCCTGACGAGTTCGAGCGGCTGGCGCCCGGCATCCAGGCCTTCGCCCGGGGCGCCTTTCACGACAATCCCTATCAGGAAACGCCGTTTCTAAGGGGATTTTTCATCTCCAGCGGCCGCCAGGCCGGTTCGGTGCGTTCCGGTGTGCTGGGCGCTCTGGCAAGCTTCAAAGAGCGCCAATGGCACCTGCCGGACACGGGCTTGGGCCTTTTTCTGCACGACTTCTTCGACGCGATTCTGCCCGGTGACCGTGCCGCCTTCCGTCCCCTGGGCGAATATCTCTCGTGGCGCAAGGCCACCACCCATCTGGCCCTGGCCGCCTGGCTGCTGCTCCTGCTCACCGCCATCGGCCTGTCCGGTTTTGCCTACCGGCATGTGCGCCAGGCCATGACGCCGGCCCACGCCGCTTTTCCGCAAGCCCCGCAGCTGGGTGCCCGCCTGGCCGACGACATGGTCACCCTGGGCCTCCTGCGCGACCGCATCGCCGAAATGGAACAACGCCTGCACGGCCGCATCCCGGAACTGGCGGGATTCGGCCAGGGCAAGCGAGCGCTCGACGGCCTGAAGCGGGCCTACAATCAATGGTTCCGAACCTACATTCTCAATCCGACCGACCAGGCCATGAAAGAAAAGTTCGCGCCTGAAAAGATTCAACCCGGGCGCGGGGCCCTGGCGCCCTACCTGGAGTATCTGGCATGGCGCGTGGAAATCCTGCAGGCGCGCGAAGCGGGCCGGAGTCAGCGCGCCGACGCGAATCAGGACGACCCCCTGCCCTTCCTGGCCGTCGCTTTCGGCGGCCGCCTGCCCTATGTGACCGCTTACTTCGCGGACATGTACCGCTCGTATGCCGAATGGGAAGAAGATCCGGGCATCCTCCAGCGCGAACGGGCCGAGATGGAAGTTTGGGCCGACCGCATCATCGCCCTGGAAGGCCCCGACCTGGGCTGGCTGATCGGATGGGCCGACACCCGTCCCAACCTGGCCCCCATCACCCTGGACGATTTCTGGGGCGGCCATGGACAGGTGCAGGATGCGCCTCGAATTTCCGGGGCCCTGACCGTTCAAGGCAAAACGCAGATCATCCGCCTGATCGACCGCCTGCGCCTGGCGGTCCGGGACACGGAAACCTTCGACGGCCGGGTGGCCGCCTTCTGGGAAAGGTATGCCACCGCGTTCCTCTCCCAATGGGGCGAATTTGCCCGGGAGTTTGACAGAGGTATGGACCGGTTGCTGGCCCGCAACGACTGGTTGTCCAGCGCCGCGGCCATGACCACCCTGGACAATCCCTATTACCGATACATCACCCGCATGGACCAGGAACTGGCCGCGATCCGCGACATCCGACCCCATGCGGCGACCTCGCGGCTGGCCGGCGAACTGGTCCACATCCTGCAAAGCTATCGCAGCGGACAGGACAAAGCCGGCCTGCAGGCCCGCATCGCCGAAAAATTGCAGCGCATCGAAGCCCGTCTCGACCGGCGGGACAACATCATGGCCGCGGCCGAGGCCTTTGGCGATTACATGCAGCAGTTGGATGCCCTGGTTCCGGTCACGGCGGACGCCAATGCGGCCTTTCGTTTTGCCGTGCAGCACTTCGGGCAAACCGACGCCCAGGCCGAAGCCTCCCCGGTGATTCTGGGCTTGGGCGCGATCAACCAGATGCGCGCGCTGCTGGGTGCGGACCCAGCCGACGACGAAACGCTATGGGGTTTGATGGACGGACCTTTGCAGTTCCTCGTCACCCTGACCACCTATGAAACCGCCTGCGGTTTGAACGATGTATGGCAGTCCCAGGTAGTGGCGGAGACGGCCGGAACGCCGGAACGTCAACTGTGGGGGGCACTGTTCGGTGAGAAAGGGGTGGTCCCCGGCTTTCTCGCCGAACCGGCCAAGCCCTTCTTGCGGCGCACCCCGGGCGGCTGGACATCTGCGGCCTGGATGGGGGTGACGTTCCCGTTCGATGCGGCCTTCCTCTCCTTCCTCGACCAGGGCGCGGTTCGTCGACAGCAGCTGCAGCCCAAATACACGGTCTCCATCGCCACTCTACCCACCGATGTCAACGAAGACGCCCGCAGCGAACCCTACCAGACGCGCCTGACCCTGCAATGCGCGGGCCGTCCCCAGGTTCTGGACAACTACAACGCGCCGGCCAACAAAGATTTCAATTGGGACCCGGACAGCTGCGATGATGTCACCCTGGCCATCTATTTCGAGGAAACCACGCTGACCCGCACCTGGAAAGGGCAATGGGGCTTCCGGGATTTTTTGCGTACCTTCCGGGACGGCCGCAAAATTTACACGCCCGATGACTTTCCTGAGCAACGGGCGGATCTGAAACGTATCGGCGTGCGGCGCATTCAGGTCAACTACATCCTCAAGGACGCCGCCCCGGTGATGGCCATCGAACACTATCCGCCCCTGAGCGTGCCGCAGCGGGTGGCCCGCTGCTGGTCCGGGCTGGGCTGCGCGACGACGGGTGAAGATGGCGGCCAGGGGGCTCCCCAACGCCACGGCACCCCGGCAGCCAAAGGAACGAGCCGATGAGCGCCCTGCATTCGCCCCGCGCGCCGTGGTTCATGCTGGCCGCCTTCTGCGCGGCCGCCCTGCTCTTGTTCCTGGCCGCCGCCGGACCGGACCTGGGGCTGATCCTCGACACCTGTCCCGATCCTGAACCCGCGCCGGTCAAGCGGGAAGTCCGCATGCCCATCGTGATCGAAACACCCAAATCACCGGCGCCAAAGGTCTCACCGGATACCGGCACGGCGCACAAAACACCGGCTCCGGCCCCTCGCGGCCATGCATCGGATCGCTCGTCCGAAAAGACAGCGATGCCGGCGCCACCGGTCTCGCCGGCCCGGCCCGAGCCCGCTCCAACAAAGGCAGGCACCCTTTTGTCCCATAGCCTCGAATGGCGCGGCGACCGCTTCGAAGCGCATTTCCGGACCGATCGATTCGTCACCGGCGCAAAGATCTTCTTCAGGCCCTCGCCGTCGATCTGGGTGGTCGATCTGCCCGGACGCTGGCGCAACGCGGCCCCCCGGATCAACACCATCGACGAGGGCGGCATCGCGCGCGTGGTCATCGGCGAGCACCCCGACTTCCTGCGCGTCGTCTTTCACTACCGGGAGAGTAATCTGCCCCGACCGGCCGCTGCGCCGCGGGTGACTGAAAAGGACAATGGATTCGCCGTGGTGATCGGGGGAGGAGGGGGTTGAAGAAGTTTAAAGTTTAAAGTGTTCAGTTTGAAGTGAAGGAATACTGTCGATTCGATTAAAGGAGTATGTCGATGACCCAACTCAAAGAAGCCGCCTTTACTTTCGAGAGCCAGGCGCTGCCCAAAGACGCCTTCACGGTGGTCCGTTTTTCCGGAGAAGAGGGCCTTTCCCGCCTCTACCGGTTCGACATCCTGCTGGTATCGGAACGCAGCGATATCGATATCACCGCCGTGTTGCAGCAGCCGGCCACGTTCACCATCAGAGGTAAATTCGCCCATGGCCCGGACCTGCCTTACCACGGCATTCTTTCCGCCTTCGAGCAGCAGCAGCAGTATGGTCCCTATATCTACTACCGCGCCGAACTGAGGCCCAGGCTGTGGTGGCTCACCCTGACCCATCACAACCAGGTGTTCCTGGACAAGAAGATCGACCAGTTCCTCTCCGGCGTGCTTCAGGACGGCGGCCTGTCCCAGGGGGTGGATTTCGACTTTCGGTTCCAGGGCAAATACGAGCCCCGGCCCTATGTCTGCCAGTATGGCGAATCCCACTTCGACTTCGTCTCGCGCTGGATGGAACGCGAAGGGGCGTACTACTGGTTCGAGCAGGGCGGGCAATCGGAAAAGATGATCGCCGCGGACACCCATATCGCCCATACGCCCCTGCCCGGCCACGAAACCTTCGTCTACGCCCCGCCGTCCGGACTGGACGCCACCGGCGCGGACAAGGTGATCCGGCAATTCAACCTGAAGCAGCGCCCCATGCCCAAGAACGTGCTGCTCAAGGACTATAATTACCTGAAACCGAGCCTGGACCTGGAAGGCCGCGCCCCGGTGCAGGCGAACGGCCGGGGGGAGATTTACCTCTACGGCGAGCATTTCCAGGACAGGGGGGAGGGCCAGCGTCTGGCCGACATCCGCGCCGAGGCGTACCGGTGCCGGGAGAAGATCTTCCACGGCCGATCCACCATCCCCGCCATCAGGCCCGGTTACCTGTACACCCTTCAGCGTCATTACAGCCCGGATTTCAACCGCCGGTTCCTCACAACCGCCGTGCGCCACGAAGGCAGCCAGGAGTTCTACCTGGCCAGCGGATTGGGTTCGAGCGCCGGCGAGGACAAAGAGGGGCTCTTCTACCGCAACAGCTTCGAATGCATTCCCGGCGATACCCAGTTCCGGCCGGAACGCACCACCCCCAAGCCGCGTATTTCCGGCACCCTGTCGGCCAGGATCGACGCGGCCGGATCGGGCCAATACGCAGAGCTGGACGAACACGGCCGTTACAAGGTGGTCATGCCCTTCGACCTTTCCGGACGCAAGGGCGGCAAGGCCTCGGCCTGGGTGCGGATGATGCAGCCCTATGCCGGCGAAGGCATGGGATTCCACGCCCCCCTGCACAAGGGCACCGAGGTGCTGCTGTCGTTCATCGAGGCCGATCCGGACCGGCCGGTCATCGCCGGAGCGGTTCCCAACCCCGAGACCCCCAGCCCGGTCAACGACGCCAACCAGACCCAGGTGCGCCTGGTGTCGGGCAGCGGCAACATCATGCATATGGAAGACCAGGAGGGCCGTCAGCGCATCCTGCTGCATTCGCCCTCGGCCAGGACCTTCCTGCGCCTGGGTGCGCCCAACGACCCGGACACAGGCGACCGGCAGGGGAGCTGGCTCGATCCGTCCCGAAAAAAGGATAAGCAACAGGACCATCGGCTGGACGACATAGAAGAAAAAAATGAAGCGCAGGACAAACGATTGGACGAGGGGAAAGAGAAAGACAAAAAACAAGATGAGAGATTAGACGATATCGAAGAGAAAGACGAGAAACAGGACGAACGCCTCGATGAACTGGAGACCGAGTGGGGCGCCCGCCTGTATACGGACAAGGCATTGAAAATCCAGGCCGGAGGCGAGAACGCCCTTATTATGGGCGAATGCGTCGAAACCATTCTCGGTGCGGATATCGGCATCAAGGTAATTACCGCCGATGAATTCATCGGCGGATTGAAAACGGAACTGATGCTCGGCGGCGTGGGCAGCTACCATTTCCCCACAAAATGTGTGCTCGGCAAAAGCGAAGAAAAGATACTTGAAAGCAAACTGCATGCCTTGGAGCAGAGCACAACGGTTAGTGGAAATATTACTGTGGTCGCGGAGGAAGAAGAAGAGGTCGTCAATCAGCGGGTGCAGGTCACGTTGAGTCAGGAATCCTTGCAAAATGCACTCACCGAGGTGATCAACGAGCAGCTCAGGGCAGTCAATGACAGAATCGGCGCCGTGGAATCCGATATTCTGGCGGTGCAGACCGATATCACCACTGCGGGCACCAAG
Source organism: Desulfatitalea tepidiphila (assembly GCF_001293685.1). Classification (NCBI taxonomy): domain Bacteria; kingdom Pseudomonadati; phylum Thermodesulfobacteriota; class Desulfobacteria; order Desulfobacterales; family Desulfosarcinaceae; genus Desulfatitalea; species Desulfatitalea tepidiphila. The sequence continues at coordinate 522,257 of NZ_BCAG01000001.1, read as the reverse complement.
ATTGATGCATTAAACTCCCGCGTCCTTGCCGTGAACACGGCCATCAAATCGGCGGCCACGACATTGATCGAGGGCGGGGTGACAAACGAGAATGTCGCCACGAAACTGGGAAACTTCGGCACCAGTATCGACAGCATCGCCACCCTCGCAATACGCGAGGGCACCCTGATCGTCGACGGTTGATTTTTCAAAAGGCAGCGAGACCATCCATGAAAGTCGTCAAGGAAACCACCCACGGCATCTTGCTCAACCACTTCGCCATCCGGGATAAAAATCACCTGGTGGTCTCGGTGTTGACCTTCTTCGACCTGGACGCCCCGGAAGCGCCGCTTTCCGAGCAGGAGATGTGGCGCTTCGTGCCTCGGGAGCTGGGCGAAAACGCCATCCTGGACGCCGCCATGCCCAAACCCCGTGCCGAGGTGCTGCTGCGGGCCAAATGCTTCTCCCCGCAGGGACAACCGCGGCCGGCCGCCCAGGTCGCCTTCCAGGTGGGCCGGATCGCCAAGACACTGAATGTCTTCGGCCCGCGTTTCTGGGAGCGGCGGGCCGCGGGCCTGGCCATCACCGATCCCAAACCCTTCGGCGTTATTGACCTGGATTGGCGCAACGCCTTCGGCGGACCGGAGTTTGAATCGAACCCGCTCGGCAGAGGCATGGCGCCCACACGAACGGAGGCCGGCACACCGGTCCTGGAACTGCCTGCGGTGGAGGATCCGGCCCATCTCATCGGTGCGCCCGGCGACCGACCGGCGCCGGCCGGCTTCATGCCCATCGATCAGACGTGGCCCCAGCGGCGTAAAAAAGCGGGCACCTATGACCAGAAGTGGTTCAGGGAACACTGGCCCTATTTTCCCGAGGACATGAACTGGACCTTTTTCAACACGGCCCCCGAAGACCAGCAGCAGGAGGCCTTTTTCCAGGGCGGCGAAGCCGTGGCGCTGACCCACATGCACCCCGAACGCCGGCAGGTGCAATCGTCCCTGCCCCGCCTGCGCCAACGGGTGTTTGCCCGCCAGCTCAAGGATCTCAAAGACCCGCGCGATGGCCTGCTGTTCCGCGAAGCGCAGACCCGCCTGGACACGGTCTGGCTCTTTCCCCACGCCCTGCGGGGCATCCTCGTGCACCGCGCCGTGCTGGAGGTGGCCGACGAAGAGGCCGTGGACATCCAACATCTATACCTGGTGACCGAGTCCCCGGACGAGGCGCCGCAACCCCTGGAACATTACCTCGCGGCGCTGGACAAACGCCTGGACCGCGGCGTGCCCATCGACATGTCCCAGATGGATGCGGCAAAGGCCCAGGCCGCCGAAGCCATGCGGCAGGTGGCCGACATTCCCAGGACCCTGGCCCACCGCCTGGCCGTGGCCCAGGGCAAGGCGCCCGATGCCGGCATCTCACCGCAAAACGCGGCCGCACGAAGCCTGGATCTTTTGAACCAGTCCCAGACCCGCCTGGACCAGGCCGAACGGCAACTGGGCGAGCTGAAAGCCAAATTCGGCCACCTGATCAAAATCGACCTAGCGCCGCTGACCGGGGCCAGGGCCAAACTGGAGAACCTCAAGGCTACCGTCGCCCGGCAGATGGAACAGGCCGAGGCCCTCACCCGGAAAGTCCAGGCCGCCAAGCGCGACATGCAGGACAAGGTGCTCGCCTCCCTGGACCGGCCGGAAACCCGGCAGTTCATTCCCCAGGTGCAGGCCCAGATGGCGCCTGCCGCCAAAACGCCCTGGCCCGAACAGGCCCTTGCCCTGGTGCGCCAGGGGCGCTGCGACCTCTCCCTGGATCATGACCGCATGGCCGCCCTGCGCCGACTGGGACTGCGGCCCGCGACCCTCAAGCGGGCCCTGTTCGCCAGTATGCCGCAGGCATGGGACTTCGATCCCCAAGCCTGGGGACTCGATCCGGCCCCGCCCACGACGATGCCGGCCGGCCTGCTCCTGGCGGCCCACCAAGGCGCGACGATCACCCGGCTCACGGTACGCGCCGGCCATCTGGCAGAACCGGCACATGACGTCAGCGTGCCTGGATCGGGGGACACCACGTTCGCCGCCGGCCTGGCCCCGGGCAAGCCCGTGGTGCGGGTGGCCGACCCTCTGGAAGCCTGGCTGGTGGAACAGGACGCCGGGGATTATGTCGGCGCCGTGGCCCTGCCCTCACCGGACACGGCCCCGGACAAGGAGACGGCGGCCCTGATAAAAGACGCCCCGCGCCTGCTGATCGTGCTCTATGCAATGGATCAGGCGGCCAGGGAACAGGAGTTCGCCCCCTGGCGCGCGGCCTATCCCCAGGCCGAGCCGCTGCCCCTTCCCGAATCGTCGGCCCTGTTCGACGCCCATGAAAAAGGGGTGTCGATCGAGCGGTGGATCGTCGCCGCCCTGGGACCGGACCAGGCGCCGTTTGTGCCCGAGGCGAGCCCGTTCCGGGCCAAAAAAGGGGACGACGCCGCCGGCATCGCCATTCCCAGTGTGGACGCCAAAGGCCTTTACCAGGCCTTTCACGACGGCATGATGGAAAAGATGGCCCCTTCCCTGGCCAGGAGCGAGGCGCTCAAACAGGAACTGCCCCTCAAAATGAACGCGGCCATCGACCAGGCCAAGGCCCAACTGCGCCGGCAGGGGATCGATCCCACGCCCCATTTCAACCTGCCGCCGACCCCGCCCAAACCCGAAGGTTTTCTGGGCGGGCTCGACCTGGCCGCCAAATACGATCATGTCCGCCAGGCCTTGAACAAGGCCGGACAGATGACCACCGAGCGTGCCGCGGCCCTGGATGCCCAGGAGGCGAAAATGAGCGGCCTGGTGGACGCATCCAAGGCGCGCTGGGCCGAGGGCCAGGCCAAACGCGCAGGCGCCGGCGGCGGCTTTGCCTTTCCCCAGTGGGCCAAGGAGATGCTCGCGCCGCTGCACATCGATCCGGACGACCGGGAGGAGATGACCCGCGAAACGGTCATCGACCGCCACGCCCGACAGGTCAGCCTCAAAGGCAAGGATTTGAGCGGTCTGGACCTCTCGGGCCTGGACCTGCGCGGCGCGGACCTGCGCGGCGCCCGCATGAAGAAGACCTCGTTCGCCGGGTCGAACCTGGACGGCGCCGACCTGAGCGCGACGATGGCCGAGCAGGCCGATTTCACCGGGGCCTCGTTCAGAAACGGGAAGGCCGTGCAGGCCATGATGGGCAACGCCGTTTTCACCAAAGCGGCCCTGAGCGAAACCGATTTCACCAAAGCCCTGCTCAAGGCGGCCGATCTCTCAAGCGCCGATCTTTCCCGATGCACCCTGCGGCAGACCCTGCTGGAGGGCGCCAACCTCGCCGGCGCCAACCTCGCCGGCGCGCGGGCCTCCCAAGGCTATTTCATGGGCGCGGACCTGAGCGGCGCCGATTTCACCCAGGCCGAGGCGGCCAAGGCGGTCTTTCACAAGACCACGGCCGTCGGCGTCAATTTCTCCGGCAGCGACCTGAGCAAGGCGATCATCTGGGACAGCCCGGCCGACCAGGCCGCCTTCCGGGGCTGCAACCTGCACAATGTGCGCATCGGCGGCGCCACATCGATCCAAAACGGCGATTTTGCCGACGCCAACCTGGAACGCGCCTCCCTGATGGACGCCGACCTGTCGGGCGGCAATTTCAAAGGGTCGCGCTTCCAACGCTCGTTTCTGCGCAACTGCAACCTCTCCCGGGCCGACCTGTCCGGCGTGCAGGCCAAACGCACCTTCTTCCACCGCACCAACCTGGAGGGCTCCAATCTCTCCGGCGCGAACCTGTTCATGGGGTCTCTGCGCAAGGCCCGCCTGGTCGACGCCGACCTGTCCAAGGCCAACCTCTTTGGTGCCGAGATGTACCGGGCCGTGGTGGGCCGTACCGATTTCGACCAGGCCAACCTGAAAATGACCCTGCTCAACAAACGCGTGGAGTTGCTCGATGACCCGAAATGAGATCGCCGAGGCCATTGCCCGGGACGACACCATCGAAAACCAGGACCTCACCGGAATCGATCTGACCGGCCTCGATCTTTCCGGAGCGCGCTTTGAACAATGCGACCTGAGCGGCGCCGATTTCCGCGGTGCCGCTATCCACCGCACCGGATTCCGCGATTGCGTGCTGCACGGCGCGGAGATGAGCGGCGCGGACCTCACCCAGGTGCTTTGGATGCACATGGACCTGAACGGCGTCAAACTCGCCGGCGCCAAGCTGGAAAAGGCCGTGCTCACCGGCGCCAGCCTCGTCGATGCCGATTTGACCGGCGCAGACCTCACCCGCGCCGTTCTGGACGGCGCCGTGCTGGACCGGGCCCGGCTGGCAAAGGCCCTCCTGTTCAGGACCGTGCTGGTCCAGACCTCGCTCCAGGCGGCCGACCTGACCGGCGCGGATCTGACCCGGGCCATTTTTTTAAAGGCCGACCTCACCGGCGCCCGCCTCAAGCAGATCAGGGCCCACAAGACCTTCCTGCGGGAGTGCGCCCTGGCCGGCCAGGACTTTTCGGGCTGCGAGTTCTCCTGCGTGCAGGTCGGCGGCGCGGACCTGACCGGCGCGAACTTTGCGGGCGCCGACATCGACCGCTCCAATTTCATGGAGGCGGTTCTCACCGACGCCGATTTCAGCGCGGTCAAGGCCTTTGGCGCGGTCTTCATGGCCGCCGACCTGCGCCGCGCCCGCTTTTCCAGGGCACAACTCGCCAATGCCTGCTTCGAGTCCGCCCGGCTGGACGGCGCGGACTTCACGGCCGCCCGGCTCGATCAGGCCCTGATGGCCCGATGCAGTTGTGTGGGCGCCAGATTCGCCAACGCGGATTGCAATTGCGCCGATTTTTCCCATGCCGACCTGACCGCCACCGACTTTTCCCATGCGGGCCTGTTTCGGGCCAACATGCACCGGGCAAAAGAGGAGCACACCGTCTGGGACGGCGCCACGCGCAGCCTGGCGTTGGAAACCGATCCCGATCTGGCCGAGGCCGAAGATTGGGGAGGAAGAAAATGAAGTTTGAAGTGTAAAGTTTGAAGTGAAGGTATTCTGTCTGATCAGGATGTTGGATGGTTATGAAACAAATCGTTGCCGGACGGCGCCGTAAAAAGTTCAAGATCAAGGCGCGCGAAATTCCGCGTCCTGAGGCGTACTTGTCGTACGCCGCAAGGACTGCGGGATGAGCGCAACGCAGATATTGGGCTTTTTACGGCGCCGTCGAGTTTGAAGTGAAGGAGGCATCAGATGCATCAGGCCGCTCCAAAAATCGCAGCACCCCAATTGACCCTGGCATACGCCACCGTTGAATCCCGCGACGGCGATAAGCTCGTCTTATGCACCGCCGCCGGACGCACCCGCGCCAGGGCGGCCGCCAGCTGCCTGCTGGTCCCGGCACCGGGGGACCAGGTGCTGCTGTCCGAAGACAATTTCGGCCGGACCTATGTGCTGGCCGTGCTCGAACGCCCCGGGGAATCGGTGGAAAACCGCCTGGCCTTCACCGGACCGACCCGGTTGGAAGTCGCCGGCGGCGACTTGACCCTGACCGCCGACACCGGCATCGGCCTGACCTCGCCGGCCCATGTGGACATGGCCGCCGCCGAACTTCGGGTTCACGCGGCCCGCGCCGAAATCGGCCTGGACGAGACCCGCCTGGCCGGGCGGTCGCTCAGCGCCAGCATCGAAACCATCCGCACCGTGGCCCGACGCATGGACAGCTTCGTGGCCCACTGGGTGCAGCGCATGTCCTCGTGCTTCCGATATATACGCGAGCACGACGAAACCCAGGCCGCCTCGGCGCGGCAACTGGTCGAAGGCACGCTCACGGTGCAGACCGGCAACAGCGTCCACACGGCCGAAGGACACGTGAAGATCGACGCCGAACAGATCCATCTGGGCTAATGTTAAAGGAGAAGATATGTTTCAATTGACCATGATGGGCGGAACGATGATGGGGGTTCCCGATGTGTGCCTCACGCCGACCCCGGCCGGGCCGGTGCCCGTACCCTATCCCAATGTCTCCACCGGCGCGACCACCCTGCCCACCACCACGGCGCTCACCGTGCTGACCGACGGCATGCCCTCCCTCAACCAGATGTCCGATGTCTATGTCAGCAACGGCGACAATGCGGGCGTGAACCTGGGCGTGGCATCGGGCACGGTCATGGGGCCCACCGAATTCATCATGGGCAGCCTGACCGTGCTCAAGGAAGGCATGCCGGCCCAGCGCATGACCAGCATGACCGGCCATAACGGCCTCTCCATGAACTGCCCGGGCGTCTGCCTGGCGCCCAGCCAGGTCACGGTGCTGGTCATGGGCTGACCGCCATCATCCCGTTGAAAAATCGTCGAGTTCCTGCCAGCGTCGGTAGGCGGCAGCGATTTGATCCTCGACCGCTTTCAGGCGGTTTTGCCGTTCCACGATCTCCTGCCGGGGCTGTTTGTAGAAGGATGGATCGGCCATGGCCGCCTGGAGCGCGCCCTGTTCCGACTCCAGGGCTTCGATGGCGGCCGGCAGGGCCTTGAGTTCGAGTTCCTGGGCGAAGGTCAGCCGCTTGGGCCGGCCCGGGGGCGCGGACTTGCGGGCCGGCGCCGGCTTGGAGGCCTCCACCTTCGGCGCGGCCGCTTGGGGTCGCTGGGAGAGCCAGTCGTCGTATCCGCCGGCATATTCGGTCACCTGCCCGTCGCCTTCGAACACCAGGGTGCTGGTGACGACATGGTTGAGAAAGGCCCTGTCGTGGCTGACCAGCAGCAAGGTGCCTTCGAAGGAGAGCAACAGCTCTTCGAGCAATTCCAGCGTCTCGGCATCCAGATCGTTGGTCGGCTCATCCAGCACGAGCAGGTTGGCCGGTTGGGTGAAGAGTTTGGCCAGCATCAAACGGTTGCGTTCGCCTCCCGAAAGCACGTGAACCGGTGTGCGGCAGCGGTCGGGCGAAAAGAGAAAATCCTGCAGATAGCCGATCACATGCCGCCTGCGGCCGTTGAACACGATGACATCATTGTCCGTGGAGATGTTTTGCGCAACGGTCTTCTGCTCGTCGAGCAGGCCCCGGAGCTGATCGAAATAGGCCGTTTGCAGATTCGTGCCATGGCGCACCGTGCCGCTGTCGGGCGGGAGCGTGCCGAGCAAGAGCCGGATCAGGGTGGTTTTGCCCGCGCCGTTGGGCCCGATGATGCCGATTTTGTCGCCGCGCATGATGAGGCTGGAAAAGTCACGCACGATGGGCCGCTCCCCGTAACCGTAGGATACCCCCTCGGCACGGATCACGAGCTTGCCGCTGCGCTCGGCCTCCTGCAGGGCCATTTTCGCCTGGCCGACCTGGGCGCGGCGCCGGCGCGCGGCCGCGCGCAGCTCCTGCAGGGCGCGCACCCGTCCTTCGTTGCGGGTCCGCCGGGCCTTGATGCCCTGCCGGATCCAGGCCTCTTCCTGGGACAACTTCTTGTCGAAGTTGCGGGCCTGCTCCGCTTCGACATCCAGCTCCGCCTCGCGGCGCTGCAGATAGGTCCTGTAGTCGCAGGCATAGGAGATCAGCCGGCCGCGATCCAGCTCCAGGATGCGCGTGGCGATGCGTTCCAGAAAGGCGCGGTCATGGGTGATGAACAGCAGGGTCTTGACGTTTCGGAGGAGAAACGCCTCCATCCAGACGATGCTGTCGATATCCAGGTGATTGGTCGGTTCGTCCAGCAGCAGCAGGTCCGGAGAAAGGGCCAGGGCGCGGGCGAACAGAGTCCGCCGCTTCATGCCCGCAGACAGGTCGGCGAAGGTTGCCCCGGAGTCCAGTCCGGTCCGCGACAGGATACTCTCGATCTGCTGCTGCAGCGGCCAGCCGCCTTCGCTGTCGAGCAGATGCTGCCATCGGTCGCGCTCTTCGCGCAAGCGCCTGTCATCGGCGCCTTGCAGGGCGTCAGACAGGCGATGATAGGCCGCCAGGGCCTGGCCGGCGGAGCCCAGCCCCTGCGCCACCACCTCGAAGACGCTCCCTTCGCAGCCGGCCGGCACCTCCTGCTCCAGGACCGCAACCCGAATGCCCTGCTGCCGGATGATCTCCCCGCTGTCCGGTTCGACCTCACGGTTCAGCAAGCGCAACAGGCTCGACTTTCCCACGCCGTTGCGCCCCAGAAGCCCGACCCGCTCGCCCTTTTCAATGTTGACGCTGATGCCGTCCAGCAGGGCCGGCTCGCCGAACCCCCAACGCACATCGCGCATCGCGATCAATGCCATACTGCCGTCTCATGAACTGCCGTTGATGATCGAAATCTGATCGTTCAGGGTCCACAGGTCGTACAGGTAACCGATGCCGAAAATGCCGCCCGAGACCAGATAGAGAATACCGGTGAACCATTTGCCCATATAAAATCGATGGACGCCGAACAACCCCAGAAAGGTCAGCAGAATCCAGGCGATGTTGTAATCCACGGGACCGCCGCGAAACCTCAGATCGGCTTGGCGGTCCATGGAAGGAATCAGGAACAGATCGATGATCCAACCGATGAACAGCAGCCCCAGCGTGAAGAACCAGATGGTCCCGGTCACCGGCCGGCCGTAGTAAAACCGGTGCGAACCGGTGAATCCGAAGATCCAGAGGATGTACCCGATGGTTTTGCGATGGGTGTCGTTTGAAGCGTTCATGAACCGATGGCTCCCTATAGTCGATATCCGTGATTTAATCGTAAGCCAGGCGCGTCTGAGGATCCGCCATGGTCGGCGCAATCAGCGGCTGCCATCGGTCCTCTTCCCATGTGCCCAGGGCGGTGTGCATGTCCAGATACTTCTGGGGAATCGGATGCGTGCCCACCACCACCCGGATGCCGTAGCGCTTTTCGAGAAACGTCTTGAACACATCGATGTAGGGGCAAGGCGGATACCCCACCACCAGTCCCGTGGCCAGGTGAATCACCTCGGCGCCGTTTTTGGTCATCTCGTCGCCCGCGTACTCGATGTTGCCGCCGGGGCAGCCATCACAGGTCGTAAATCCGACCAACTCCAATTCCGTGTCGCCATATATGCTGAAGGCCCCCTCCCTGGCCCGCATGGACCGCAGGCACTTACCGCCCGCGCAACGCCGATAGCGATCGCAGATAATAATACCGACCTTCGTCTTCCGATCCATCCCGACTCCTTTCAATGCATGTAACGATAGCGTCCATCCCCCTCGAATTAAAACGTTCCCGGATGCATTTCAAAAATGCGCCGCACAGATCTGTCTCACAACGCCGCCTCATAGACGTGCCGCACCTCTTCCGGATCATGGAGGCGCTCCAGCCTTCGAACGATGAAATGACCCCTGCCCATCTCCTGGAAGTGATCGATGAACATCGTGTTGATCAGTGCGCCGCCGAAGGCACCGACCACAGGCACCATTTGCGCGGCCGCCTTTTCCGACACGACAATGGAAAAACGCGAGGCGATCTGGGTGATCAGGCGAACGATCGCCGGCGCCCCCTTGTCGGAGAGGCCCCGCCTGGCCAGATGGGCCGCGGCATCCGACACCGCCTTGGCCATGGCGGTCCTGGCGGCGAAATATCCGGCATCGGCCGCATCGTCGCTGCTGGACCGGCCGCCCAGGGCCAACACCTGCAGGCACTGAAGTCTTGCGTCCGCCGTGCTCAGATCTTCGCCTTCGCTGCGGGCGATATCGGCGATCGATCGCAGCATGATCGTCGTCGACACGGGCAGCTCGACGGCCAGCGCGGTCCACCCCAAGGCGCCGCCCGCGGCCCCGGTCGTCCCGACCGCCAATTTGTGCCACCAGTTCGATGGGGGGCCCGGTTTTCCAGGCCCCAACGTCCACAAGGCGACGTCGAGCGCTTTCTCGATCGATTTCCGGGCCGCTTCATTGACCAGCAGGCGCCACCTTTCAGGCAGCATGGCAATACTCTTTTCAATCGGCGCGCCGACCACCATGCTGATCTTCGCCGCCAATCCCGGATGCTCCAGATACGCCTTGGCGGTTTTCAACGCCTCGATGTCCGCTGAAGAGAGTGTCATTGGCCATTTCCTGCGATCGCCGGCTATTCCGTAAACCCTCTGGCTTTCATTCGCTCGGGATTCGTGAAGCGCGCCATCCCGGTCTTCATCTTATCGAATCCGAACTGTCGGTAAAACCCTTCCTTCCCCGGCGACGCATACAATATCACATTGCACCCCTCGAGTCGCCCGAGAATCGCCTTCAGCAGGAGCGTCCCGATTCCCTTCCCCTGAAATTCGGGAACGACCGCCACATCATAGACCGCCCCCTGGTAGACCCCATCCGAGATCGCCCGCCCGAACCCGATCAATTGGCCGTCACGATAGGCGAACACGGCGGTATGGCTGGCCTCGAAGGCCTCCCTGTGCGCCTCCGGAGCGTGGTGCGCCATGCCGACCCGCTCCAGGGTTTGGGAAACCCGCTGCCAGTCCACGTCCGAACAGCCGTAACGAATATCGATGTCCATTTACAACTATCCTTTATTATTCGTAATCGTATAAATTTGCCAGAAACTTGCATTTCAGAAAATATAAAGATAATGATGCGGTTTCATTTTTTAAAGAAGGGACCTTGATACCGATCGGCAGTTGACACTGAATGGAACTGCGAATATCGACGATTGGATGGGCATATGAACACTACCTTGATCGACCTGTTTGAAACCAGCATTCTCGAGAACCGCACCCGGCCGGCCTTTTCCGATTACATGAAGGGCGACAGTGCCGCGGTCACCTATGGGCAGGTAGCCCTCAGGACACTGGCGATACATGAGCTGTTTGCGGCCTGCGGCATCCAGAGGGGCAGCAAAGTCGCGGTGCTGGGAAAAAATTCCGCCAACTGGGCCACGGCCTACCTGGCAACGCTCCTCTACGGGGCCGTTGTGGTTCCGATTCTACCCGAATTCAAGCCCGAGGAGATCTTCACCATCATCGAGCATTCGGACGCGCACATGCTGTTCTGCGCCGATGACCTCTTCCAAAAATGTGTCGCGTCTGGAAAAAAAATTTCCATCCCTGTCATTTCTTTAAAAGATTTCAGGCCGCTATCCGGCCTGGAACGAGGATCAGCAAAGGCAGGCCGCATCCATACCATCGAGGATGATGGCACCTCCTTGACCCCCGGCATGTTCGGACAAAAGACGGGAGTCAGGGATCACTCGGAATCCCTCGCATCCATCGTCTATACATCCGGCACCACGGGCTTCTCGAAGGGCGTCATGCTGCCCATGAGAAGTCTCATGGCCAATGTCGTTTTCGCCCAGGAAAATATGCCGTTGAAACCCGGCGACACGATACTTTCGTTTCTGCCCACGGCCCATGCCTTTGGATGCGCATTTGAATTCCTGTTTCCATTTGCCAACGGTTGCCACATCACCTTTCTGGACCGCATGCCCTCCCCGACGATTCTTTTGAAGGCATTTTCGGACATACGGCCCAGGCTGATCTTATCCGTTCCGTTGATCTTCGAAAAAATTTATAGCAGCAGAGTCAAACCGCTGTTGAACGGAAAAGCCGCCCCCCTGTTCAAACTCCCCCTGGTTAAAAACCTGCTCAACGCCATGCTTCGCAAAAAACTGCATGAGTTGTTTGGCGGAAATTTCATTCAGATCATCATCGGTGGCGCGGCCCTGAACCCGGAGGTGGAAAACTTCCTCCACGACATCGGATTCCGCTATACCGTAGGATACGGGATGACCGAGTGCGGACCGTTGATCAGTTATGCGGGCTGGGATTCGTTTAAAAAGTACTCTGTCGGGCGAAGTATCGATACTCTCGAAATCCGCATCGATTCGGATGAACCGTCGAACATTGCGGGTGAAATCATGGTCAAGGGCGCCAACGTGATGCTCGGGTATTACAAAAACGAGAAAGAGACCCGGTCCATTCTGACTGAAGAGGGGTGGCTGCGCACCGGCGATCTGGGCGTCTTCAACGATCATGGGAACATCTTCATTCGCGGACGCAAAAAAACCATGCTGCTCGGCTCCTCCGGACAGAACATCTATCCCGAAGAGATCGAGGCCAGACTGAACACCATGCCCTTTGTGGAAGAGTCCCTGGTGGTTCAAAGAGGCAACCGCCTCACGGCCCTCGTATTTCCCTCTATCGAACAAATGAAAGAGAAGAATTTAGATGACGAGGCATTGGCCCCGATAATGGAAAAGAACCGCAAGGCGTTGAATGCGATGGTGTCCTCGTATTCCACGGTATCCAAAATTGAAATCGTGAAAGAGGAGTTCGAAAAGACGCCCTCGAAAAAAATAAAGCGTTTCCTCTATTCATGAACGCATGCGGCCAGGCGGCGACAAGACCATTACGCGTATTGGCCTATTCGGCGTATTCGGAATTTTTCAGAGACACCAGCTGCTCAATGGTCTTTTCGGTCACCTTGATATTTTTGGCAAAATAACGCTGCAGACGTTCGATCAGTTGTCTTTGCTTGACCTTGTCACCGGCGTAATAGTCGTGATGTATCAGCTTGTTGGCCCAGGCCATATTGGCCTGCACCTCTTCAGGGATGCGTTCACCGTCATGCCGAACGGCCTCCTCCGGGCATATCTCATGACAGTGGGCACATCGTATGCACGCCTCATCATCAATAACGGCAATGTCATTTTCCATGAGAATCGCCCCGGCCGGGCATTCATCCACGCACGTTTCGCATCCTACGCATAACTCTTCTTTTATCCATGGCATGTTAACTGATGTCCACCTCCAGACTTATTTTTCTTTCCAGACCGCTTTTCGCTTTTCCAAAAATGCGTTAATGCCCTCTTTGGCGTCTTCTGTCGTACACAACCGCGCAAACGCCTCGTTCATATATTCAAAGGATTTATAATAATCCAGATCTGCTGCCGAATAAAAAGCCTTTTTGGCAAGTTGCAACGCCACAGGGCTTTTTTGTGCTAAAATTGCAGCCCAGTTTCGGGCCTCTTTATCCAGTTCAGCATCAGATACAGTTCTATTGATCAGACCCAAATCAAGGGCCGTCTCAGCTTTTATGAGATCACCGTAAAACAACAGTTCAAGTGCTTTTTTTCTGCCCACGGATTTGCTCACGGGAATCACAGGCCCGACACAGTTAAGCCCCACATTAATTGCGGTCAGCCCGAACTTGGTTTTCTCTCCTGCTATGGCAAGATCGGCAGCAGCGACCAAACCGGCGCCGTTTGCCGCTGCAACACCGTGCACCTGAGCGATCACAGGTTTGTTCATCTTGCTTATAAAAACGAGAGGTGCCTCCATACATTCTATCCACTGCTTGTATTCGGAAGGGGTTTTACCAAAAAAGTCGCCGATATCAATTCCCGCGCAAAAAGCCCTGCCCGCGCCTTTAATCAGAACGACTCTGACATTTTTATCCTTATCGAGCATCAACAAGGCATCTTTCAATTCATTGGCCAGTGTTGTTGTAAAGGTATTCATATGGTCAGGACGATTCAGCGTAATCTGGGCAACGAAATCATCACCCACCTCGACGATAATGGATTCATAATTCATGGCCATATTCCTTTCTCATTAGTTTCAGCGGTTATCCACAAAGTCCAGATTAGAAATATTCCCAGAGCGGGTCAAGACCAAACAGATACGGTCACACCAAGCCAGAATTTTTTCCATTTGGGCTCCCACAATCTCCTCGTGCTGGAAATGAACGTTAAATGCCGGATGGGAGCTTGGAGGTCATCATCTTCTTCCGATCAATCCTACGCCCGTCAACAATGAACGTTCCGTCGCCAACAGCGTGAATCATGCGCTTCTCCTTGCGCTTGTTGTCGATGTATGCGGCAACTGCCTCCAACACGACAATGTTGTGCTTTTTAACGATGTCGATGACCTTGCACTCTATGTTGGCGAGGCACTCCTTGATCAAGGGCGACCTGACGACCTTGCCCTGCAAAGGTGTCAGCTTGAACTTGGCAAACTTGTCTGTGTCTTTCCCGGAGCACGTCCCTATACCGACCACCCTATCCAGCATGTCAACTGTCGGAATGGCAATGACGCACTCCCTGTTTTTTCGCAAGGCCGCGAAAGAATAATTCCATTCACCCGTGGTGATGGCAAACACCGGGGTGAAATCTATCACTATGGTCCATGAGATAGTCATGATGTTGTCTTTCTGCCCATCATGGGTCGTCACAAGAACAACAGGCCCTGATTCGATCAGGGTAAAGGCCTTGCTCAGTCTCAACTCACGCATGAGAGCACCTCGTGATATTCCTTTGTTTGTCCTATGGCCAGGCCAAGCTCGTCCGCTCGATGTCATCAGGCGCCAACGATTTTTTAAAGGCAGGTGTGGAGCGGAAGCGGAACACCTGTCCCGTGTAGAGAAACGTTGGGCGGCACTTATCGCGTCGGCATCACCCGCACGTGCGCCCACACGCGGTTCTTTCCAACGTCGGGGTCCATTTCCGTGATAAGAATTCGATCACCCTTCTTGGCGACACCGACTGCGTCAGAGAGCTTGTAGAGTGGAAATGAGGGCTTTCCCGAACGAAGATAGGTGTCGTCCACGACAGAGTAGACCTCTTGCTCCTTCGGCAGCGATCCGCGAATCTCGAGCTGTCGTGCTTCCCAATGCCCGTCTTTGAAAGTCCCCAAGTACATCCAGCCCTCAAGCATGTAAGACCGAGAGATCTTTAGTGCTGCGCTGGTCAGTGCAGCCTGCGACGCAACAGGGACTTCGTCTGGGTCAGGAGACTTCGAATCCAAGCTTGCCCTCTGGGCCGCCTCCGTTTTGCCAATAACTGCCCCAACGATCGACCGCACGTCAGGATCATCGTTCGCGAGCCGCTCCAAAACTTCATTTGATTCCTGACGATCCGCAGCCAAAATGATGTAGATTGCGGCTCTCTTATCGTTCAGATTCAGCTTATACAAGGCATAGGCGGCCATCTTGGCCTTCTCAGGAGAATCTCCGGCCAGCAGGTCGATGTATGGCTCCATAGCACTGACAGCACTAACCGTCTGAGCGATCTCCTCAAGCTGTCTCGAGGTATCTCTGGCCTGGTCCGAGAGTATCAAACCACCGACTCCCAGAAGTATGGGAGTCAGAATCGTCGCGATTGCCTGCAAACGGGGAAACGGTTTATCGGCCATACTCCATACCTCCACGTGTCTCTTGACGACCGGCCTTAGAGGGAGCGGCCGCTTTTTGGCCGCGTTCCGCTACAGGTTGAGGTTATGAAAAAACTGTTTCCGGGCAGCAGGGGACGTACATGAAAGTTTAAATAATTCATTATCCCTTACGCTATACACCAGCCGGCTATGAAGAAAATGCAATTTTCATAGTTTAATGTACGTTCCCCAGTCCCCCTATCAGAAGGTTTCCCATCACGGCAAACTCGACGGTCAACACGTCCCCTTTTTTCCCAGACGGAAAGTCTCCCGGTGCGCGATGCACTGCACCAACGGACGAATCGGGAAAGATTTTGGAGTATAACCGCGCCGCGTCCTCGACGTCGCCATCGTACCAGAGACAAACCGTGTTCTTTGCTGGTTTCATCATGCCCCTCCTTGATTGGAGGATAAGGCATCTCCCGACAGCAGTGTGGAGCGGCAGAGTAACACCGGTCAGGCGAGGAAAAATGTTTATCAAGAATTCATGTCCTTGCGATAATCCATGCAACGATCAAAATAAATATCCATGCTCCGGAAATACACCATAAGGCATTTTTCCAGTTATTTCCGAAATAGCGTTTTGTCGATTGAACAATCCATGTCCAATTCAGCCAAAGATGTAAAAATAAAAGTATCAATAAGATAGCAGAGAGAAAAAGATGAATATCCCCCCATTCATGTCTGTGGAGACCCAGAAAATATTTTGCAGCCTGATGTTTTTTTCCTTCCGGTATGACAAATCCCAACAACAATCCGATCAAAGCAATCGAACAAATATCAATGAAAAGAATGGCATCGATAATATATTTTAAAGAATTCTTTTTCATTTTCATTCATGAACTCTCGTGTCGTAGCCGCGTGGTCTTTGGGGTACTATGGTACAAGGGGACATACATGAAAAGGTACAAGAGGTACAAGGGGACGGGTACAAGGGGACGTACATGAAAATATAAAAAATCTATTATCAACTGCGCTCCGCGCCAGCGAAATTTGCAAAAAGGAGCTCAATATTAATTGTTTAATGTACGTTTCCTATGTGCCAAAATCCCTTAAATCCCAATCTGAGCATTTACTCTCCCTTATACTCGAGCATTTCTTTATATCCTTCCGGGTTTGCCTGGACATCTGCGAGGTACTCCTCGATGGCTTTGTCATAAACGACTGGGTCCATATCCTTTGCTTCGGCATTGGGGTCCAGTTCCAGGTATTTGCGCCCTTTAATTGACGCAATAGCCTCTGTGGAGGACAATGGGGAGTATCCGGATGTCCGCGCCCGCTATATCCTTTTGAGCTTCATTCTCTCTCCTATAAGAATACAATGCTCAGGGGCAGCAAAAAGCAGAGCGAGAAACGAGCGACGCTTTTTTCTGTCCACTGGAGCTAATTGTTATGCGCTTTGCCTTTTTCACCTTCGATGTATTTCCAGCTATGTGGGTACATAGTTGACAGAGGGGGATTGTGATAACCCTCTGCATCATAAATCCCAATTTCTTCTTTCAGTTGCTCTTCTAACTTCAACGTTGCATCGAAAATGCTTTGCCGTAAATCCTTGTTTACTTGTGCATCTGGTTCGTATTTTGGATTCCAATTTGTATTTTCGTCTAAGATATTTCTTAGTTCCAAAATGTTTACGATCCCTGAATGGCTCAAAAGAATAGCGTTGCTACTATCCCATTTATCTATCTCATTGAGTCTGTTTTTCAGCTTAGAGTATGGTAAGTCTATTGCCCTTAAATCTTTTCCCAAGTCACTCAATACCTTATACAGTGACGGATATGCCTCAAGCCTTTTTTCATAGAGCTTTTGGTTAAACCTGCTTTCAAGTTCCACTTTGAGGTTGTTAACTGTTAAATCTGCTTGGTTTGAACTGACAATATACGAGACGAACGCCGATACAAGCACGCCTGAGAGGGCTATCAATGCAACTGTTGTCGTTTCAGAAAATTTCATTACGCTCCCTCGTTTACCGCATAACGATAAGCTGTCGGGCGGCATGGTCCTCGCCGTCCCGACCAGCGATGGGTTGTGTCACGCCATTTTAAATTTTTCCCACATTTCTTTATATTCTGCTACGGCTCGTTGCGCTTCTGGAAAATCTCTTAATTTCTTATACAGCTTCAACCGCAAACCAAATGATGTATTATGAGGACATGGATACACTCGCCAAGCTTTTGATAAGCAATCTATGGCCTTTTCAACCTTCCCAGATTCTAAATAGCCCAATCCCATGTCTACGAATGCGTTAGTATATCCACAAGAAATTGGTTCAAACCATAAATGGTCATATTTTATTCTTGCTTTAGATGCCCATATCGTCAGTGATTGGATTCTTAGTACCATTCCAAGCTTCGCTAACATCCAGAGATATAAATGAAGGAGCATCCCTATACCAACCGAAATTCCTTTTGGCCCGATTTCATCCCATTTTTTGAATTCAGGCGGCTTATTTTGAGCTGGATCGGGGCCATTTAACCACTTGCGCCAAATATGCAGAAGATTTAGTACGTCCGTTTTTGATAGTTCAGAATTCATCTTCAACATCGCTATCTATGACACAACGTTTGCTTCACCAGCCGGGGGGGGATACTGATAAATGCTTACAAAATATGTTATATTAAGGTCAGTAGAAGCCTTCCAAAAAATGCCAAGGCCCGCCCGGTCTGCATGCAAGCGATTGTTCGGTGTCCTATTTGATTTCCATTTTTTTGAATGGACTTAAAGATTCCCAATATTTCTTTAGTTTCTCTGCCTTTTGTAAAGCTTTTTCCAATTCTGAATCTGAGCCACTCAAAAAGACAGCGCAATATTGATTTAAATCGTCGAATAACCTACGGAAACCATCTAATGGATCTTCAGAAGAGCCCGGATATTTTGCTATACGCTTTTGTCCGGTTAATGCCCAAAGGAAAAATTCATGACCAATCGATTTCTCACATAGTGAATATTCCACTAAACCGAGCGAAAAACGAAAATGATACTCAAGTTTTCTGTCTTCTTTCTTCCATGACCCGAATGCAAAATTACCACCCGAACTCTGCCCTTTCCCTTCGACGAAAAATTGAAAACCATTTTTTACCATCAGTGGTTTTAATATTTCAGTACCATCGGAAAGGATTTCGCTTTTTGATTTCATGTTTCTACACACCGAACGTATGGCTCATGGGCCGCAAAAGCATACGACGTTCACCAATGAAAAGTTAGATGATGAAATCGCTACAGCCACAGTCGCCCGCCTTTTGCGGTCCAATGGAGCCTAAGGTTCGATTCCCTTTTATTCGAGATACCCATTTTCTCTCGACATCACAGGATTTGGGAATAATCCCATCCCGGTTTTTAAATTGCCAAAGCCGAATTTACGGTAAAAATCCTGTTTCCCAGGTGCAACGTAGATCAGCACAGGGCCACCTTTCGGCAATTTCGATAGAAGCGCTTCCATAATTGATTTACCCACGCCTTGATTCTGGAACTCAGGCAATACGACCACATCATAGATGGCTGATTGATATTGACTATCTGAAATCGCACGACCAAAACCAATGATTGCATGATCAAGATATGCAGAACAAACAGTATGGCTATTTTTTGCTGCTTCTTTTAACTTATTTGGTTCACGTGTACCGAGGGGTGCAAGCCTAAATATCTCGCACAATGCTACCCAATCGATATTTTCAATTCCGTATTTTATGATGATCTTCATAGTTACTTCACAAATCGAACGCCGCGTGTCTGGGGCGGCATGCTCCTCGCCGTCCCAAGCACACGCTGGTTATACCTTGTTTTCTATTATGAAGTTAATTTGGAATCCAGCCTCTCCATGCCTGCCACCTGCCCAAGCAGTGTAGTATATGCGAACTGGACGATGACAACCTTGACATTGGAAATCCAAAAATGAATTGGCGGTTCCTTTGTCCAATGTGCTAACAAGATTATCAATTTTATGGGCCATGTCTTCACTCAGATTTGTAAACTCTGATAGACTATGTTTTTCGAAATCCTTAAATGATAAGGACAAACCCTTTTGGCAAAATGGACATTCATAAACAGATCTTGGATATGTATCCCAATCACTATAGTTGCTATAGTCAACCTTGCCTAATCGTTCTTCAGCAGGAACTGTTTTCATATCTTTCATGAGGTATAACTTTCGGCTTCACAGGGAGCGGCGCTCTTTGCCGCGATCCTGTGCAAGCCGTGGTTAGCGAACCCCTATGGATTCTGAAAAAATACGCCTATGCGCTGCTTTAATAGCTTTATGAGCCCTTCATCCATATACTCAAACTCATCAGGGATATCCAGACAGATCACCCTTTGTTTGTTGATAAATTTACGGTACTTTTTCCGCAACTTGTTTCTATGTGGTTTCTCCATTACAAAAATATAGTCGGCCCATTCTATAAGTTCCGGAGATGTTGGAACAACAGCATCATTATTCAAACCGGCTGACCTCACTTCGAAACCATCAGCTCCAGAGAAAATTGCTTCCGCAGTGGGACTTCTTAACTTGTTTTGACTGCATAAGAACAAAACATGTTTCATAATTTGTGATTTCTTCGCTAACGCCACGCTCACCGGTAAATTGGGAGCGCAGCGAGTAATTTATCCGAGTGCAGCGTTTTGTTAGGCATGGGCCAGTTTGAGGCCAACAATACCCGCACAGATCAGCCCTAAACTTACTAGCTTAAGAACGTCCGTTGACTCGCCGAACAATAAAATGCCTAGAAGTGCCGTACCTACAGAACCAATACCAACCCATATCGCATAGGCTGTACCGACGGGCAACGTTTTCAAAGCCAAGCCTAGCAAGAGAAAACTTGCCACCAGTGAAATCACCGTGCCAAAAGCAGGCCATGGTTTCGTAAACCCATCTGTATATTTTAATCCAATGGCCCAACCAATCTCCAAAAGGCCAGCTATAAACAAAATTACCCAACTCATAAACACCTCTCAATTAGCTTTGGGGCCGTCCCCTAACGAAGTTGAGAGGTGAGGTCGTCCTCACTTCAGAATGAATGCCTAACGCTGCGGTCGGGGGCAGCAAGGCTTCCACCAACCTTTGTAAAGGTGACGATACTTTCGCCTGCACTGTTTTCCTTAATGGCCGGGCCCTTGCTGTCCCTTGAACCGCATTGTTAAGCCCTTAATCCTTTGTATGAAGGGTTTTAGCCAAAAATGAGCCGATAATTCATCTTCAAATATTTGTTGAATGCGATCAGAGTGTTTATGCATAGTCTGAAGTCGCTGGTCTCCTAAATCGGAGGCAGTGTGGAGCACTGAATACTTTTTGGCACAATCATAAAACTCTTCCCGCAAGTCCTTAGGCAAATATAGCTTTACAATTTTAGCGTAATTCAAAGCAGGAAGGTAAGCTTCGACCAATCGCGTACTCCGTTCTTTAGAATTATCAACAGAGTCGTGATGATATAATATATCAGTTGCTTTCATCCTTCCTTCGTCGAGCTTTTCCAAAAAGAGTGCAAAAGATTCTGCCCTTCTTTCAAGAAGCCATTTATGATGTTGTGATTGGCGAGTGAAATAGGCACCTATAAAACCACCCGCAAGTGCCGATAAAGCAGTAAATATGGTTTGAATCATCTATTATTCTCTCAGGCTTAACACAAAACTAACCGGCGGCGGATAGGTTGGCACAGCCTTCCTGATAGCTTCTGAAAATGTAAACCTCAATGGCGCTCAATTCGCCCCGCTTTTAGCCGTCTGAGTTTAGTGATAGGTTATGCCTTTTATTCATTCTTTTTTTCCAGATTGCTCACCTGAAACCATATCTGTGAGGCCTTTTAAAATACCAGTAGCTGAGCCTGCACCACTCTCAATAACTCTAGTTAGACCATATAAAGCACCAACACAGAGTATGTAAGGAATTAAAAGAAATAACCCAGTGATCCTTATCGATTTTGGTATTTCAATATTTGGAAACCAGAATACAACAATTAGGAAAATGCTCAAAAGACATCCCCAAACTAAAAAAATAAAAATCCCTACAAGTTTTATAAAGCCGTAAAAGTTTGTTGATCCACTTTCTTGAGTTTTTTTGAAATCAACTATTTGCCGATAAAATATCTTTCCGATCGTATATGTTGCACCAGCAACTGGCAGTATATAAAATAGAGTTGGAATAAGAAATTCAAAAATTTTGCCCATAATTTATTCCTACGGCATAACGTGCGCCTTACCGGCGCGCGGCGGGCTTCCGCGCGTCCGAGTAGAGGCGATTGTTAAATGAGATTGTCATTCAACCTTCCAACTGTCCAAATCCCCTGGAAGATACAGGTCCCATTTTAAATAAAAATCTGCTGCATCTTCTGGTTTCTTAAATGCCTTTTCTCTTTTCTCACTGACGATTGGCGCACCGAATGCGCTATAGTGCAAAATATGGCAGATATAATTTTTGCCCGTGTTTTGGATAACCACTCCTTCCTTCCCTTTTGACAGATCGCATGGGAACCATTCAGTTTGCGTAATCAAAGAAACCAAATGAGCCCGCACCTCGTTGTAATTTAAAGGGGGGTGAGGCCATATGCCTTTCGCAACCCTATCCGGCACATTCATATGGCCACCCTTAAGAAGGAATGTAAGAGTATCTTTGTCCATATACATTTAACGCCAAGCTTCACGGGGAGCGGCGACCTTTGCCGCGATCCCGTGCAAGCTTATGTTGGGCGATTTTGTTTTGTATAAATAACTCCAAATCCCTTTGGATCGTAGAGGTCCCAACTTGCATTTTCATAATGTACAAAATAGTCCTTGGCATTTAAAATGGATGCCCATTTATCTATCAACTTCATGAAATCATGCAATTTAAAAGAAGCAGGATTAATGTCATTCGGAAAAAATGATATTTCAAGGCAATATTCGTCCTTTTTCTGGCTGTCCCAATCAATGAATAATTGAATACACGGAATTAGTTGTTGGTCGGATACCAAAACGCAATGAATATAACCATTTCCCTCACTTAATATTTTGGCCGGATTTTCTTTCAGAAGTCTTGAAACATCTTCGCCTTCATTATCAGTTGCATTGTCTATTCTATATCCTTCTGTGAAATTCTTTATTGCTTCTACCATATAAAAATGTGACGTCGGCGTGAATGTAATATCCCTCGTCATTCCATCAGTGTCCAAAATACACTCTATAACTTTCTGCTTTGTAAACATGCTTCTATACGTCCAACATTAATATTATCCAGCATTCCTTGTTTCTCAGAGCGGCCTTCCGAGAAGCTTCCGCTCATTCGCCCTGATAAAAATTAGAACCATTTGTATTTAAACTGTATATTGACAATTAGGACCAAATGGCAAATAAATTCTTGACAAAATTAAAATTATTTCTCTACAAAACGTTATTCCGATCGCATCAGATTGATCAACACGCCAAATTATTACATTAAAAACAGATACATCTAATCGCCGCCGTTCTGAATTTTATATCTTTCCCCGCCACCTCATTTACGGCTGCGTTCTGCTTTTTGTCCTGATTATTGATATTATGCAGCATGCTGCATAATACCGACGGAGAATTATGCGATGTCTTTCGACGATTTTTGCAACTACTTGAAAACGATCAAAACCGTCCCTCAAAAGCACCTGCCCTTTTATCTGAGATGGACCAGGGAGTTCGTGATGTTCTGCAAAAGCAGGCCGGATCTTATCTCCCTTGAAAAACAAATTGATCCCTTTCTGAACCGGATGGCCAAACACCATGAACAATGGCAAGTCGATCAGGCCGGACAGGCAGTCCGTTTGTATTGCTATTTCATCAAAAGAATCGAAGCAAAGCCGGTCAAAGGCGGTGCCATGCCTATTGACGACTGGAAATTGGCCGGCGAAAAAATGGTGCGGATTCTCAGGCTTAAACAAAGATCATATCGCACCGAGCAAACCTACATGAAATGGTTGCGCGATTTTTATTTATTCGTGAAGCCGGAGCTGCCTGCGCGTTTGTCCGATTCCCATATTATCGACTTCCTCTCATATCTGTCGGTAGATCGACATGTCGCCAAATCCACCCAAAATCAGGCATTCAATGCAATTTTATTCTTTTATCGTCACATCCTTGAAAAAGAAATCGGCTCTATTCATAATGCGGTAAGATCTAAACGGGGTGCACGCCTGCCAACGGTCCTATCCCGCGATGAAGTTTCGCTGCTCTTTGACAAACTATATGGTACGACCCTCCTTATGGCCAAAATCATTTATGGCGGCGGACTGCGCCGGGATGAATGCGTTCGCTTGAGGGTCCAGGACCTGGATTTCGAGCGGAATACGCTCACAATCCGTGCCGCCAAAGGCGACAAGGACCGACAAACGCTTTTTCCGGAATGTCTTGCGGATGAGGTTAGGATGCATCTCAAAAGGATACGAGCAATTTATGAGGGCGACCGAAAAGCAGATGTCGCCGGTGTCCATCTGCCTGGCGCTCTGGATAGAAAGTACCCCGGGGCCGCCAAGGAGTGGATCTGGTTTAGGGTGACCACCCACACGCTGAGACACTCTTTTGCTACCCATCTGCTTGAGGACGGCTATGATATCCGGACGATACAGCAACTTTTGGGTCATGCCGATTTGAACACCACGATGATCTATACCCATGTGGCCCGAAAAAATGCCCTTGGCGTTCGAAGCCCGCTGGACAGTCAGGCCACCTGAGGGACCGAACACGCGGACCGATTCGATCGACCGCCGGAATCGTATGTCCCTGGCAGCCGCCCGCCATTCTACTCTTCCAGTGCCTCCCCGCCCTGACCGGCCAGCCCGTGCCCGTGGGCGAACTCCCAGCGTTTGTCCAGGAAGTAGAGGATCGGCACGGTCATTCGCGAAAAGAGCAGCGAGGCGATCTCGCCGGCCATGAGCGATATGGCCAGGCCCTGGAAAATGGGGTCGAAGAGAATCACCGAGGCGCCCACCACCACGGCGGCGGCGGTGAGCATCATGGGCCGGAAGCGCACGGCGCCGGCGTCGATGACGGCCTGGTCCAGGGGCATGCCCTCCCTGATGCGCAGTTCGATGAAGTCCACAAGGATGATGGAGTTGCGCACCACGATGCCGGCGCCTGCGATGAAGCCGATCATGGAGGTGGCGGTGAAGAAGGCCCCCATGGCCCAGTGGGCCGGCAGGATGCCGATGAGCGAAAAGGGGATGGCCACCATGATCACCATGGGGGTGGAGAAGGACTGGAACCAGCCCACCACCAGCACGAAGATCAGCACCAGCACCACGCCGAAGGCGATGCCCAGGTCGCGGAAGACCTCGTAGGTGATATGCCACTCGCCGTCCCACTTCATGGCGAACTTGCGGTCGCTGTCGGGCAGCTGGGCGGTGTGCTGGGCAATCTCATACCCTTCGGGGATCTGGAGCTGGGCGATCTTCTTCTGCATTTCGAGAATGGCGTAGACCGGACTCTCCTTGGCGCCGGCCACGTCGGCGATGACGTAAACCACGGGCATCAGGTTCTTGTGGTAGATGCTCTTCTGGCCGGTGGTCTCCTCGAGCCGCACCAGGGAGCTGAGCGGCACCAGGTCGCCGGTGGCGGCGCGCACCTTGATGGCCTGCAGCCGCTGGATGTCGGCGCGTTGGGCCAGGGGCAGGCGCACGACGACGGGCACGTCCTCGCGCTCCAGGGGCTGGTGCAGCAGTCCCACCTGGCGGCCGTCCAGGGCCAGCTGGAGGGTGTCGGCGATCTGCGCGACGCTGATGCCGTGCAGGGCGGCCTGTTCGCGGTCGATCTCCAGCTCGTAGCGCAGATGGTCGTCTTCCATGAACCAGTCCACGTCCACGACGCCTTCGGTCTCTTCGAAGATCTGCATGATCCGGCCGGCCAGCTCGCGCTGGCGGTCGTAGTCCGGGCCGTAGACCTCGGCCACCAGGGTGGAGAGCACCGGCGGGCCGGGCGGCACCTCGGCCACCTTGATGCGGGCGTTGTGGCGCCGGGCGATCTCCACCAGGGGCGGCCGCACGCGCTTGGCGATGGCATGGCTCTGCTCGGCGCGATGGTGCTTGGCGGCCAGGTTCACCTGGATGTCGGCCATGTAGGGCGCCCGCCGCAGGTAGTAATGGCGCACCAGACCGTTGAAATTGAAGGGGCCGCTGGTGCCCACGTGAATCTGGTAGTCGGTCACCTCGTTGACCGTGGCCAGGTAGTCGCCCATTTCGCGCGCCGCGGCGGCCGTGCTCTCCAGGGTGGCGTCCTCGGGCATGTCGATGATCACCTGGAACTCGCTCTTGTTGTCGAAGGGCAGCATTTTGACCTTGACCCAACCGACGGCCACAAGGCCGCACGCAACGACGAGCAGGCCCACCACGCCGATAAGAAAGATCCAGCGCCAGCGCGGGTTGTGAAGCAAAGGGTCCATGACGCGGCGGTAAAGCCGGGTGGACCAGTCTTCGCCGCCGTGGTCATGGCCGCCGCCGTGTTCGCCGGTGCCGTCGCTCTTGAGCAGGCGCACCGAGGCCCAGGGCGTGACGATGAAGGCCACGATGAGAGAAAAGAACATGGCGGCCGATGCGCCCACCGGAATGGGGCGCATGTAGGGCCCCATCAGGCCGCCCACGAAGGCCATGGGCAGGATGGCGCCGATGACGGTGAGCGTGGCCAGGATGGTGGGGTTGCCCACCTCGTCCACGGCCTCGATGACCACCTTGAAGCGGCTGCGCCCCTTGTTCTCCGGCAGGTGGTAGTGGCGCACCACGTTCTCCACCACCACGATGGCGTCGTCCACCAGGATGCCGATGGAGAAGATCAGGGCGAAGAGGGTGATACGGTTCAACGTATAGCCGTAGAGGTAGAAGGTGGCCATGGTGAGCGCCAGGGTCACGGGGATGGCCAGGGCCACCACGCCCGATTCGCGCCGGCCCAGGACGAACCAGATGAGCAACGTGACGGAGATCACGGCGATGGCCATGTGGTAGAGCAGTTCGTTGGACTTCTCGGCCGCGGTCTCGCCGTAGTTGCGGGTGACGGTCATCTGGATGTTGTCGGGCAGTTTGCTGCCGCGCATCTTCTCGATGCGGTGCAGCGCCCGCTCGGCCACGTCGATGGCGTTGGTGCCTTTGCGCTTGGCCAGGGAGAGCGTCACCGCCGGACGGATCCCCCGGGATTCGATCTGCTTCTCTTCGCCGGCCGGGCCTGTGCCGAAGAAGACGTACTGGTCCGGCTCGGCCGGGCCGTCGACCACCTCGGCCACGTCCTGAACGTAGACCGGCCGGCCGTGGAAGTTGCCCAGCACCACCCGTTGGACATCCTCGGTTGTTTTCAAAAATCCGCCCACGTGGACGGTCACCTCGCCCGCCTGGGAAGGATAGGCGCCGGCGTGCGACGCCTGGTTGGATGCCTGCAGCATGCCGGCGGCCTGATTCAGGTCGATCCCGGCCGCCGAGAGGCGCACCGGATCGAAAAGCACCCGCACCTGGCGCGGGGTGCCGCCGATGAGGGTGGTGATGGAGACATCGGTTTCGCGCTTGATCACGGTTTCCATCTCGGCGGCCACCCGGCGCAGCAGGTAGTGGTCCACGCCGTCGTCTTCGCTCCAGAACGTGAGGGCCAGGATGGGCACGTCGTCGATGTACCGCGGTTTGATCAGCGGCGGCGAGGCGGCCCAAGGAATGCGGTCGTAGTTGGCCATGAGCTTGGACTGCAGGCGCACGATGGCGTTCTCCTCGTCCTCGCCCACGTAGAAACGCACGATGGCCATGCTCATGCCGGGGCTGGAGGTGGTGTAGACATACTCCACGCCGGGGATCTCCCAGAGCAGCTGCTCCATGGGACCGGTGATGCGCTGTTCGACCTCGCGGGCGTCGGCGCCGGGCATCTGCACGAAGATGTCGATCATGGGCACGATGATCTGGGGCTCTTCTTCGCGCGGCAAGGCCGCCACGGCCGCGATGCCCAGCAGAATGGAGGCGGCGATCACCAGCGGGGTGAGCTTGGAGTCGATGAAAAAATGGGCGATTTTGCCTGCGGCACCGGTACCTGGCTTCATCGGACCTCCTCCACGCGCATGCCGTCCTGCAGGGTGACAGGCACGTCGCTGACATAGCGCTGCCCCGCTTTGAGGCCGGAGATGATCTCCACCCGGTCGCCCAGAGATTTGCCGGTGCGCACCAGGCGGAAGCGGGCGATCTGTTCCTCTCCGACGACGAACAGGCCGGTGAGCTGGCCCTGCTGCACGATGGCCGTTTCGGGCACCATCAGCAGGCCGGCCCCGCCGATGGGCAGAAAGACCCGGGCGAACATTCCCGATTTGAGCGGCAGGTCCGACGGCATGGCCACCTTGACCTCGAAGCTGCGGCTGCGGGCGTCGGCGGCCGGCACGATGCGGCCCACCTCGCCCGCCACTTCCAGCTCGTCCAGGGCCGGCACGCGCACGGTAACCTTCTGTCCGATCTGCACGGCCTGGATGTGGCGCTCGGGCAGCACCAGGTCGGCGCAGAAGCGCCCCTCCTGCTCGATGTTGAGCAGGGGCGTGCCGGGCGCGGCCAGGTCGCCTTCCTCGATCAACTTGGCGGTCACCCGGCCGTCATAGGGCGCCACCACCTGGGCATCCTTGCGGGCCAGGGTGGCCTGCTCCAGGGCGGCGCGGGCCTGCTGCACCCGTGAGCGGGCGGCTTCCACCATGGCTTCGGCCTGGGCCAGGGCGGCCCGGGCCTGGCGGCTGCGGGACTGGACTTCGTCGAATTCCTGCTGGGAGACGGAATGCTCCTGGAGCAGTTGTTCGTAGCGCTGGTGGGTGGACGCGGCCAGGTCGGCGGCCGCCGCGGCCGCATCCCGGGAGGAGACGGCCGACGTCTGGGCCCGCATGGCCTCGCGCAACCCGGCCTGGGCCTGGTCCAACTGGGCGGCGACGGTGCGCGGATCGATGGTCACCAGAAGATCTCCGGACTTGACCGCGTCCCCCTCCTGCACGTGGACGCGCTGGACCGCGCCCATCAGTTTGGCCGAAATGGTGCTGGCCGTACGGGCGTTGATGGTGGCCACGGCCTCGTAGCGCACCGCCTCCTGGCTGATCTGCGCCTCGGCCACCGGCGCCTGGATGGTCCGGGCGGCCCCGGGCGGGGTGTTGCCCGGCGCGATATCGCCGCCGCAGGCGCTTAAAACGGCGGCCATCCACAAGGTCACGATGAAGATGGGAACTGGCTTCATTGGGTCTCACTCCCTATCGGCGATTATTTAAAGTCCTTGTCCAGGGTGCCACTGGCCAGCGCCAGTGCGATCCGTGCCACTTTGTAGTCGTGCAGGGCCTTGAAGTGCCGGGTCTGGGCCTGCTGCAAGGCCACCTGGGCATCGAGCAGGCTGACCAGGGCGAGCAGGCCGTTCCGGTAGCGGTTGGCCGTGATGCGCAATCCCTCTTCTGCCTGGTCCACGGCGGTGCGGGCCACCTCGATGCTCTGCCAGGCGCTCTGGGCCTGGTAGTAGGCTCGCTGGGTGTCCACGCGCACGTTGAGCGCCTGGGCGTCGCGCATGGCGCGCACCCGGGCGGCCATGGCCTTGGCTTCGGCCGCGCGCGCCGAGATGCGCTGGCCGCTGAACAGGTTCATCTGCAACACCGCGCCCACGGCGTAACTGTCATGGGAATCGGAAAAATCTTCGCTGTTGATTTCGTAGTTGCCCTGCAGCGCCAGGGTCGGCAAATGGGCGGCGCGGGCCCGATCCAGCTGCCGTCGGGCCACCGTCTCCTGCAGATCGAGCTGTTTCAGATCGGACCGCCGGTTCAAGGCCGTTTCGATCCAGGCATCCAGTTCTCCCTGGGGGGCGGTGCATTGGGAAAAGGCCCCCGCAAGCCGGGTGCCTGGGGGCACGGCGTCCGGAGTGCCCATCACCGCGCCCAGTTGGGCCAGGGCGACGTTCACCTGGCTGTCGGCCTGCAGCCGCTGCTGGGAAAGCTCACCGATGCGCACCCGGGCCCGCAGCACGTCGCTCTTGACAGCCAGGCCGCTGCGCTCGCGGTCTTCGACCACCTTGAGATGCGCCCCGGCCGTCTCCAGGGCCTGGTCGACCACGCCGCGCTCCTCGGCGGCCAGCAGGCAACCCACATAGGTGATAGCGGTTTGGGCGATGATCTCCTGCTCGGTGCGTTGGAGCGCCAGGTTGCCGGCCTCCAGATTCTCCCGGGCCTGGCGCCACCCGATCCAGGTCTGGCCGCCGTCGAAGATGTTCCACGAGAGCGTGAGGGCGGTGCGGAAATTGTCGATGGGATCCGGATCGTTGAGGCGGTCGGGATCGAAGTCCCGGGCCGTGATCGCGCCCTGGTTGAGCCGGGTGCCGAAGGCCCACAGCGGGCTGGTGGTGCGATTGTACGTCTCGGACACCTCCAGTTGGGGCAGCAGTCCGGAGCGGGCCTGGGTCACCTGGGCATCGGCAGCCGTCACCTCATGACGGGACGCCTGGACATAGGGATTGAACTTCACCGCCGTCGCAATCGCGTCCTCCAGGGTGAGCGTCGGCAAAGAGCTTTCGGCGCCGGCCGGCGGCACCGCTGCATGGCACACGATCCCGGCGGCCAATGCAAGCGGAATCAAGGCGTTGGCCGGTCCCGAAAGCCGAAGGGAGAACGTCGACCCGACGATTCGCATCACCCGCGCCACGGCACGGTTGCATCCTGAAAAACACCTGAACAACCTCATGAGCGTACTCCATCTGATGGACCGACAAGGCCGGCCGGTTTGGGGGTTCGGTGAAAATGGCGTGGTATTGGCCTATCATCATAGGTCAACCGGCTTCCGGTTTCAATGGAAGGTGTTTCACTAACCGCCAAGGTGCAGCCGTTTTAAGCAAATTCGATTCAATCTGAAGGGCATGCTTGCAAAAAGTTTTTGATAAAAAATTTGCATGGCAACGATTATGGCAGGCGTGGGTGGGGCAGGTGGCCAGGGCCACGTGAGCCTGCGGTCAATAGAGCCAGTTGAATGCAAACGGCGGACAAGCGGCCCAGACTGTTTGAGCGCAGCGAGTTTCTGGGCCGCCCGCCGTGCATTTTACTGGCTCTTGACCGCTTGGCGTGTGGCATCGGCCACCTGTCCCACCCGGGCCGGATTCAATGAATGGCACGCAGTTATAATCGCCGGCCATGACGCCAAAAAGTTGCGAAGAGAATCAATTTCGGATATCTGTTGAGCGGATCGCAGCTCATTTTTCGAAAGGACGACTGGCGACACCATCTTACCATCACCCTTTTATCGATCGGCCTATGACTTCGCAAACCCGTCCATACCGCATCGGCATCGACCTGGGCGGCACCAAGATCGAAGGCGTGCTGCTGGCACCCGACGGCCGGACCCTGGCCCGCCGGCGGATTGCAACGCCGCGGCACGCCGCGCATGCCGACACAGAGTACAAGGAGATCTGCACCGCCATCTGCGGGCTGGTGACGGAGATGATCGACGGAATGCCGAACCGCGCCCCCTGCAAGATCGGTGTCGGCATACCCGGCACCACCGACCGTCACACCGGCCTGGTGCAGAACGCCAACACCACCAGCCTCATCGGCCGGCCGCTGAAAGGGGACCTGGAACATCGCCTGGGGCGCCCCATGGGGATGGAAAATGACGCCAATTGCTTCACCATGGCCGAAACGCAAATGGGCGCGGCGCAGGGTTACGGCCTGGTCTTCGGCATCATCATGGGCACGGGATGCGGCGGCGGCATCTGCATCGATGGCCGGTTGCACTCGGGCCGGCACCAGATCGCCGGAGAGTGGGGCCATTTTTCAGTCGATCCCCAGGGGGAGCTTTGCTGGTGCGGCAACCGAGGCTGCATCGAAACGAAAATCAGCGGCGGCGGCGTGGCCCGGGCCTTTGAAAAGCGCTGCGGCCGCAAGCTGACCCTGGAGCAGATCACCGAGGGGTATCGGCGCGGCGACGATCCGGACTGCACCGTCGCCTTCGAACAATTCATAGATGATTACGGCCGCTGCGTCGGCGGACTGATATCCACGCTCGATCCGGATGCCATCGTGCTGGGCGGCGGCGTGTCCAATATCGAGGAGCTTTATAGCATGGGGCTGGCGCGCGTTCGGCGCTATGCATTCCACCCCAATGTCCAAACCCCCATCCTCAAAAACCATTTGGGGGATTCGGCGGGGGTTTACGGCGCCGCCTGGATAGGATGTTAGAACGTGTCCGTTCACAAATGGCCAATTGATCCGATATCTGCGTTGCGCGAAAAATTTAATCCTCGGAATATCGACCATATGCCTGCGGTTAAATTTTTCGCGCGCCTTGATCTCGACCCAATTTGCCTATTTGTGAACGGACACTGTAAAAGCGCTTTTCAATTTTGTATAAAGCAGGTATGGTTAGCCGTATAAATAAAACGAACGTCCGCTCGATGAGCTGCCCCGGAGCAATGCCGCCGCAAACGGCTTCAGCATACGGACTCCAATTGAACACGAAAGGTGCCCCTTGACAAACGCCATGGCCGCGAAAAAAAAGACCGCCGACATCAACCCACCGACCACCTTTGCGGAATTCAGCAAAGTCGTCACCATTTCCAAGAAGGACATTTACCAGGAGACCATTTCTGAAAACCGCGAGACCCTGCGCGTCAAAAAGGAAAAAACCGTCTTCAAGAATCTCGAAAAAATTTTCGGGGCCGTCCTGAAGATCAGCAACCGCAAGGGGTTCAAAGCCATGAGCATGCGCGACCTGAGCCGGGAAAGCGGGTTGAGCATGGGGGCGCTGTACACCTATTTTTCCAGCAAGGATGAACTGGTGGAAATGCTCCAGAACCAACGCCGCTCGATCTCCGAACGCATCGTGCGGGAGCGGCTCGACGAAGAAACCACCAATCAGGGCAAGCTCAAGGCGGCCATATACACCCATCTGTACCTGAGCGAAGCCATGCAGCCCTGGTACTATTTTTCTTACATGGAGGCCAAAAATCTCAGCAAGATCGAACGCGACAAAGCGGTGGCCAGTGATTTGAACATGGAAAAAGCTATCGAAAACATTATATTGGAAGGCCAGCAGAATGGCGAGTTCCACAAGCGGGACAGCCAGCTGACCGCCAGCCTCATCCAGGCCATGCTCCAGGATTGGTATCTGAAACGCTACAAGTACAACCAGCGCAATATTTCCGTGGATCAGTATGCCCAGTTCGTGGTCGAATTCGTCAGCGAGTTCCTCATAAAAAAATAGAACGAACGCTCGATTTTTTTCATTGACATGCCC
The DNA here is from genome assembly GCF_001293685.1 of Desulfatitalea tepidiphila. NCBI lineage: Bacteria > Pseudomonadati > Thermodesulfobacteriota > Desulfobacteria > Desulfobacterales > Desulfosarcinaceae > Desulfatitalea > Desulfatitalea tepidiphila. Next base: position 490,043 of record NZ_BCAG01000001.1, on the reverse strand, counting down.
CCACTCCCCTTGCTAAGACTTTTTCATCGGGCCTATCCAGGCAAATGGCCAGTTTAGACGATCCAAAACCACCGTTTTTGCGGCCCCCTTTTTCGGTTGAAGGGAATTCATTTTATATCAATGTGTTAGCTCGAACCTTCGGGCAAGGAGGACCCCCATGAGGACAAAACAGGATTACATCAATGCGCTTTCCAAGATGAAACGCAACCTCTATTTCGACGGCGAACTGATCGACCGGACCGACGAAATGCAGATGGACTGCATCAACACCATCGGCACGACCTACGACGAAGCCCAAAAGCCGGAAAACCAGGATCTGATGACCGCGATTTCCCATCTGACCGGCGAACGCATCAACCGCTTCAACCACATCCACCAGAACAAGGAAGACCTTCATAGAAAGCAGGACATGACCCGCATGCTCTGCCAGAAGGTGGGCGGCTGCATCCAGCGCTGCATGGGCATCGACGCCACCAACGCCATCTACAACGTCTCTTACGAGGCGGACAAGATGAACAAGGGCGAAACCAGCTACCACGAGAACTTCAAGAAGTGGCTGGCCCGTTTCCAGACCGAGGACATGGTGGGCTGCGCGGCCCAGACCGACGTCAAGGGCGACCGCATGCTGCGACCGGCCGACCAACCCAATGCGGGCTCTTACGTCTATATTAAGGAGCGGCTCAAGGACGGCATCGTGGTGGAAGGCTGCAAGCTGCACATCTCCGAAGCCTCGGTGGCCGACGAAGTGCTGGTGGTGCCCACCCGCGCCCTGCGTCCCGAAGACAAGGACTATGCCGTTTCGTTCGCCATTCCCGGCGACTGGGACGGTTTGAAGCAGGTGGTCACCATTCACAACCTGCGTCCGCGCCAACACTTTGCGCGAGGTTTCGTGCCGGGCTCCACCGACTCCTACATGATTTTCGACAACTGCTTCATCCCCTGGGAGCGGGTCTTCCTGGCCGGCGAGCATCAGCACGGAGGGGTCCTGGCCCTGCTGTTCGCCCTGTTCCACCGCCACTCCTACTCGGGCTGCAAACCGGCCATCGGCGACATCATCCTGGGCACCGCCGCCCTGGCCGCCGAAGTCAACAACGTGCACAAGGCATCCCATGTCCGTGAAAAGCTGGCCGAGATCATCATGACCTCCGAGCTGGGATACGCCGCCGGTTACACGGCTTCGGACCTGGGCAAACCGGAAGTGTACGTGCCGGGCATCGGCTTCGTGCCCTACGGCCCGGGTTCCTACATCCCCCACTCCATCTACTGCAACGTGGGACGCTGCCTGACCGGCGAAGCGGTCTACAGAGAGGCCGAGATCCTGTGCGACATCGCCGGCGGCGTGGTGGCCACCTTCCCCCACGAAAAGGATTTCTCCAATCCGGATATCGGCGACCTGCTGCTCAAGTACACCCAGCGTAATCCCAAGATGCCGGTGGAAGACCAGGCCCAGTTCTGGCGCTACCTGGGCGACGTGCTCTGTTCGGCGTCGGGCGGCATCATGAACGTCGGCAACTATCACGGCGGCGGCTCGCCCGTCATGGAGCAGATCGCCATCACGACCCAATACGACATCGAATCCCGCAAAAAGGTCGTCAAATATATTGCCGGCATGAGCGGCGGGGACCGGGAAGCTTTGGCCCCGAAACCCAAAAAAGCATAACGTTCGAACCCGCAGGGCGAAACGGAGCGGCGTCACGGCCGTATCGCCCGTAAAAGCGGTTGTTATACCAATCCAAACAGGATGTACCCCTGCCCTTTTCTTGGACAGGGGTACATCCATTGCTGACGCCGGCGATGGTGGCAGCCATTGACCGTTGCAGTGCAACCCATAGGAGAACAGGCAGATGAACCAGAACAGCTGCGGCCGCCTGAACGATAAAGTGGCCATCATCACAGGCGCCGCCAGCGGCATCGGCCGGGCGACCGCCATCCTTTTTGCGCGCGAGGGAGCGGCCCTCGTGCTGGCGGATATGCAGGAGAGTGCGCTGGAAGAGACCCTGTCCATGGTCAAAGCCGCCGGCGCCCAGGGGGTCGCCCGCAAGGTCAATGTGGCCTCCGAAGCAGAGGTCAAGGGCCTCGTCGACCTGGCGATCGAAACCTTCGGCCGCATCCACGTCGTCTGTAACAATGCAGGCATCACCGGCCAGTATGGCGGTCCGGAAGAGTGGGACGGCGAGGACTGGCAGCGGGTTTACGCAGTCAACGTGTTGGGCGCGGTTTATATGATCAAGCACGCGGCCAGACATCTGATCGAAAGCAAAAGCGGCGCCATCGTCAACACCGCTTCGGTGGCCGGCATCCGCTCCGGCGCCGGCGGCAATGCCTACAGCGCCAGCAAAAGTGCCCTGATCAATCTCACCATGACAACGGCCTGCGACCTGGGCGGCTTCAATGTGCGCGTCAATGCGGTCTGCCCGGGCCTCATCGAAACCGGCATGACCAAGCCGGTCTTCGACTATGCCCGGGATAAAGGCAAGGAGAGCAAGCTGGGCAGCCGATGCGAGCTGCGCCGCTACGGCCGGCCCGAAGAGATCGCCGCCGCAATCCTTTTTCTGGCCAGCGACGAGGCCAGCTACATCACCGGACAGGCTCTGCCCGTGGACGGCGGCAATACGGCATCTTTGAATTTGCCTGGAATGAAATTTTAAACCAGTTTTAAGGAGATATCAAAATATGGCCAGACCTGTGTTGAAAACAAAGCTGTGCGACATGCTGGGCATCGACTATCCGATCCTCAGCGCCGGCATGGGGCCGACCCTTATGGGCGAAAACACCGGTGCACCGGTGGAACTGGTGGTGGCGGTCTCCGAGGCCGGCGGCATGGGGGTGCTGGGCGGCAGCGGATTTACGGTGGAAGAGCTGCGCAGCGCCATCCGAGAAATCAAGGCCCAGACCGACAAACCCTTCGGCGTGGACCTGCTGCTCCCCAAAAAGATCGACCTGGGCGGCCCTATGGGCGGCAAGCAGGTGGATGAGGTGCCGTTGAGCCAACTGCTGAAGCTGCTGCCCAAGCCCCACCTCGACTGGGTCAACAAGGTCAGGGCCGATCTGGGGTTGCCCGAGGTGGAGGTGATGGTGCGAATGAACTCCACCACCATGCGGCCCCAGGAGTCGGTCAAGGTGTGCATCGAAGAAAAAGTGCCTCTTTTTTGCGCCGGCCTGGGCAACCCGGGATTCATGGTGGCCGAGGCCCATGCCAACGGCATGAAGGTGCTGGGCATCACCGGCAACGCGAAAAACGCCCGGCGCATGGCCGAATCGGGTATTGACCTGCTGGTGGCCCAAGGCCACGAAGGCGGCGGACACACCGGCCGTATCGGCACCATGGCGCTGCTGCCGGCGGCCATCGACGCAGCCAACCCAGTTCCCGTTCTGGCGGCCGGCGGCATCGGCGACGGTCGCGGCGTGGCAGCGGCCCTGGCCATGGGCTGCATCGGCGTGTGGGTGGGCACCCGTTTCCTGGCCACCAACGAAGGCGGCGCCCTGCCGGTCAACAAGCAGCGCATCATCTCGTCCACGGACGAAGACACCCGCGTGAGCACGGCGTACACCGGCAAGACCCTGCGCGCCAGCTACAACAAGTTCCACGACCTGTGGGCCGAATCGGGGCTCGCACCTCTGCCTTTTCCGACCCAGGTGATGATCTCCTCGGCGCTGCTGGCCGGTTTCATCGAAGCCAAAAAGGACGACTATGTGGGCGGTCTGGCCGGCCAGGTATCGGGCATCATTCATGACATCAAGCCGGCGCGGACCGTGTTGGAGGAGATGGTGGCCGAAACGGTGGACATCCTGGCAAGGCAGTTGCCCGAACGGGTACGGCTGAAATAGTGCCCATCCACAAATGGCCAATCGGCCCGATATCGGCGTTGGATCTCCCGCGGAGGGGAAGAAAACCATGACAGATTCTATCTATATCAAGTTACGCGAGCAGTTGGACCAGTATTCGGTAGGCTTTCCCAAAACCGCTTCGGGCATCGAGCTGAAGATCCTACAAAAGCTCTTCACCCCGGAGGAAGCGGCCATGTATCTCGACATGACCATGATGCTCGAGGCCCCCCAAGCCGTGGCCGAACGCACCGGCCGGGCACCGGAAGCGGTGAGCGCACTGCTCGAGCGCATGGCTGCCAGGGGACTGATCTTCCGTCAACGCAAGAATGGTGACGTGCGTTATGCAGCCGTGGCGTTTGTCATCGGTTCGTATGAGTTCCAGCTCAAGAACATGGACCGAGAACTGGCCGAAATGATGGAAGCCTACCTCGAAGAGGGGCTGCTCGACTTTACGCCGGGAAAAAACATTCTGCCCCTGCGCACCATTCCGGTACACAAATCCATCACGGTGAGCCATCCGGTGTCACCTTATGCCCAGGCCCGTGAGATCATCAAAACCAAAGAGACCATCGCCCTGTCCGATTGCATCTGCCGGGTACAGCAAGAGTTGCTGGACAAGGGGTGCGGCAAACCCAAAGAGGTGTGTCTCTCGTTCGGTTCGCATGCCGACTATTATGTGGACAACAAGCTGGGACGCTACATCACCCAGCAAGAGGCCCTCGAGGTGCTCGACCGGTGCGAAGCGGCGGGCCTGGTCAACCAACCGGCCAACATGATCAATCCGGGCGGCATGTGCAACTGCTGCGGCGATTGCTGCGGCGTCCTGCGAACGCTCAACAAACTGCCCAAGCCGGCCGAGGCGGTCTTCAACGACTACTGGGCGCACGTGAACCCGGAACTGTGTACCGGTTGCGAAACGTGTCTGGACCGTTGCCAGATGGCCGCCATCGACATGGTGGATGGGATTGCCGTGGTGAATCAAGACCGCTGCATCGGATGCGGGCTTTGCGTCACGACCTGCCCCACTGAAGCCGCACAATTGGAACTCAAACCCGAAGATAAGCAGTCCAAGCCGCCGGCCAGCGGCAGGAAATTGATGACCCGAACGGCCAAGCTCAGGGGCACCTCTCTGGTTCCCCTATCGATGGTAGGGGAATAGAACTATCCGAGGGGAGCCGCACGCGAAGTTGCATTTAACGCCCAACTAGCGTATGGCGAAGATCGTAAAAAAATGGAACAACTTGACAGTTTGCATGGTGGCCGACCAGGCCTTGAGCACCATGCAACCTATTGTAATAGAAATAAAAACGAGTTCAACCAACCTTTAATCGGACCAACCACAGGTGGACTTCGGCGTTCTTTGTTACAGCAAAGATAGGCCCGTACTGGACTGAGCAGGAGTCGATACAATCACTATAGGGCATTAAAGGAGACAACATGATGGAAGAGAAGTTCTGGCACAAAAATTACGACTTTAATATCCCCACATCCATCCGCTATCCCAACATTCCGGTCCATGAGTTGGTCAACCTGGCGGCCAGCATCTTTCCCAACAAGGCGGCGTTCAATCTCTACGGCACCGAGCTGACCTTCTGGCAGGTGCGCGAACAGGTTCTGCGCATGGCCAACGCTTTGACCAAACTCGGCATCAAAAAGGGGGATCGCGTCGCCGTCCATCTGCCCAACTGCCCCCAATACGCCATCGCCTACTATGCCACCATGGCCGTGGGCGCCATCGTGGTCAATCTCAACCCCATGTACACGGCCCAGGAACTCATCGCTATCAACAAGAACACCGGTACGACCGCCATGTTCACCTTCGATATGGTGATGGCCAACATCAAGGCCCTGGCCGCCGAGGTGAATATCTCCAAAATGATCGTCACCCGGGTGACCGACTATATCGAAGGTTTTGGTGTGAGCACCGCCAAGGACATGGATCTGCCCGAAGGCTGGCACCACTTCTCCGAACTTCTGGCCGGCAGCACCGACACCAAGCCCGCGCGAGTGCCCGTCGTCTCCAGCGATCCGGCCCTGATTCAATTCACCGGCGGCACCACCGGTATTCCCAAGGGCGCCGTGCTCACCCATGGCAACATCATCGCCGCCACCGTTCAGGCCAGCATGTGGGGCTCGTTCCTCAACGACAAGACCCCGCCGGAAAAACGCAACGTCCTGGCCATGCTGCCCTTCTTCCATGTCTATGGCGATATCATCGTTTTGAACTGGGGCATGTTCAACTGCGCCACCCAGATCCTGGTTCCGCGTTTCGACATCGAAGAGGTGATGAATCTTCTGGCCGGCATCGACCGCATCCAATTCTTCCCGGCCGTGCCGACCATGATCAATGCGATTCTCAACCATCCCAGAGCCGAAGAGATCGGGCTGGGCAAAAAATTCGGCCTGCTCAACAGCGGCGGCGCCCCCTGCCCGGTCAAATTGATCGAGCGGGCCAAGGACCTGGGCGTGTCGTTCAGCGAAGGATGGGGCATGAGTGAAACCACTTCGGTGGGCGTCGCCAACCCCAACATGGGGCTGAAAAAAGAAGGCAGCATCGGCGTTCCCTTCCCCGATACCGAGGTCAAGCTGGTCGATCCCAACGACGGGGTCACCGAAGTCAAGCGGGGCGAACCGGGCGAACTGATCATCAAGGGACCCCAGGTGATGCAGGGCTACTGGAACAATCCCGAGGAGACCGCCAACCAGCTCAAGGACGGCTGGCTCTACACCGGCGACGTGGCCGTTCAGGACGAAGACGGGTATCTTTTCATCGTGGACCGCACCAAGGACATGATCATCGCCAGCGGGTACAACATCTACCCGCGGGAGATCGACGAAGTCCTCTTCCGGCATCCCAAGGTCGCCGAAGCGGTGGCCATCGGCATACCGGACGAGTATCGCGGCGAAACGATCAAGGTGTTCGTCACCCTGAAACCCGGAGAGACCGCTACCGAAGAAGAGATCATCGAGTTCTGCAAAGACAAGCTGGCGCCCTACAAACGGCCCAAGATGGTCGAGTTCAGGAACGATATTCCCAAGTCCGCGGTCGGCAAGGTGCTGCGCAAGGTGCTGCGGGCCGAAGAAGAGAAAAAGATGAAGAAATAGGGAATCCCCCGGTCATTAGAGCGGGATTTCATTTTAACGAATCGATTAAATCGATTAAAAGGAGAAAAACATGGCAGAAAGAGAAGTCGTATTTGTGGATGCGGTTCGCACCGCGTTCGGACGTATGGGCGGGACGCTGCGCGACATCCCGGCCTCGAAACTGGCCAGCATCGCCATCAAGGGACTGCTGGAAAAAACCAAGATCATGGAAAAAGCCAAGGTGGATTGCGTGATAATGGGCATCGCCGCCCATTGCTCGGTGGCCGTCAACCCGGCCCGCTGGGCGTCACTGGATGCGGGCCTGCCCTATGAAACCTCGGCCTCCTACGTGGAGATGCAGTGCGGTTCGGCCATCGATTCGATCAACCATTCGGCCTGGAAAATTCTCTGCGGCCACGCCGACATCGTCATCGCCGGCGGCAGCGAGGCCTACAGCCAGATCCCGGTGAAGTTTTCCATGTCGACCCCTCCCTACAAGCTGATTCCGCCCATGCCTTTGAACACCACCCTGTCACCGGTGAAAGAAGAAGCCATCGGCATGGGGCTGACCGCCGAGAACCTGCAGAAGATGTACAATATTTCCCGCGAAGCGTCGGATCAATTCGCCTACAACAGCCAGATGCGCGCCAAGAAAGCCATGGAGTCCGGCTGGTTTGACGAAGAGATCGTGCCGGTCGTCTTCCCCGCCACGCGCAAGACCCCGGAAGTCGTCTTCAAAGTCGACGAACACTGCCGTCCCGACACCACCCTGGAAGGCCTGGCCAAATTGCCCCCGGCTTTCACCAAGGACGGCACCGTGACTGCGGGCAACGCCTCGGGCCGCAACGACGGTGGCGCCATGGTGCTGATGATGACCGCCGAAAAGGCCAAAGAGCTGGGCTACACCCCCATGGCCAAATGGCTGGCCGGCGGCGACTACGGCGTGGATCCCAAGATCATGGGTATCGGACCGGCCTACGCGATTCCCCTGGCCCTGAAACGCGCCGGCTTGAAACTCTCCCAGATGGACATCATGGAGTGCAACGAGGCCTTTGCCGTCCAGAACCTGGCGGTCATCAAGGAACTGGAAAAGCAGACCGGCGACAAGGTCGATATGGACAAATGGAACCCCCTGGGCGGCGCCATCGCCTTCGGCCACCCCAACGGAGCATCGGGCGCCCGCGTCTGCATGTTCGCCATGCGCGAGTTGATCCGCCGCAAGGGTCGTTACGGTTTCTTCAGCTCCTGCTGCGGCGGCGGGCTGGGCGTGGCCACCGTGATCGAGAACCTGCAGCGATAAGTTTCTGTACGTCTTCTGTGTTGAAACACCGTTGTTCTCAGGCCCTCTCCTTCTGGGGAGGGCCTTTTTTTAACCCCTTTGCATATCCTCGCGGATCATCTCGACCAAACGACGGCCCCGGTCGGAGAGAATCTCGAGACCGTCCAGATCGGGATCCACGAAATGCTTCTGCATCAACAACCCGTCACTGCCGAACCAGATCGGTAAAAATCCTCCCAGGCGATACCCCAACTCCCGCAGCAGGGCGACCATCGCACCCGCCCAGGGCTGGCCCAAATCCACGTAGACTTGGATCAGCGCAAAATTGAACCGCCGCATCTCTTCTTCCAGATCCCTGAACCGAGCGGAGAGTCCGCGTCCCGGCGCGGCGACGATGCAGCGGGCCACCTGGGCAAAATCGAAGCGGGTCACCTGAATGGCGCCGTCGTCGCCCGGAAGGCCGAGGTGCGAGGGCAGCAGTTCGCGGTCCAGGTTCAATCCATCTAACATAAAAGCCAGCTGCTCTCGATACCCCTCAGGCACATAGAGCACCTTGCGATCGTCATTGACCACCCGGGCAAAAAGCATACACCCGACGCGGCCCTGGGCGCTCTGTTCGGTCTCATACGCCTCGGCGGGCATCAGGGCAGGCTCCAGCCCGGTCTCGATGCACCGGCTGGTTTTGGACAGTTTCTGCGTAGTGGTGTGGTTGCACACCGCTTCACCGAAAATCCCATCGACGCCATCTCGGCCGACCAGTTTCATGGTGAGTTGATAGGCCCGGTAAAAGGCCATGGTGGTGCGATAGGCCGGCAGCGTCAATCCCAGGCCGGATTCGTAGAGATGGGGGTTGGGCGCCGAACTGCGAAAGAGAGCGGCATGGGCCACGATGTCGCCGCGCGGTGCGCGGGCCACGGCACTGTGCAACTCGCCCGTGCGATGCTGCGCGATCAGGCGATCGGGGATGTAGAAGGTGTCGATGGGATAGCCGTCGCCATAAACGGCGTAAAACAGCCGCGCAATACCCGGCGCATCGGCCGGTTCGAAAAGGCCGGCTTTGAATTCCTGTCCTGCCGGAATCTCGTGACGCTCATCGGCCAGCCATTCAAGGGCCTCTGGTCTGTCCATATCACCGGTTCCCTTCGATAAAGCGCTTGAAATCGTCGAGTGTCTTTAATTGCAGGGCATCGCGGTCCGATATCCGCACCCGGAACTTCTCTTCCACGGCCAATGCGAATACCGGATAATCGATGGAATCCATGCCCTGCAACAAGAGGGGTTTGGCCGGGTCCATCGCGTCGACGATGGATCGCTCGACGCCGGCATGGCACATGATCCGTTTCAATTCCTCAACCGTAACCATGGCAAATGTCGTCCTTTCCATTAGATTGCTTTTCTGAGTTCGAATCGTTTCACCTTTCCCGTAGCCGTGCGCGGCAGATCTTCGACAAAAATGAAGCGCGCCGGGCACATATACTCCGGGAGCAGATCGAGCATGTGATCGCGCAGTTCGCGGGTCAATCCGGCCCCTGGCCGCACACCGGGTGCGAGCAATACGAAAGCGCCCGGCTTGGCCAGTCCGCCGACCGATATCGCGGCGACGCCGCATTCGGCTACGGCCGGATGCCTGTGCAGCGCATCCTCCACACGTACCGGCGAAATCCATTGCCCGCCGGCCTTGATCATGTCGTCGCTGCGGCCGCGGTAGTAATAATACCCGTCCTGCTCCACGAAAACATCTCCGGTGCGCACATAACCGTCCGGCAACATGGTCGCCGCGCTCTTTTCGGGCCGGTTCCAATAAAAGGGGGCCAGGGTGTCCCCCTTGATCAACAGATGCCCTTCCACGCCCGGCGGCACATCGTTGAGATCGTCGTCCACGATACGGATGCTGAAGCCGGGGACGATCTGCCCGGTCGATCCGGGCCGCGCCCGTCCGGGTCGATTGCAAATATAGATACAGCACGCCTCGGTGGAACCGATCCCATCGATCAGCTCCAGGCCGGTGAGCCGTCGCCACTCTTCGAAAATGGATTCCGGCAAGGCCTCGCCGGCCGAACAGCAGAGCCGCATGGGGAACTTCATCTGATCGGCCCCGCACGAGAGGATCAATTGCATGTAGATGGTGGGAACCGAAAAAAAGACCGTCGGCCGATGCTGTTCGATAATCCTCAGAATCTCGGCCGGATCGGGCTTTCCCGGGTGAAGAACGGCCGATGCGCCGAAAAACAGCGGATAGACCAGGCTGTTGATCAATCCATACGCGAAAGACAATTTGCTGGCCGAAAAGATCACGTCCTGGGCGCGGAGGCCCAATATCTCCTCGCCCACCCGGCGGGACGGCGCCATCAGGTCCGGGTGACGGTGGGGAATGCCTTTGGGCTGACCCGTGGAACCGGAGCTGTAGAGCATGAAGGCGAAATCCTCGGCCGCGGGCGCGTAAGGCTGCCAATCGGCCGCCGGCTCGGATCCGGATGCGGCCAGGCCGCCCTCGGGTTCGCAGAGGATCTCATCCACCTTGCCGCTGGCGGCGGCTCGCGGCGCGGACAGCGCCGGATGGGTGATCAGCAGACGGGCGCCACTGTCCTTCAGGATGTAGGCCACATCAGCCTCCGAGAGGGTCGTTCCGGCAGCGATGGCCACCACGCCGGCCATGATGGATCCTAAAAAGGCGATGGGAAAAGCCGGCACATCCGGCAAGACGATCAAGACCCGTTCGCCGGGGTGGATGCCGCGCTGCTGCAACCCAAACGCGAATCGGCGGCACGCCGAATCCAGCTCGCGGTAGGTGATCGATTGCGCGCCACAGAAATAGGCGATCTTGTCCGGGTGTCGCTCCAGGTTGGGCGCGAGTAATGCGACGGCCGCGTTTTCGATCATGGTGAACCTCCAACCTCTTGCTAAAGACATATCAAATGGGTGATCCGGATGTCGAGACCGCCCGCCGATGCTACCGGTTTCCTTAATCGTTGCCGGATGACCGACCGCAAGACCATCGGGCTGCGGGTGATGCGGGTGGACACTATCTTATTGGCTTTGACCGGGAAATCTTTAACCGGTGCGCTATTTTTAGCGTCCTTGGGTCATTTTTGAAGTAAACTTCGCGGGCCTTCCAACCGATAACATGGCAATGGACACCATGACGCCAAAAAAAGAAAACCGATCGATTGTGATGAAAATGCCGGTCGCCGAGGCGTTCATTCCCCTTTCGGCCGCATTCGTGAACCAGGCGGCCCAGGGTCTGGGGCTCGATGAGGATGGCGCCGATGCGCTCTCCCTGGCCACCGAAGAGATCATCGCCTATCTTGCCCGGATGGCCCAATCCGAGCAGGATGTCGACATCCGCTGTTCGGCCGGAAGCTGTTTCATCGAGACGAAGATATCTCTGCCGGTGCGGCAGTTGCAGCTGCATGCCTTCAACATGACCGCAACGGTGAATGCCGAGGATGACGCCGGCCTCGATCAGATGGGGCTGCTGATCGCCTCGCGCATGACCGACCGGTTCCACATCACCCGGTCGGCCGGCCAACACCTGGTGCTCACCCTGGTCAAAGAGTTGCCGTATCCGGAGATCAAAAGGGACACTCAGTCGCCGACGCCCGGAAAGTTGAGCCAGTACACCTTGCAGGCCGCGGATGCGGCCCATGTCAAATGGTTCCTTCGCCTGGTAACCCAATGCTATCCGGATGCCCTTTTCCCATTGGATTTTCGCTATCCAGGCAAGGTGGTGGATATGGCGGCTGGCGGAGACTACCAGATTGTAACCGCCAAGGGTCCTGCCGGCGAACTGGGCGGCGGGATCGCCTGGCGATGGGAAGGGCGCAAGACCGTCGAACTTTTCGGCCCCTATATTTTTCAGGAACACGGCGACCCGCAAATGGCCCGCGACCTCATGGACAGGTGTATCGGGCATGTGGCGCGGACGTCGGCGCTGGCCCTGATCAACCGCATGCCCACGCCCGATCTTCCCGAAGGGTACCTGGAAGCGCTGGAGCCAAAACAGAACGACATCTCAGGTGATGTCAGCAGTCCGGCCCGCGCCCGGTTCAGAATGATGGTCGAGGAGACGGGGGAAGTGGTGTGGGCCCATCCCGTTGTGGTCGGTTTTCTGCAAAGCGAATATCGGCGCCTCGTGTTCCCACGGGATATCCAGACAGCCGGTTCGGACGGCGAGGCCGATGAACCGTTCTCGGTCCTCAGCGCCGAAATCGACCGGCGCCTCGCCGTCGCCACCTTGCGGCCGATCTGGCCCGGTGAGGACAAGGCGAAGAATATGGCCGCCCATGTGGAACTGCTGCGCCGGGAAGCCATGGCGACGATCTTGTTCGAGATGGATCTGGGGCAACCCTGGCAGGCGGGTTTCACTCCCGGACTGATCGCCCTGGGATTTTTTCCCCGCATGATTCTGCCTCATGCCGGTTCGGCGGACCTGTTGATATTCCAGTTGAGAACCGACGCATGACAATGAACGACGCCTGCATGGATAAAATGGCCATCGACCGGCTGGTCCCGGACCACATCAAGTGCTTCGAGGCCTACATCCCCAGCAAACCCGACGATGTGCTGATGAAAATGGCCGGCTGCAGCCGGCTCCTGCGCCTGAACAACAACGAGAACCCCCTGGGCCCGCCGCCGGCCGCCCGCAGGATCATCGAAACCTATCCGCCGCCCCGAGCCTCTGTCTATCCCAGCGGCGACGCCTACCATCTACGCTGCAAACTGGCCGACAGGTTCGGCCTGCACCCGGACCAGTTCCTCGTGGGTAACGGCGCCAACGAGGTGATCGCCTTCGTGATCAAAGCTTTTTGCCAGGAAGGGGACAACATCGTCACCGCAGACAAGACCTTTGCGGTGTACGAGTGGGTGGCCACTTTTTCCGGCTTCGAGGCCCGACTGGTGCCGTTGAAGGGTTTCGCCTACGACGACGCGGGCATGTTGGCGCGCATCGACGAACGCACCAAGATCCTGTTCGTCTGCAATCCCAACAACCCCACGGGCACCTACTGGAGCGAGGAACGGCTGCGCCGGTTTCTCGACCGCGTGGCCGGCCGCCAGATCGTGGTGGTGGACGAGGCCTACTGCGAATTCGTGGAGCAGCCGGATTTCCCGGACGGCCTGGGTCTCATCGCCGAATATCCCAACCTGGTGGTCTTCCGGACCTTTTCCAAAATGTACGCCCTGGCCGGGCTGCGCATCGGGTATCTGGCCGGCGACCGCGACGTGGTGGATATCATCCGGCGCACCTGCGTGGTCTATTCGGTCAACGGCCTGGCCCAGGAGGCGGCGCTGAAGGCGCTCGACGACCACGAGCACATCCTGGCCACCCGGGCGCTGGTCCGCGACGCCAAGGCCATGTTGACCCGGGAACTGGACTATCTGGGCCTGACCCATGTCTCGGGCGAGGGGAACTTTCTCATGGTCCGTCTGCCCATGAGCGATACCCTGGCCTATCGCAAACTGATGACCCATGGGGTGATGGTGCGCAGCATGGCCGGGTTCCGATTTCCCAACTGGATCCGCGTCACCGTGGGTCTGCCCGATGCCATGCACGCCCTGGTGGAAGCATTGGCGGAGATGTTGAATCATGACCGATAAGAGGCGGGTATTTCAGGTCGGCGAGGCGATGATTCGGCCCGATGCCCTGACCAAGGTGACCGGCACGGAAAAATACGCCGTGGACGGATACGCACCCGGCTTTATGTGGGCCGGCGTGAAGCGTGCCGGAGTCCCCCATGCGCGCATCCGCGGCATCGCGACCCAGGCGGCGCTGGAGGTGCCCGGCGTGCAGGCCGTATTGACCGCAGCGGATGTGGGCGGCACCAACCGCCAGGGGGTGGTCCGCAAGGACCAGCCGGTACTGGCCGACGAACGGGTGCGCCATTGCGGGGACCCGGTGGCCCTGGTGGTGGCCGACAACCCGGCCGCCCTGGCCGAGGCCCTGGATCGAATTAACCTCGATCTGGAACCGCTCGAGGCGGTTTTCGATCCCGAAGCGGCCCTGGCGGCCGATGCGCCGATCATTCATCCGGACCATGCCCAGGGCAATGCTTTGTTCTCGGCCCGGATCTGCACGGGCGACGGCGACAGCGCCCTGGCGGCCTGCGATTCGGTCGTGGAAGGATGTTTCGAGGTGCCCCGCCAGGCGCACGCGTTTCTGGAAACCGAAAACGGATGGGCTTTGGCCGGCGATGACGGGCGGATCGAGATCACCGTATCCACCCAGACCCCGTTTCGAGACCGCCTGGAAGTGGCCGAAGCCCTGGGGCTGGAGATGGATCGCATCCGCATCATAGCGCCCTATTGCGGCGGCGCCTTCGGCGGCAAGGACGGCATCAACGTGCAGAGCCTGCTGGTTCTGGCCGCCCTGCGCTGCCCGGGACGTCCGGTCAAGATGTGGTGGCGCCGGGAGGAGAGTTTCCTGGCCGGGGTCAAGCGGCATCCGGCCCGGCTCTATTACCGGCTCGGCGCATCCAGCGACGGCGTGCTGCAGGCGCTTTCGGCGCGCATCTATTTCGATACCGGACCGTATGATCACCTGGGCGGGGTCGTGGCGGCCCTGGGCCTCGAACATGCCGGCGGCCCCTACCGGATTCCCCACACGGATCTCCAGGCCTGGGCAATCTACACCAACAATCCGATCTCCGGCGCCTTCCGCGGCTTCGGCGTGCCGCAGGTGGCCGCTGCCATGGAATCGATGATGGACATGCTGGCACGAAAACTGGGGACCTGTCCGCTGGCCTTGCGCGTGAAAAACGCCCTGGTGCGCGGCGACCGCTGCCCGGCGGGCGTGACGCGCCAGGGCACCATCGGCCTGTCGACCTGCCTGCAGACCGTCGAGCAGCATCGGCTCTGGCAATCGCGCCATGAATGGCGGGCCGCGGCCGGGCCGCATTGCCTGCGGGGCACGGGCATCGCCTGCGTGTCCCACGGCATGGGGTACGGCCCCGTGGTGCCCGATGCAGCCACGGCCGGCATCGAGTTGATGGGCGACGGCCGCTTCCGCATCCTGGCGGGGGTGGTCGACATGGGCCAGGGCAATGTGGCCACCTACCAGCAGATGGCCGGCGACATTCTCTCCCAGCCGTCTGAAAACTTCGTCCT
This sequence comes from Desulfatitalea tepidiphila, assembly GCF_001293685.1. Classification (NCBI taxonomy): domain Bacteria; kingdom Pseudomonadati; phylum Thermodesulfobacteriota; class Desulfobacteria; order Desulfobacterales; family Desulfosarcinaceae; genus Desulfatitalea; species Desulfatitalea tepidiphila. The sequence goes on along the minus strand of NZ_BCAG01000001.1, from coordinate 474,751 downwards.
GGTGCTGCCCGACACGGACCGCACCTTTCCCAGCGGCTCGGCGACGGCCAGCCGAACCACCTACACCTTCGGCAACGCCCTGATACCGGCCGCCGAGGCCCTGAGAAAGCGGCTGTTGGCCCGATCCGCCGACTTTTTGATGATCGCCGATCCATCCGAACTGACCCTGATCCCCGGCGCCGTGCGTCATCTTCCGTCCGGGAAAGAGCTGCCCCTGGCCATGCTCGGCCGGGCGCTCAATGCCGCCGAACGCTTCGCGACCCATCATTACCGGGCCCCGGTGTCCAGGGAAAAGGGGACCGACGATGCCAACCTGCGGCTGCACGGATTTCCGCACGCCATCTTCTCCTATGCCGTCCACCTGGCCCGGGTGGAGGTGGACCGATTGACCGGGCAGGTGGCGGTGATCGACTATCTCACGGTGAGCGATTGCGGCCGGATCGTCAACCCCCGCCTCTTCGAAGGCCAGCAGGAAGGCGCCGTGGCCCAGGGCGTGGGATATGCCCTGTTCGAAGATGTCATTGCCCGCCAGGGCCGGCTGCAGACCAACGACCTGGCCACCTACATCCTGCCCACGGCGGCGGACATGCCGGCCATGGAAACCATCGCCGTGCAGACGGCCGAACAGAGCGGCCCCTTCGGGATGAAGGGGGCCGGCGAAATCGGCATCGATGCGCCCGCGCCGGCCATCGCCAATGCCGTGAGCGATGCCTGCGGCCGGCGGCTGTTCCGCTTCCCCCTGACCGCGGAACGCATTCTCACGGCCCTTTCGGAAAGCGGCAGCCATGAAGATTGAATTCGAATTGAACGGAAAACCGATTTGCCTGGACGCACCCGCCGACCGCCGGGCCGTGGATCTGCTCCGGGAGGACCTGGGCCTGACCGGCACCAAGGAGGGGTGCGGCACCGGCGAGTGCGGGGCCTGCACGATTCTGGTGGACGGCCGCAGCCGGCTCTCCTGCCTGATGCTGGTCCCCCAACTGGAAGGCCGCAAGATCACCACCATCGAAGGTCTGGCCCCCGGAGAGCATCTGCACCCGGTCCAGGCCGCCTTTGTGCGACACGGGGCCGTGCAGTGCGGCTTCTGCACGCCCGGCATGGTGCTCACGGCGGTGGATCTGCTGGCGCGTCACCCCGAACCGCGCCACGATGAGGTCATCGAGGCCGTCAGTGGCAACCTGTGCCGTTGCACGGGATATCAGAAGATCGTGTCGGCCGTCATGGATGCCGGGAACACCCCGCCCATGCCGTGTTCCCGCCAGGAGCCGGCGCCGGATCCGCCGCCAAACGGCCTCCGAAACGCCGGCCGGCCCGGAGGGACGACCGCGGGCAGCCCGGTATGGATGCCCCGCACATTGGAGGATCTGTGGCCCCTGCTCGCTCAATATCCCCAGGCGCGGGTCTTCGCTGGCGGCACCGACCTGCTGGTATGGCGCCGGAATGGAAAGATCGACTCACCGGCCCTGATCGGCCTGGAGCGCATCGACGCGCTGCGCGGCATCGCCGAAACCCCCGATACCGTCCGGATCGGCGCCGCCACAACCCATGAGGCGCTGCTGGCCGATCCCCTCGTCTCCCGACACTTTCCGGTATTGAAGCAGGCACTTCGAACCTTGGGATCGCCCCATATCCGGCACGTGGGCACCATCGGCGGCAACCTGGCCACGGCCTCGCCGGCCGGAGACACCCTGCCGCCCCTGCATGTACTCGACGCCACGGTGACCGTTCAATCGGCCGAAGGCACCCGTCATCTGCCCATCGCGTCGCTTATCACCGGGCCCGGACAGACCGCACTGATGCCCGGCGAAATCATCTCCGCGGTGATCATTCCCAAGCCGGCGGCGGATGCGCGTCAGCACTTTGAAAAAGTGGGACTGCGACAAGCCATGGCCTGCGCCGTGGCCAGCCTGGCGGCGGTCGTCACGTTCGACGACACCGGCGGCATCGACCGCGCCCGCCTGGCGTGGGGCAGCGTCGGCCCCACGGTCGTGCGCCTGCCGGAGGTCGAAGCGGCCCTGTGCGGAGGTCGGCTCGACCAGAAGACCCTGGACGCGTTGCGGCCCCTGGTCAGCCGACACCTTTCCCCGATCAGCGATGTCCGCGCCGGCGCCGATTACCGCCGCCGGGTCGCCGGCAATCTGCTGCTGCGGCTCGCGGACGACCGTCCAACGCGCCAGGCGACGGCAGACACGGTGGAGCAAGCTTCATGAGCGACGCCCCTGCATTGGCGATGGGCTCATCCGGCGCCGGCCTGCTCACGTCCCGCAAGTTCCTGGCCTTGATGGCCGCGGCTTTCCTGGCCTATGCCAACGTGGCCGTCTTTTTCGGTTTCGTGGACCATCTGCGGGCTCTGCCCGTATCGCCGGCCGATTACGGCATCCTGATCGGCGCCATGGCAGCCGCATCCCTGGTGGTACGCCCGCTGGTCAGTCCCTTTTCCCACGCCGGCAACACGCGGCTGTTGCTCTTCATCGGCACCGCTCTGGCCGTCGCCGCCCTGGCCGCCTACACGATCGCGGCCGGATTCTGGAGCATGCTGCTGGTGCGCCTCTTTCACGGGACCGCCTTTGCGGTGCTCGGAACGGCCCTGATGACCGCTGTGGTGGGCGTCATCCCCAAGGCCAAAAGCGCCCAGTTCTTCGGATACCTGGCCGTGGTGACCCTGCTGCCCTACACCCTGATTCCCCCGCTGCTGCCGTTTCTGGACGCGCACCTGGGTGGCTTCAACCGCATCCTGTTGATGTTCGCCTTGCTGACCCTGTTGGTGTTCCCGCTGGTCGTGTTCGTCTCCGGACGCGAGCCCATGCCGTCGGGGGATGATACAGCCTCCGCCCTGACCGGCCGGGAAATCATGGCCAATTTAAAAGATGCGCGGGTGTTGCGCATTCTGGCCGCCATGCTGCTGCTCTACTGCGGGCACGCCATGGTCTTTTTCTTTTTGGATGGCTATGGACAATCGATTCGGATCGCCTGTGCGGGAGTTTTCCTGACCCTCTCCACTGCGGGTGAAATCGGTATCCGCGTCGCCGCCGGAACGCTCTTCGACCGCATGGACAAACGGCGGCTGGCGGCCGCGGCCCTGGCGGCGCTGGGCCTGGCTTATGCCGCGCTGGCCCATGTTCCCGGCGAGTGGCTCTTTTTTGCCCTGGGTCTGATCTTCGGATTGGGGTGGGGCGTGGCCATGCCGGTCTTCAACGGGTTGATCTTCGATGTGTCCAAACCCCGTTTCCGTGCCTTCAATATCAACCTCGGCCTGCAGATGTTCCAGGCGGGCTTCTTCCTGGGCCCCCTGATCGGCGCGCCTCTGTTGGACCGCTGGGGATATGCCTCGCTCTATCATTGCTGCGCGGTGCTCAGCCTGCTGGCCGTAGTGCTCATATGGACGAGAAAGGAGAAAAACAATGGAAGTTGACTTTCGAGTGCAAGCCGATACGCTGGTGGCCTCCCTTCGAGGACGCCTGGACACCCATACCGCCCCGGCGTTCGAGGAGCAGGCCCGGGAAGCCCTCAAACGAAATGAGAAGAAATGGGTCTTCGATCTTTCCGGATTGGCGTATGTCAGCAGTGCGGGGCTGCGCGTGGTCCTCGCCGCGGCCAAGGCATTGAAGGCCGATGGCGGGGAGATCCGACTGGCCGCGGCCGGGGGTTCGGTCAAAAAGGTATTTCAGATCTCGGGATTCTTCTCCCTCTTCAAGTACTTCGATACACCGGAGGCGGCGCTCGAAGCGTTCTGATCGAGCGCGGCGATGGTTGTAATGCCATTGACGCCCCGGCCCTTTTTCATCTATCTTGCGCTATAGCGTTGCGCTCTTGGCTTGCCCATCATGCTTGCCCGTCAGGCATGCCCCTCAGGCTTACGGGCAGCCTTGCCCTCATCGCCACCAGGACGGAACCCATGCGGCCAGCGCGCCACCAGCATACCGGCATCATCACCGAAACCCTGCGCGGGATCGTGGACCGGGTCACCTACCACAATCCGGACAACGGCTGGTCGGTGCTGCGGGTCTCTCCCTTCGACCAACCCCATGAGCAGGAAACGGTCATCGTCCACCAGACCCGGGTGTATGCCGGCGCCACCATGACTTTCCACGGCGCATGGACCATGCATCCCCGGCACGGCCGCCAATTTCAGGCGGCCACGGCCATCGAGCAGAAGCCGGCCAGCGCGGCGGCCCTGGAAAAGTATCTCGGCTCGGGCCTGATCAAAGGGGTCGGCCCCAAGACGGCCCGCAAAATCGTGCGCCACTTCAAGGAGCAGACCCTGGCGGTCTTCGAGGAGGATATCGAGAGGCTGACCGAGGTGCCGGGTATTGCCCGAAAAAAACTGGAGATGATCCGCGCGGCATGGTTGGAACACCGCGCCATCCGGGAGGTGATGATGTTTCTCCAGTCCCACGGCATCAGCACCCTGTTCGCCGTGCGCATCTACAAGGCCTATGGCGACCAGGCCGTGGCCATGGTGAGCGAGGACCCCTACCGGCTGGCCGCCGACTTTTACGGCATCGGCTTCTTCTCTGCCGACAAGGTGGCCCTGAGTATCGGCCTGGCGCCGGACAGTCCCCAGCGCATCATGGCCGGCATCAAGCACGTACTGGCCGCCGGCCGGCAGTTCGGCCACTGCTACCTGACCGCAGCACAAATCAACGAGCACGTCGACGAACTGCTCGGCCTGGCGCTGGCCGAGCGTCTCCCGGACCTGCTCGACCAGATGACGGCCGAGGGGCTGGTGATGATGCGCCGCATAGCCACCGGGCATGGAACGGCCGAGGCCTGCTATTACGCCCGCTCTTTGTACTACGACGAAGGGTACGTGGCCCGCCGGATCGGCGCCATGCTGGGGTCCGTTCCCGTGGATGCCGACCGGGTGGCGGCCTGGATCGACCGCTATTGCCGGACCGCCGGCATGACCCTGAGCCGGGACCAGGCCGCGGCTGTCGAGGGCTGTGTGCGCCAGGGCTTCGCGGTATTGACCGGCGGGCCGGGGGTGGGCAAGACAACCACCACCCGCGTGCTGGTCAAGCTGATCGAAGCCATGGGCCGCCGGGTGCTGCTGGCCGCACCCACGGGCCGGGCCGCCCAGCGCATGAGCGATGTGATCGGCCGAGAAGCCCGGACGATCCACCGTCTGCTCGAATGGCAGCTCGACCGCTTCAAACGCGACGAGCAAAAGCCGCTCGACACCGATTTCCTGATCGTGGACGAGTGCTCGATGCTCGACATCAGCCTGACCGCGTCCCTGCTCAAGGCCGTACCCGAGCATGGCCAGGTCCTGTTCATCGGCGACGTGGACCAGTTGCCGTCCGTTGGCGCCGGCAACGTGCTCCGGGACATCATCGCCTCGGGCCGGGTGCCCTGCTTCCGCCTGACCCAGGTCTTCCGCCAGGCCGAGCAATCGCTGATCATCCGCTATGCCCACCAGATCAACCGGGGGGACCTGCCCCGCATCGATTCGCCCTTCAAACGTCCGGAGATCTGGCACAGCGGCGAGGACTGCCTCTTTTTCGATTCCGACGAGGCCACCCGGGAGCAACTATCGTTCATCGCCAAGGTGAAACGCTTTTTCGATTTTAAAAGCATGGCGCCGGGCACCGACGCGTCGCCTGCCACGAGCCCTTATGAATTCCGCATCGACGAACCGATCGTGCCCTACGAGACCGAATTGACCATCCCCGAAAAGTTCCGCCATGTGGACCCGGAACGACTCTATGCCGCCGGCAGCCGCATCGAGGAACTGCTGGCCGTGGTCAAAAAGGTCCATCCCTGGTCATCCCTGCACTATGGATTGTCTGCTGTGGATGTGGTTCAGAAGCTCTATCTCGAATGGATCCCCAAATATTTCGGTGCCGGCCGTGAAATCCAGATCCTGTCGCCCATGACCCGCGGCAGCCTGGGCACCCTGTCGCTCAACGCCCTGATCCAGGCGGCGGCCAACCCCGAAGCACCCGGAAAGCGCCAGCTGAAGGTGGGCGAACGAATCTTCCGCGAAGGCGACCGGGTGATCCATCGCCGCAACAATTACGACCTGGGCGTGTTCAACGGCGACATCGGCTCCATCGCGCGCATCGACAACGAAGCCCTCACCTGTATCGTCCATTTTGCCCAGGACGACCGCCGCGTCTTCTACCAGCGCGACGACATCGTGGAACTGGACCTGGCCTACGCCATCACCATCCACAAGTCCCAGGGCAGCGAGTTCGAAGCGGTCATCATCCCCGTGCTCACCCAGCACTTCAAGATGCTCTTCCGGAACCTGATTTACACCGGTCTCACCCGCGCCCGCAAACTGGCAGTCCTGGTCGGCACCCGCAAGGCCCTTGCCATGGCCGTAAAAAACGAAGACACCAGCCGACGGCAGACGGCGCTGCGGGAGTTGCTGGAAGCGAACGGGCGGGCATAAAACCCGCGGCTATAAGGTTTGGGTGGAAATCAGTGATTCTAACTGAACGCTATTCATTAGACCCGGCGTGGATGGAACAGGTGGCCGATGCCACACGCCAAGCGGTCAAGAGCCAGTAACATGCACGGCGGGCGGCCCAGAAACTCGCTGCGCTCAAACAGTCTGGACCGCTTGTCCGCCGTTTGCATTCAACTGGCTCTAAGACCGCAGGCTCACGTGGCCCTGGCCACCTGCCCCATCCACGCCTGCCATATCCCTTGCGATGCGCATTTTTTGTATAGAAAAACTTTTGAGGGGCGCACCCGTCAAGGGGAATCGCATTCAGGCAGAATTGCTGGGTGGAAATTCAGGTGGACTAGGTGCGCGCCATCAAATGTCCCACCGCCTTCTCCAGCCCGTCGATGGTCAGTTCGAACATGGGGAAGATCTGGGCGATGAGGTTGATGGTGCGGGTGTAGGGCCAGCGGACCCGGCGCACGGGGTTGAGCCAGACCGAGTGGCGGAAGGTCTTGGCGAGAAATTGCAGGCATTCGATGCTGGGCCGGCCGCTGCGGTTGGTGATGTAGATCGAGCCGTCCTGGGCCATGAGTTCGTAGGGCGCCATGCTGGCATCGCCCACGAAGATGAAGCGGGTGTCGGGATCGCGCCGCACCAGGTCGTCGACCTTGAGCGGCTTCTTGTAGCGTGCCGGGTCCTCCCACAGGGTGTCGTAAATGGTATTGTGGAAGAAGCAGGTCTTGAGTTCCTTGAACTGGGCCCGGGCGTAATCGAAGAGCGTCTGCACGAGCGGGATGTAGGGGTCCATGGACCAGCCGCCGTTGTCGATGGCCAGGATCACCTTGAGACGGTCCTTGAGGCTGCTGTCGAAGACGATCTCGATCTCGCCGGCGTTTTTCATGGTCTGGTATATGGTCTTGTCGACGTTCACCTGGTCCTTGGGGCCGGAGGGCACCAGGTGGCGCAGCCGTTTGAGCGCTTCCCCCATCATGGAGGGCGTCAGCGGGCCTTCCAGGGAGTAGTCCTTGTAGCGCCGCTCCATGGCCACCTTGACGGCTGATTTATTGCGCGACACACCGCCCACGCGCATGCCGCCGGGATGAAAGCCGGAGTGGCCCACCGGCGAGGTGCCGCCCGTGCCGATCCAGCGATTGCCCCCATCGTGGCGTTCGGTCTGTTCCTTGAGCCGCTCCTTGAAATATTCGATTAGCTCCTCGGGGGTGAGCTTCTGCAATTCGGCTTCGTCCATGCCCATGGCGTCGGCCAGCTCCTTGGGGTGCTGCAGCCACTGTTCGAGCAGCGAGCGGGCCAGCGCGTCGAGTTCCAACCCCTCCCGGTCAGGCAGGGCCACCCCCTCGAAGTAGTGGGCGAACACCTGGTCGTACAGATCGAAATAGCGCTCGCTTTTCACCAGGATGGCGCGCGACACGGTGTAGAAATCTTCCAGGGAGTTCACCAGCCCCTTGCCCAACGCCTTTTGCAGGGTCAGAAAAGCGGTCGGCGAGACCGGTACGCCGTGGTCCTTGAGCTGATAGAAGAAGTCGATGAACATCGGGCCTAATACCTCGCCCGCCGCTGGGTGATGCGGTTGGCCGTCTCGAAGTCCTGGCTCTTTTTGAACAGCACGCCCAGGTAGGGCAGTTCGTCCTTGATCAGGCGCTTGGGCTTGAAGTCCGGATCGCTTTGCAACGCCCTGATCCAATTGATCAGCTCGCGGGTGGCCGGCCGTTTCTCCACGCCTTCGATCTGGCGCAGGCGATAAAAGGCGTCGATGGCGTTTTCGGAAAGGTCGCTGCTCAAACCGGGAAAATGGACATCGATGATGCGGCGCATCATCTTGGGGTCCGGAAAGGCGATGTGGTGGAAGTTGCAGCGGCCCAGAAACGGATCGGAGAGATCCTTCTTGGCATTGGAGGTGATGATGATCACCGGCCGGTGCTTGGCCCGGATGGTCTTGTCGATCTCGATGATGTCGAACTCCATCTGGTCGAGCACGTCGAGCATGTCGTCCTGAAAGTCGGTATCGGCCTTGTCGATCTCGTCGATGAGCAGCACGGTGCGCTTGTCGGCCGCGAAGGCCTGGCCGATCTTGCCCATTTTGATGTAGGCTTCGATGTCGCTCACATCCCGCTTGGAGTCGCCGAAGCGGCTGTCGTTCAGACGGGTCAGGGTGTCGTACTGATAGAGCGCCTCGACCAGTTTCATGCTCGATTTGACGTTGAGCGCCAGCAGGGGCATGCCCAGGCTCTCGCTGATGGCATGGGCCAGCATGGTCTTGCCGGTTCCTGGTTCGCCTTTGAGCAGCAGGGGCATCTCCAGGGCCATGGAGACGTTGACGATCTGCGCCAGTTCGGCATCCAAAACGTAGCGTGAAGCACCGCTGAAAGTTTCTCCGCTCATAGTCGTATTTCCTTATCTCCTAAATAAGTTTAAAGTATGAAAGTGTTTTCATACTTTCTTGCTTTCCGACTTTCATACTTTTTTCCATACTTGTGAACTAAGTGTGCCTTACCCTTTCCGACAACTCCCGGGTCAACTCCAGCACCCGATGGCTCAATTCCGGCGTCAAGGAGCCGGTGCCGCAACTGGGGGTGATGAACGATTGGCGACCTGCCATTTCCGTATCGATCCCCATGGCACCGAGCCGTTGCAGGCACGATTGCCACAGGGCATAGAGGTTTTCGCCGGTGGCCGCCGCCACCTGATCGGCCTGGGAGGTGGGCACCAGCCCCCAGGCCAGATAGCGGCCAGAGGCCAGAAAAGGTCTGAGCGCATCGCCATAGAGGATAAATTTGTCGAAATAGCCATAGGCATCGAAATTGACCACGTCCACATCCGAGTCGAGGAGCAGGGACCAGTCGGTGTTGGCGCACACATGCACACCGGCCAGGCCGCCCTGTTGGTGAATCGCGTCGATCACCTCCTTGAGGCAACCTGCGATGTCATCCCTGGAGATGCTGATCATATCCGAGGAACCATAACTGGCCAGGACGGGTTCGTCTATGAAGATGATGACCGGGGCACCGACCTCGCCGAGGCGCTGGGCCTGCCAGGCCGCCTTGAGGGCCAGCATCTTGACCGCTGCCTCGCGCACGGCCTCGTTGTAAAAAACGGCACGCCGATCCTGATCGGTCAGGGAGGTACAGAAGGTGATCGGCCCGGTGATCTGTCCCTTGACCGCGAAGAGAGGGTCGGAACGATCGCGCAGACTTTCCAAGAGGGTAAAAAAACCGGCGGCGACATCCGTGCCGAGGGCGAAACGGCTGTCGTCCAGCCGATCGCCGTGTTCGGCAACGGCGAGATAAGCCTCGAAAAAGGCGGCCATCTCTTCACCGAAATTTTCCGCTGTCACGTCGATAAAAGTTCGCTCGGCGCCGCGCACGAGACCGGGCATGCCATCCACGAACTGGGCCACCATGCCCTCTTTTCTGAACAACGGAAGTTGCACCCAGTTGGGGATCTCCGGTACGTATTTCAAAACCAGCCGGGTGGCCTCGCCATGGTCGCGCAACGGCTGACTCCCGATGAGCATGGCCCGCCCTTCCGGTGGATTCTTTAGTGTCTTCATATCCATTTCCTGACTTGGATCTCTTATGTTGAAAACTCAATCGAGGGAGACCGCATTGGGTCTCTTGTTCCTTAATCAGTGCCTGTCCACAAACAGGCAAATTGGGTCGAGATCAAGGCGCACGAAAAATTTAACCGCAGGCATATGGCTTATATTCCGAGGATCTAATTTTTCGTGCAACGCCGATATCGGGCAAATTGGCCATTTGTGGATAGGCACTGATTATCAGGCATTCGGGGCGCGACTGTATCATAGGCGACCATGCCAGACAAGGTGTATGGCGCCAAGAGGATATCGATGATGCCGAGTTTCCGTTGATTGACACCCCCGGATGGCGGTGATATATTTTGGCCTTAAAATTCAATATCCACCAGGCCCCGGGAGCATTCATGAGCAAGGTCATTTCATTGGACGACAAACTGAAGCTCAATGCCGAGCAAAAGGCCGCCATGCTGCACAAGCAAAAGATCATGGCCGTTCGGAAGGTGTTTCAGTGCAGTCACTGCCCGTCCAAATGCGAACGCTGTGGCACGCCCTTAGGTATAGACCCGAGAAAGACAACAGAACAGCCAAAGACCCCGTACCATTTCTGCAGCGGATGCGCAGAAGAATATATCGATTATATTCACCGCCTGCAGGGCAAAGGCAATCCCGAGGCCTATTGGCATAATCACGATTGGCTCAAGGCTTGGCACGCATGGATCGAATACCAGGGTGCCGTCGATCGATATACACACTCAAAAGAGTTTCGCAGACTTGTGGTTGAATTGGGACCCGATGGTCATACGTGTGATTAGCGGTTACCTGGGCACGCATAGACTCGACGGCATACCCCCCATACAGCGGCGACAATAAGGAGAACAGTATGTTTGGTATCGGAATTCCCGAACTGATAATCATTTTGGTGATCATTCTGATCATTTTCGGTGCCGGCAAATTACCGGAAATCGGGGGCGGAATGGGCAAAGCCATCCGTAACTTCCGCGATGCCACCCGTGAAAAAGAGGCAAAGAAACAAGACAAAATCGAAGACGACAAGACCACCTAAACTCTTTCTATCGACACGTCGCGCCTCCTCCATCTACCTGCGGGTTCCCCATGCCGGGCAACCTGCTGGTATTTATTTAGTGCATAGCCATCATTCCGCTGGAAGTCAGCTTCACACGTGTCGTCTCGTTCGTTGCGGTATCAGACCGCACCAGTCCGGGCCCGAGCTATCCGAAACAGCAAGAATGCCAAAAACCCGAAAATATGAATAGGGGCGAAGGCCGCTCTTTGACGAACGGCCATTCGATCTTATTCAGTTTAATGACGTCGCTGATCACAGGCCGTGAGGGAACCGGTCTCCTATGATATGGCGGCACTAGCGAGGATGTCATGCGAATCGCGCTCTTGTCATTGTTAATGATCCTCTCGTCCGTTTTCTCCGAGGCCGCCGACATCGACGGATGGATCGTCGTCATGGACAAGTCCGGCCAAAGCCCATTGAAAAGCCATGCCCACGCGATCGTGTATCTGGAAGGTTTCTTTACCGAACCGGTCGGGGAGGCGGTCATGGACCAGCAGGCCAAGAAATTCACACCGCGCCTGTTGCCGGCCGTTCAGGGACAATCAATTCGTTTCGAAAACTCGGACATCTACCAGCACACCGTTTTTTCGCCCCATCCCACGGAGCCATTCAGCCTGTCGCGCTATGGACAAGGAGAATCCCGCAGCGTGGTTCTCCACGAGGTCGGCCCCCACCCCGTCTATTGCGATATTCACCAGAGCATGATCGCCGATGTATATGTGGTGCCCAACCGATATTTTGCGGTGACCGACGACAGGGGGTTTTTCCGCATTGCCGACGTACCGTCCGGCCGGCATCGGTTGCGGGCGTGGCACATCCTCGGGGGCAATGCCACGCTCTTTGTGGATATCGGCACCGGGAATCGATCTGTATCCTTAGAGTTGCAGAGCGTGAAAACGGCCGTCGAAACGCCTGTATCCCCATGGCCTGTCCCTGGCTACGACGCCACTGACTTCCAACAGGATGGCTACTATTAAAACGATCGGTTTTCATTTTCCTTTTAAATACAAACTGGCGCTCACCATCACAGCTGTGGTGATCGGCGTGCTGGCAGGCACTTTCTTTGTCCTCCAGCGCCGGATCGAAGCCAAGGCGATAAGGGGCATCAAGATCGACTTGCAATCCACCCGCCAGATCGTCGCCGACCTGATCGAAGAACGCAACGTGCGTCTCCAGGAACTGGCCAGAGCGGTGTCGGGCGGTGAATTGATGCGCACCATCCTGACCGACGCCCGACTGGACCGTCTGACCTGCGACGACATCGTGCTCAACGAAATCCTGCCCAGTTACCCGCAGCTCTCCGTGCTCGGCGCGGCGGACAGCCGGGGTTTGATCCGGGCCAACAACCCCCTAAAACCGGACATCGCGGCGGTGCTGGCCTCGAACGATCAGCTGAAAAGCAGCTTCAACGGTTCGATCGCCCATGGTTTCATGCGCGTCGGCCGCAACTACCATCAGATCATCGCCCTGCCATTGATGATCGGCCCCAACGAATTCCGCGAAATGTTGGGGGTCGTCTTTGTCGGCATGCCCTGGACCGCAACGGATCTTGCCAAACTGCGACGCCTGAGCGGGGCCGACATCGCCCTGCTGTCCGACAACGCCATCGTGTCATCGGCGGGTCCGGCCTTCGATGCCATGCCCACGGGAAACGCGCCAACGGCTTTATCACGGCCGGTGTTGGACACCATCTCCAGCACCGTGCCGCAGATGCACGCCATCGCCGGAGAAAGGTTCCTGTTTTTAAAAATCGGCATTCAGGCGGAAACCGGCATACCGGCCTTTGCCATTGCCCGATCTCTCGACGCCCAGCTCGGTTTCGTCCAGGAGATCCGGCGGGTCATGCTGGAATTTGCAGGTGTGGGGATCGTCCTCGGCGTGTTGGTCAGCTTCTTTATCGCCATGGAGATCGCCAAGCCGGTCCAGACCCTCACTGCAGCGGCCCGCCATGTAGCCAAGGACAATTTCGGCGTCCGGGTGGTGGTGAGCGGCAAAGACGAATTTGCAGAGCTCGGGGATGCCTTCAACCAGATGATTGCGGGCCTGCACGAGAGGGATATGATCCGCACGGCCTTTGGCCGCTATGTGGACCACGAAGTGGCCCGACGTCTGCTCGAACGGCCTGAAATGCAGCTTCTGGGAGGCCAAAAAAGAGACGTGGTCATTTTTATGGCCGATATCCGGGGATTTTCGCGGCTGTCCGAACAGCTCACCCCCGAACAGACGGTGCAGCTGCTCAATCGCTACTTTGCCCACATCATCGATATCATCAAAGACAAGGAGGGGGTGGTGGTCGATTTTGTCGGTGACGGCATTCTGGCCCTTTTCGACCCCCTGGAGCGCGACATGGCGGCCATGGCCTCGTCTGCCGTATCCTGCGCCTTCGAGATGCACCACCGGTTGCACCATGTCAACGAGGAGATGATCGCAGAGGGCCTGCCGCCGATCGCCATCGGTATCGGATTGAACGCCGGTCCGGCCATCGTGGGCAATATCGGTTCCAGGGAGCGCGCCAAATTCGGCATTGTCGGCGCCGAAGTCAACCTGACCCAGCGCATCCAGGGCGAAGCCAAACCCGGTGAAGTGGTTGTTTCGGCCCCCCTCTATGACCGGATCAAAAACAGGGTGCGCGTCCACCGGACGTTCATCTGTGAATTGAAGGGGTTCCGCCAGCCGCGCACCCTCCATGCCGTCGGGCCGCCCGATGGCGATAGCCCGCACCTTTCCATGGGGCGAAACGATCCATCGGCAGCATAAAAGAGGATGATGCAACGCTTAAATGGAAGGGCGCGCCGGACCTTGCCATTTTCCAGTACCCGGGCTTAAACCGGCATATCGGCATGGGAAAGCGCCGCCGCGGGATTCTCCGCCAGGGCATCCAGGAAGATATCGACGATGCGAGGATCGAATTGGGTGCCGGCATTCTGCCGCAACTCTTTGACGATCTGTCGACCGGTCAACGGTGGGCGATAGGGTCTTTCCGACATCATGGCGGTAACGGCGTCCGCAATGGCCAGAATGCGGGCTCCCAGCGGGATCTCTTCGCCCTTCAGTCCATTCGGATAGCCGGTACCGTCATAGCGTTCCTGGTGGTGGAGCAGAATGTCCCGTTCGTCGCGAAAAAATTCGAACAGGCCGGCTACTTCGGCCAGCACGGTGGCATGGTTTTCGATGCAGGCCCACTCCTCCGCATTCAATGGGCCGTTCTTGCCGATCACCGACTCGGGAATCAGGATCTTCAACCGGTCGTGCAACATGGCGGCCCGCTTGATCGTTTCGATCATCGCGCCGGAGAGGTGCAGGCGCCCTCCCATCCAATCGATCTGGGCCAGGGACTGGTGATTGTGCGCCTTGAATCGGGCTGCCCCCAGCTGATCGAGCAGCAATGCGAGGGCATTCAAGGAGGCCTTTTTGCTCTTTTCCAGAATGGCGGTCATCCGCTCGCGGACGAAGGCCATGTCCACATCCTGCTTTTCGCCCTGAAACATATCCCCGGGCGTTTCCATGTAGACGATCAGGCGGTTGCGGCCTTCCGCCTTGGCGCGGTAGAGCGCCTTGTCGGCCAAGGCCAGCATGCTGCGGACATCCGGAGGCTGGTGAAGCCTGAGGGACACGCAGCCGACGCTGATCGTGGTGTGGATTTGGTTTTCCCCGTCCCTGAAAAGATAGGCTTCGGTCGCACTTCGCAGTTTCTCACCGGTGTTTTGGGCTCCCTCGATATCCGTGTTGGGCAGCAGAACCAGAAATTCTTCTCCACCGTAGCGGAAACAAAGATCGCTCTCACGGACCTTCGCTTTCATGAGGCCGGCAAATTGCTTGAGCACGGCATCTCCGAAAATATGGCCGTAGGCATCGTTGATCTGCTTGAAAAAATCCATGTCGATGAGCAAGCAGGAAAGATCGTTGTCGTACCTCCGGGCACGTGAGAATTCTCTTTCCAACGATTCGTTCATATAACGCCGGTTGAAGAGCCCGGTCAAATCGTCACGCACCGACATTTCGGCCATTTTTTCCATGGCCTGATTCACCTCGGCTCTGAGCCGGTGCTTTTCCAGCGTATGGGCGATGACGCGCAGCAGGTTGGGCCGATCCAGGTGCGACTTGGGCAGGTAGTCATAGGCCCCGAGCTGAATGGCCTGGGCCGCGACCATCTCGTCTCCATGCCCGGTGCTGAAGATCACCGGTATATCGATTCGCATTCGTTCAAGATCGGTGAGAAATGCCAGGCCGTTTCCCCAAGGCAACAAATAATCCAGGATCATGAGATGGAAGGTGTTTTCGGCGAGTTTACCGAGCGCCTCCTCAAAGGTGCGTGCGCGGCTGATATGAATCCTCTCCTCCCCGGCAAGCGCGGCGACGATACGCTCATAGTCCGAATCCAGGTCTTCGATGATCAGCAAGTCGATGGGTCGATCGAACGAAACAATCTTGACGTCTGACCCGGCCGGCTCAGCCTGGTCCGGCCGAATGGCCTGGATCTTTTGAACGATCTTGGCAATGCGGTGACCGGCCGCCTTGATTTTGTCCAGATGCGAGTCCATTTTGACCGGATCATCGCGATCAAAGGCAAACAGGTCGATATAGCCCATGAGCTCTACCAGAGGCTGGTTGAGTTCATGGGCGGTTGCGCCGGCCATCTGCAAGAGGATTTTCAGGCGTTCCCCTTCGATCACGGCCTGATCCTGATCCGAAGTTGGGTTAGGTTTGTCGGTCCCCATAATCAATCCTGCTGGTTAAGATGAGATATGGGTTTAAAATCAATGCCGTTAACTTAAGACGTTCAGGTTTCCATACGGGCGGGGATAAACCCCGCCCCTACGCCCCCTTTTTATGGCGAATGGCTCTATTACAGCCCAAACCTCGCAGGGGCGGGCTTTACGCCCGCCCGCAACATCCGCTTAAGTTAATCACATTGGGTTCAAAATCATAAATAAAACCGCCGACTAGGCTTCGCGAAGCTTACGAACGGCGGTGGTCACGACCGACACGGCGCGGTCGATCTGCTCAGCCGTCGTCATGCGGCCCACCGAAAACCGGAGGGTGCCTTTGGCCCAATCCATGGGCAGCTGCATGGCCTCGAGCACGTGGGAAATGGACACCGTATCGGCGTGACAGGCGGCGCCGGCCGAGGCGGCCACTTCCAGGCCGATCTCCTCGAGAATGCGGTTGGCCCCAGATTGCGAAACGCCAGACTGAGCGTGTTGGGCAGCCGCCGGTCAGGATGGCCGTTGAGGCGCACGCCGGTCAGGCCGTCGGCGATGCCATGATGCAAGCGGTCGCGCATGGCCTGAAGGTGCCCCATGCCGGCGGGCAGATCACGCCCCGCAATCTCGCACGCTTTGCCCAGGGCCACGATGAACGGAACATTTTCCGTGCCGGCGCGCCAGCCACGCTCCTGGCCGGCGCCGTGGCAGAATTTTTCGGGCTGCAGCCCCCGGCGCACATACAGCGCACCGATACCCTTGGGCGCGTAAAGCTTGTGACCGGCCACCGAAAGCAGGTCCGCGCCCAAGGCCTGCACGTCGACCGGTATTTTGCCCAGGGACTGGGCCGCATCGGTGTGCACGGGTATACCATGGCGCCTGGCTATGGCGGCAATCTCGGCGATGGGCTGCACGGTGCCCACCTCGTTATTGGCATGCATGACGGTCACGAGGATCGTGTCCGGCCGCAGTGCTCTCTCCACCTCCCCGGGATCCACCATCCCCTGGTCGTCCACGGGCACGCAGGTGGTCTCGAATCCTTCGGCCGCCAGGTAGCGGCAAACCTCGAGCACCGCCGGATGCTCGAAGGCGCTGGTGACGATATGCCGGCCTTGGGACTTCATCGACCGGGCGATACCTTTGATGGCATGGTTGTTGGATTCGGTGCCCCCCGAAGTAAAAAAAAGCTCGTCCGGCCGGCAGTTGAGCAGCCCGGCCACCTGCCGCCGGGCGCCCTCCACGGCCTGCTTGGGCTTGATGCCGTACCAGTGCGAGCTGGAGGGGTTACCGAATTCTCTCTCCAAAAATGGACGCATGGCCGCGATCACTTCCGGATCGAGTGGGGTGGTGCCGTTGTAATCCAAATAGATGGGTTCAACCATGGAATGGGCACTCCTTGGGATCGTCAGCGCACCTGGTTGTATCGGGCGCTCTTTCAGCGTTGCAGGGGAATGTAACAGAATTCAGGCACAAATGGTACAAGCTGCCTCAAAAAAAATCGATCGACTCACGATGATTCAGGAAGGAGTTGGAAATGATGTGCCGGCCGATAGGACGGTGATCCTATCGGCCGGTGCTTGGATGTGCTGCCGGACATGAATGACCTGACGGCGATGGCGTTCGAGCCGCGGCGACTGCTATCCGCAGGGTCAAACGCGGGCCATGGATGCCGGATCGGTCAATTTTTCGATGCGTACCGCGCAGGCCTTGTACTCGGCCGTCATCGTGATCTCGTCGAAGGCGGCATTGGTGAGCCAATTGGCATTGGCCTCCCTGAAATGAAAGGCCATCCACACCATCCCCTGGGGCACCGCGTCGGTCACGTTGGCCTTGACCTTGATCTCTCCCCGCCGCGAGGCCACGCGAATCATTTCGCCGTGGGCGATGTTCAGGGCTTGGGCGTCCGCCGGCGAAATATCGGCCGTCTCCTCGCCCAGGATATCGTTGAGCCCTTCGCAGCGGCCGGTCTGGGTACGGGTGTGGTAGTGGGTCAACCGCCGGCCGGTGCTGAGCACCAGCGGATAGGTGTCGTCGGGCACCTCGGCCGGCGGGGTCCATTCGGCCGGTGTAAAGATTCCCAGGCCACAGGTGAAGTGGCCGTCTCTATGCAGAAAACAGGTGCCCGGATGATTTTCGTCCGGGCAGGGCCACTGCAGCCCGTCGCCCTCGAGCCGATGGTACTTGATGCCGCACAGCTGGGGGGCCAGCACCGACACTTCGTTGTCCCAAATCTCCCTGGCGCTGTTGGAGGTCCACTGGTGCCCGAAACGCTTGGCGATCTGTTGGAAAATCCACCAGTTGGGCTTGGCCTCGCCCGGCGCCGGACTGGCCGTGCGGACCCGGTTGACCCGCCGCTCGCTGTTGGTGAAGGTGCCGTCGTTTTCGCTCCAGGCGGCTGCCGGCAATATCACGTGGGCAAAACGGGTGGTCTCGTTTAAAAAAATGTCCTGCACCACGAGGAACTCGGCCGAGGCCAATTCGTGCTCCACCTTGTGGATGTCCGGCTCGGTGTTGGCCAGGTTCTCGCCGAAGATATAGAAGGCGCGAACCTGGCCGCTGACCAGCCCTTCCATCATCTGGGGGATCATCAATCCGTTGTGGGCCGGCAATCCTTGCACGCCCCAGGCCTTTTCGAACTTGGACCGCAAGGCCAGGTCGCCGACTTTCTGATAGCCGGGAAACACGTTGGGCAGCGCGCCCATGTCACAGGCACCCTGTACGTTGTTTTGCCCGCGCAGGGGGTTGACCCCGCCGCACTCGACCCCCATGTTGCCCAGCAGCATCTGGAGGTTGGCCGTGCTCATCACGTTGCGGGTACCGCAGGTGTGTTCGGTGATGCCCAGGGTGTAGCACAACATCATGGGCTTGACCGACGAGATGCGCCGGGCCACATCCCGAATCATGTCCGCCGAGACGCCGCAGATGTCGGCAGCGTATTCGGGGGTATAGCGCAACACTGTGGCGGCCAGCTTATCGAAATCCACGGTGCAGGAATCGACGAATTTCTTGTCATACCAGCCTTGGGCGATGAGCACGTGCATCACGGCATTGAGAAAGGCGATATCGCTGCCAACCCGGATGGGCACGTGCAGTTCAGCGCAATCGGCCAGCTTGTGCCGCCGCGGATCCACCACGATCAGCCTGGCCCCTTTCAACACAGCATTCTTGACAAAGGTGGAAGCCACGGGATGGGCTTCGGTCATGTTGGAACCGATCACCAGGAACATCCTGGCCCGCGCGAATTCGTTGAACGAGTTGGTCATGGCCCCTGAACCGAACGTGGTCGCCAGCCCGGCGACCGTCGGAGCATGTCAAGTACGGGCACAATGGTCGATGTTGTTGGTCTTGAACACCGACCGGAAAAGCTTCTGCATCTGGTATGAGTCTTCATTGATGCTGCGCGCGCAGCTCACCCCGGCCACCGCATCCGACCCGTTGGCAGCGATGATTTCCTTGAACCTGGAAGCCACCAGATCCAGGGCTTCGTCCCAGGAAGCCTCACGGAAATCGCCCCCTTCCCGGATCAGCGGCGTCTTGACCCGATCCTCGGAATAGATGAAGTCATAGCCGAAACGCCCCTTGACGCACAAGCGCCCCTGGTTGGGCTCGGCCCCCTCCACCCCGGTCACCTTGACGATGCGCCCGCCCTTGACGTGCAGCAACTGCTGGCATCCCACGCCGCAGTAAGGGCAAGTGGTGCGGACGGTCGTGGTCTCCCACGGCCGCCAACGATAGCGCGCCTTTTTCTCCACCAGGGCACCCACCGGGCAGGCCTGAATGCATTCACCGCAAAAGACGCATTCCGAATCGGCCAGAGGCCGATCACCGGCGGCGACGATCTTGCTTCGGGCGCCCCGGTACCCGAAGCTGATGGCCCGGTTGACCTGAACCTCGTTACAGGCCTGCACGCAGCGCCCGCACAGGATGCAACGTGAAAAATCCCTGACGATCAGCGGATTGGCCAACTCCTGGGGATAAGCGCCCTCATGGGGTTGAAAGCGTCCCACCTTGACCTGATAGCGGAACGCCAGGTCCTGCAGCTTGCAGTCTCCCCACACCGGGCAAAGCTCGCTGGAACCGTCGCTGTCCTGAACGCCCAGCTGAAAGCCGGTCCAATCCCCATCGCCGCCGTTGAGAGCGGCACAATTGTGATTGCCCGAGGAGAGCATCAATTCCAGAATCAAGCGCCGCGCCTCGATCACGCGCGGCGATTCGGTCTGAACCTCCATACCGGGCGTTGCGGGTGTGCTGCAGGCCGTGGGCAGGGTACGGGCGCCGGCCACCTCGACCACGCAGATGCGGCAGGCCCCGGTGGGCGTGGTTCCCTTCAGATGGCACAGGGTTGGAATCCAGATACCCGCCGCCTCGGCCGCCTCGAGAATGGTCTGGCCCGGGGAAAAGAGAACCTCGTGTCCGTTTATCATCATCTTCTGCTGCGTCATGATGATCCTTTCTGCTCGTCCGCCTCACAGCCGGACGGGCGGTTGCAACACGCCAGGGCGATATCGGTCAGATGGCTCTGGCCAACGCCACGTTTTCTTCCTGCACCTTATGTACGCTGACGAAATGCTCCTGCAAAGCGACGGCCCCGCCGGCCGGGTCCCACAGATCCAGCCCGCCCTGCATGAATTTATTGTCCGCCAACCCCTTCCCCTTGGCACGGCTCTCCACCGGCAGGGTGTGCCCGAACCCATGCAGGAGAAAAACGGCTTCGGGATGAATCGCATCGGTCACCTTGGCCACGATCGTGTCCGAATAGCCGTTCTGGGACACCGCTACCCGCTCTCCATCCTCGATACCCAGTTGCCCGGCGGCATCGATGTTGATCCAGAGCACGTTTTCCGGTACCTGCTCGAACAGCAACGGATTGTTCACCGTATGTCCCTGGGTGTGCATGGCGCACCGGCCGAAGGTTAGGCGGAACATGCCTTGGGACGGGCGCTCGACCGGCGTATAGGGCATCAGCGAAGCGATGCCGTTGCTTTCTAAATTTTCCGAGACCATCTCGATTTTTCCGCTGGGCGTCTTGAACTTGAGATTGTCCCGATCCCGGTAGACCGGTGCATCGCACAGCGGCACCAGACCCGTGGCATCGAAATCCTCGATCGTCACGCCGGTCCCTTCCAGTTGAAACCGCCAGATGTCGTTCACATTTTCATAGTCGAGCTGCGGCAAACCCAGGCGCCGGGCCAGGCCGCCCACGATCTGCCAGTCGGCTCGCGTGTCGTAACAAGGCTCCACCGCCCGCTGACGCCTGAAAAAGTAGGGCCGGAGCGTATTTTTACAGGCCAGAACGCACTCACGTTCCAGGTAGGTCGACAGGGGCAGAACCACGTCGCTGTACCAGGCCGTATCCGACCAGCTGAAGGTCACCGACACCAACAGATCCAGGCGATCGAAAATCCGTTTCAGGTGGTCGGGATCCGGGAACCCCATGAGCGGGTCGTGGCGATAGGCGATATAGGCCTTGACCGGATAGGGGTCGTCGGTCTCCATGGCCTTGTACATTAAATGGGCCATTCCCGGCCCCTTGTCGAAGTGCGGATACCGCCATCCGACGCCGTCGGCCCGTTTCTCTTTGGGGGCCGGATAGAGATCCATGAATTTTTTCAGCCCCTTGCGGCCCACGTCCTTCGGCGTATTGGTCAGCGGCAATCCACCCTTGGTCCCGTATGCGCCCAGCAGCGCGTTGATGATGTAGATGGACCGGCACACGTAGAACGAATGGCGATACCGCGCCGTCATCCAGCCGGGGTGCCAGATCACCGCCGGCGCGGCGGCAGCCAGGCGATGGGTAAAATCTCTCAAACGGTCGGCGTCGACACCGGTCTCGGTTTCGGACCACTCCGGGGTGTACGGCTCGATAAACGACTTGAGCGCATCCATGCCCTCGATATATCGTGCCGCATACCGGGCGTCGTATAAACGATCCTTGAGCAGCACATGGATGACCGCCAAATTGAAGGCATAATCGCTTCCCGGCCGCACCATGAAAAAATCATGCGCCTTGGTCGACGATATATTGGCCCGGATATCGATCACGCTCAGTCGGCATCCCTTGTCCAGGGACTTCATGAGGGTGTTGACCTCCTGGACATCCACCGCTTCGAAGATATTACGTGTCTGCAGCACCACATGGCGTGCGTGGGCATAATCATAAACCACATCCTTGCGGCCCAGCCCGGTCAGGGACAAATTGGCATGCTGGACGTTCCGCGCACAGGAACCGTCGTGGTTGCAGTAGTTGGGGGAGCCTATGCCGCGCAGCAGTGCGCGGTGCATGTCCCGGAACGGACCGCCGCGATCCGTCATGGCCACGGTACGCTCACCGTGTTCGGCGATCACCGACTTGAGCCGGTCGCAGGTGTAATCCAGTGCCTCGTCCCAACTGACCCGGCGCCAGCGGCCCTCACCTCTCGCCCCCTCCCTGATCAGTGGGGTTTGGGGCCGTTCGTTGTCCGCCACCAGGGCCTTTCCCGCGCTGCCGCGGGGACAAAGGCCGCCGGACATGGCCGAAACATGGGGATTGCCTTGAAGCGATACGATACGGCCGTTTTCCACCCGTGCCATGGCCGGGCAGCGCACCGTACACATACCGCAGATCGTATAAATATTTTCCATTGTCGCTCCTTTGTTCGACATCAGGCCGTCGTGTAAGGGGACAAACCCTGGCACGCCCGGCAAGCCGATCCGTGCTTCAGCGGATAGGACTCACCGCATTGCGGGCAAATCCCCCTGGTTCCAACCGAATCTTTGACCATCAGCCGCGGTTGAACGCGGATGGTCTCCATTTGCAGAATTTTTTCACCGGCCTGTCGGATCTCTCGCAACAATGCGCCACTATCCTGTTCGGCCTTGGGTTTGCGCTTGAAAAACCAACTGTCGATCTCTTTCCAGGCGGCCACTTTGTGGGTATGGATAAACACGCGCACGCCGATGCCGCTGTACTTGTCATACAAGGCCAGGGCAAACCGGCCCAGATCCATCACCTTGAGCCAGCCGTTGCCGGCGGTGCAGGGCGTCAGCATCTGAATGGCATCCGGCAGACAATGGCCGGTTTCGGCGATAGCGTCGAACAGGCAGCCGGATGGCATGGCGCTGAGCGCCAGATCGACCATCTTGCCGCCAATGACGAGCCCAGGCGCCGGATACCCATGGAAAGCGGTGATCCGCTCCATGAAGGCATCAAAGCAGTGGGTTGTGCCCTTGGAATCCCGGACCCAATCACCTGTGGGATGGACCTTCCCTGCGATTCTCATAGGATGATACGTTATCCTTGGTTATTATTGGATATATGAATCCATTGGCCGCTTCATACGAACGACATCCGCAGATAGCATACCGTATCACTTATGTCAATTTTGATATAAAATCGCCCGAGAAAACTTTGGAAGCGAGTCGGCACTCAGGATGCGTGAAACGTCGTTGCCGGACGTCGCCCTAAGAGGCTCAACATCAAGGCGCCCGAAATTGGTGTGAGGCGGGGGACTACTGAAAGGTATTCCACGGCATGAGGACCATTGGGGTATACCCTTTTTCCTGGGCGAGCATGTCCAAATGGGCCAGGCTCACGCAGGCGGTGTCCAGGTGGGGCAACGTGCCTGTTTCCCGCAGATCGATGCACGGAAGATAGTGGTGGCAATGGTGGCAGACATCGATCCGCTCTCCGGGTTCTTCCGGCACGGTGAAGTACAGCTTCATCTCGGTATCTTCTTTTTCGCAGACCGCGCACAAGTTGCGGTGCACCCGCCAATCGTGTCCACACAGGACACAGTGCAGATAGCGCTGGCCGCCGCCGCCCACCAGATACTCGGAGCCCAATGGCTCGGCCTTGGATAGGTAACTGATGGCGGGCAACGATCCACAAATGGGGCAAAAGCCGTGATGCCATGAGTCTTCCTGAATTTGGGCACGCAAGAGGGGCGCCAGGGCCTGGAGCACGGCCGAAAGTGCCATATGGATGACGAATCCGAGGGCCGGCGGTTCGTCCGGGTGATCCGAATGGGATGTGACGGTGCGCCCCAGATAGATATCGGCCAGGGTCACGAGGTCCAGGCCGCCGCGGCCATGGGCGGCCATGATACGGTCGAAGTCGCCGGCCATGGCCGGAAAGCCCGTTTTCAAGACAGGCATCAAGGCAACGAAGGCACGGCTCAATGCCGGCTCGAGGATGCCCAAAGAGAGGCTGGAAAGCAGAGGCGCGCCGTCGTCCAGTCGGCCGCCGAAGTCATCGAGGGCTGGCGTGTTCAACTCTGCTCTCAAGCTGCAGACCAGGCGGGCCCTTTCTTTGTAAAGGTCGGCAAACGGCTGTACCACGCTCTGCAGCATGGGCCGTTTGGCCGCAATGGTTTCGACCACTCGGTCGATGCGTTGTTCGACTTCGGCGACAGCTGGAATGGCAGGCGGCATGGCGGCTCCTTTGCGACGGTCATGCCCCGGCGGCCCGCACTTGAACGGGCCCCCCAGGGCATGACCTGAAAGACGACACAGGCCTTGCCCGGAGAATCACACCGGACGAGGCCCGCCGTCTCAGAGTTTGAGGATGGCGCCAACGCTTCTGCGCAGCGGACGTCCCAGCATGGAAAGGAATATCTTGCGGTCCATGGGCGGCTGGAATCGATGGGCCACGCTGTTTTCGTGATAGTTTTCGGGAGCGTCGACGAGCAGGTAGATGACGCTGACATCTTCGGGGTCGGCCAGCATCGCCTTGGGGTAATCCTTGCGAAGATCCGCCAGACGCTGCTCGGCCAGGAGGAGCATGTCCGCCCGTTCGCCGAAATTCATGGCGCCCGTGGGGCAGGCCTTGACGCAGGCCGGCAGAAGGCCGCGTACGACCCGCTCGTGGCACATGTTGCACTTGCTGATCAGGCCTGTGGCCGGGTCGCGGCGGGGAATATCGTAGGGGCAGGCCGAGCGCATGCTCTCGAATCCCTCGCCGGAAATCTTCCGTGTTTTATCCGTAAAAACAACTGCGCCGGTGGCCGTGTCCTGAACCACGGCGCCCTCTTCGTAATTGTCGGCCTCTGCCTTGCAAGGCGGTTCGAGGCAGTGCCGGCATTGATCCGGGAAAAAGTTCCAATGGATCCGATTGTCTTCCAGGTATTCGCTGAAACGAACGACCTTGTAGTTGTTGGGGTTGAGGTCGGGTGGATTCTGATGGCTGCCCCGTTGTTTGGTGGGATTGGCCGGCAGCTCCTTCCACTCCTTGCAGGCGATCTGGCAGCCGCGGCAGGCCGTGCAGCGCGAGGTATCTATGAAAAATGCCTTGGACATGGCGCTTCCTCCTTATGTTCAACGGGCGGGACCGGCCCGCCCGGAGTCAAGTGTCAGGCGATCTCGGTCAACTGGGCAGCCTTGCGCACATTGACCAGGCACGCCTTGAGTTCAAAAATGGTCGTGTTGGGATCGGCCACCGACGGGGTGAGACGGTTGGTCGAATCGCCGCATTTGGGGGTGGTCCAGCCGAAGCAGAACGGCATGCCGATAAGGTGCACGGTCTTGCCCTGGACCTGGAACGGCCGGATGCGGACCGTCACCATGGCAATCGCCTCGACCTTGCCCCGCACGTTCTCCACGATCACGCCGTCGCCGTTCTGAATCCCCTTTTCCTTGGCCAGTTCGGGGCTCATCTCCACGTAGAGCTGGGGTTCGGCCTCGAGCAGGTTGGGCACATTGCGCGTCTCCCCGCCGCCGCACCAGTGCTCGGTGAGGCTGTAGGTGGTCAGCACGATGGGATAGGCGGGATCGGCCGGCTTGGCCAGTTTGTCCAAGTCGCTGGAGACGAACTTGTACATCGGGTTGTTCAGCTGGCCGGAGAAGGGATGTGAAGACACCGGGGTTTCCACCGGCTCGTAGTGCTCTGGGAAAGGACCATCGACGCGGCCGGGGCCGAAGATCTGGCTGAAGCCATGAACATGCATGATAAACGGGTACTTGCCCTTCTCGTCGGCCATTGGCGGCCACGGGCCGTCGGGCACATCGCCGACCCATTTGCCGTCTTCCCAGGCGATGAGGGCCTTGTCCGGGTTCCAGGGTTTGCCGTTGGGGTCCACCGAGGCGCGGTTGTAAATGATGCGGCGGTTGACCGGCCAGCACCAGGACCAGTTGGGGTAGAGACCGATTTTCTCCTGCATGGGCGTCTGTTTGGGATCGCGGCGTTTGGACTTGTTGCCATCTTCCTCGGTAAAGCTGCCGGTATAGAGCCAGTTGAGGCTCGAGGTGGTGCCGTCCGCCGCCAGGAAGCCGAAACTGGGCACGAGCTGGCCCTTTTTGTATTCTTTGTTACCAGCCTTGGCGTCGGCCAGGAAGAAGCCGTTGATGCGGCGGGTCCACTCTTCGGCGTCATAGCTCGCCGGCCAATCGAGATAGGTGACGGCCTCGGGCAGCTTGCCGCCCTCTTTGACGTACTTTTCGCGGATCTTGTTCATCATCCCCACGAGCATGAAACCGAAGTTTTTGGCCTCGCCCGCCGGCTCGATGGCCTTGTGGTGCCAGAGCAGCCAGCGGCCGCTATTGCTGATCGTGCCCTCCTTTTCGATGCGGTGCGCCGAGGGAAGGAGGAAGTACTCGGTCTTGATCGACTTGGGATCGACGCCCGGCCGGTGCCAGTTGTCGGTGGTTTCGCTGTGGTGCAGTTCGGAGGTGACGACCCAGTCCAGGCGGTCCATGGCGGCGCGTGCCTTGTGGGAGTTGGCCAGGGTGTTCATGGGGTTGAGACCGAAGATGAACCCGCCGCGCACCTTGCCCTGGTACATCTGATCGAAAAGATACATGTAGGAGTAGTCCACGCCCTTTTCGAGTTTGGGCAAAAAATCATAGCAAAAATCGTTGTCGGCGGTGGCCTTTTCTCCATACCAGCCCTTGAGCAGGCTGACCACGTACTTGGGCTTGTTCTGCCACCAGTTGGCGCTCTTGGGATCCTTGGTGACCGGCGTGTTGGCCTTGTGGTAGTCGGCCAGAGTCTGCCAGTCGACCATGGGTGTCGCCATGTAGCCGGGCAGAATGTGGTAGAGCAGGGCGTGGTCGGTGGAGCCCTGGACATTGGGCTCGCCGCGCAGGGCGTTGACCCCGCCTCCGGGGATGCCGATGTTGCCGAGCAGCAATTGGATCATACAGGCCGATCGGATGTTCTGCACGCCCACGGTGTGCTGGGTCCAGCCCAGGGCATACATCACCGTGCCGGCCTTGGTGCCCGTGCCTGTGACGCTGTAAGCCTCGTAGACCTTGAGCAGATTCTCTTCCGAAACGCCGGTGATGGCGGAAACTTTGTCCAGGGTGTAGCGTGCGTAGTGCTTCTTGAGCAGCTGAAACACGCAGGAAGGATCCTGCAGGCTCTTGTCGCGCTTGGGAACCCCGTTGCCATCGAGCTGGAACGACCAACTCGTTTTGTCATACTGGCGCTTTTGGGCGTCAAAACCGCTGAACAGGCCGTCGTTGAACCCGAAGTCCTTGTTCACCAGTAACGAGGCGTTGGTGTATTCGACGACATACTCTTTGAAGTACTTTTCG
Organism: Desulfatitalea tepidiphila; assembly: GCF_001293685.1. Taxonomy (NCBI): domain Bacteria; kingdom Pseudomonadati; phylum Thermodesulfobacteriota; class Desulfobacteria; order Desulfobacterales; family Desulfosarcinaceae; genus Desulfatitalea; species Desulfatitalea tepidiphila. Next base: position 447,509 of record NZ_BCAG01000001.1, on the reverse strand, counting down.
TTGTCGATGATGTACTTGATCATACCGCCCAGAAAGGCGATGTCGGTGCCCGACCGCAAGGGGACGTGAAAATTGGAACGAGCGGATGTGCGCGAAAATTTGGGATCCACGTGGATGACCACGGCCCCTTTGTCTTTGGCTTGAAGGACCCATTTGAAGGAGATGGGGTGGTGCTCGGCAGCATTGCTGCCCATGATGAGGAAGGCATCGGCGTTTTTAAGATCGATCCAGTGGTTCGTCATTGCCCCGCGTCCGAACGACTCTCCCAGAGCCGCAACAGTGGGGCTGTGTCAGGTACGGGCCTGATGGTCGAGATAGACGATGCCCAGTGCGCGCGCCATCTGGTGGGCCGCAGCGCACTCCTCGTTGTCGGCGTGCGAGGTACCGATGAAGAACATGGACTCCAGCCGGTTGACGGTCCTGCCCTTGGTGTCCTTGAGGATCAGGTCCTTGTCGCGCACCTTCTTGACGCGCTGGGCAATCTGTTCCAAGGTCCAATCCCAGCTCTTTTCCTCCCACCGGGTGCTGCCCGGTGCCCGGTAAAGGGGTTTGGTCAGGCGATGCTCGTTACGGGTCATGGAGAGCATGGAGGCGCCCTTGGCGCACAGGGCGCCTTGATTGATGGGATAATCCGGGTCGCCTTCGGTGCTGACCAGTTTGCCGTCCTTGACATGGGAGATGACGTGGCAACTCACCGAGCAGAATGGACAAATGGTGACGACCTCCTTGGCGCCTTCGATCTTGAGCGTGTCGGCATAGGCCCGCACGGGCCTGACGTCCACGCCCAGTTGGAGCATGGACAGGCCGACGACTCCCGCCCCGCTCACCTTCATAAAGTCACGTCGATTGACTTGCATGGCTGCCTCCTTTCTTAGGGCCGAAGGGCGAAAGGACCGGGCCCGGTTTCGTGATCTATAAATAGTGGAGCCGGTGGAAATGAATTTTGAAAGAGGAGGTGCAGGGGAACCCGAGCAGATATATCATAATTGACACAATGCCATCGGCAGTGTCAATCCTTGAAACCTAAAAACATCAAATAATTTAATATGTTATGTTTAGCATAAATACGAAATCATGCGAAGGCCGTTAACTATTCGAGGTCTTTTTAAAATACAGTAACGCAATTTTACTCACGATTCTGCTGGTGAGATGGATCGGCGGGAGCGATGCCGTCAGGGGCGAACGGTCTGGTGCGCAGGTTTTTTCTAGACGTGTGACGGATCTGCGTCGGAAGGCTCTTCAAAGGCGATCGGGTCACATGGCAACAGTTCCTTGGCCCGAGACAGGGCATACGCTTCGACCTCCCGGAACCAACGGCGGAAGCAGACGACCAACTGTGAACCTGCTTCTGTGATCTGGTACCCGGCTTTGTTGCCGGCTTTTTTTTCGATCAGCGCGACGCCCAACACCTGCTCGGTTTTTCTCACTTTTCCCCAGGCCGCGCGATAACTCATGCCCATGGCCTTGGCCGCGCCGCTCAGGGATTTCCCGGCTTGGATCTGTTCCAGAAGCTTCAGCCTTCCCAGGCCGAAAAAAATGCCATTCTCTGTTTCCAACCACAAATGCAGGCGCACCACGGGTTGTCGGTTACCATCCAGTGCATCGATGATCATGGCATCACCCTTCTTGTCAGATGGGTTAAAGGGGAATAAAAACTTTTATAGGGTCATATTCGCCAGGAATAAAGAGAATTTATTACATAAATGATCCCGTGTGCGATCCCGTCGCAGGGTCAATGATGATACATGTTTCGTTTCAAATCCAACAGAGGTCTAACTCAATGTGAATCACCACGGAGGGCATGCATTACAAAAGTTGTTTTGAAGAATGATTCACATGGCAACGGAGATGGAAGGCGTGGGTGGGGCAGGTGGCCAGGGCCAGCTGTTCCAACCACGCCGGGTTTAATGAATGGCATTCAATTAGATTCCCTGAAAATCCAACAGACGCTTTGACGAGCAAACACTCGTGATATATTTTGATTCGGCGTTTTAACATTTGTGGCTAAAATCAAAGGATCAAACCAAAAACGGGAAGGTGAAGATGGGCAAATTAATAAAGGAAGAACCGGAAAAGGGAAGACTCCATATCGATTCGCCGCTGATGGGGGAGTCGTTGGTGAGCAAGGAATTACTCAAACGGACCGAGTCAGCCGAATACTTCCGCATGCACCCGGATATCAATGTGATCAAGATCGGCGGGCAGAGCATCATGGACCGCGGCGGCAAGGCGCTGTTTCCGATCCTCGACGCATTGATCAAGGCCAAGGACAAACACAAGATTCTTCTCATGACCGGGGGCGGCACCCGGGCACGGCACGTCTATAATATCGGCGTGGATCTGGGAATGCCCACCGGTGTCCTTTCCAAATTGGGCGACAAAGTCTCCTGGCAGAATGCGGAGATGCTCTCGGTTCTATTGGCGAAACACGGCGGCGTTAAAATCGGTCACGGCGATAACCTGGAGCAGTTGACCATGTTTTGCCGTTTGGGATACATGCCGATCACCTACGGCATTCCACCCTATGGTTTCTTTGAACATCCCGCCGAGCACGGATCCATACCACCACACCGCACCGATTGCGGCGCGTTCCTGCTGGCCGAAAACATCGGTGCCCGTTCGTTGATATTTCTCAAGGATGAAAAGGGGCTCTTCGACAGGGACCCCAAAAAAGTTCCCGAATCCGAGCGTGCCGGCCTGCCTTTTTTCAGCCGCATTTCGGCGCGGGAACTGATCGATCTGGATTTGGACGACTTGATCGTCGAGCGCCCGCTATTGACCTTGTTGCAACGCGCCAAGTGTCTGAAAGAGCTTCAAATCATCGACGCGTTAAGACACCCCGAGCACATCCTGGATGCACTCGAGGGCAAGCATGTCGGCACCATCATTTACAAAGATGAAGACTGATACAAGCAGCCGGGCGCAGAGCCTGAACCGCTCCAGTGAAATCAGTCTGGTTTTTCGCCGCCGGTCTGGTCGCCCCTTCCGGCCTTCAAATAAATGATTTCCGCACCGGTCTCGGCGCTGATCTGGTCCAGCTCTTTTTTGCGGACGTGCTTTACATAGACCTTGACATCCGCGCCGCTGATGCCAACCACCCGAAATCTGGGCTTTTTTTCGCCTTGTTCGATTTTCCGCCGTTCGCGGACAAATATTTTGGTTGCCATGGCCGTTTCGCCTCCGTTAGGGTTAATTCTAACTATTTTATATGTTCTATAAACAAATATATCCTTGAAGGATCTATGTCAAGAAATACAAAAAGACCCCGACACCCCGGATCGAAAAAAGCGGAGCGATACATCCAGCCTTCTATTTTACTGGCCCTGAAAAGCAAGGCGTCCTACGGCTATGAGCTGATCCAGGAGATATCCAAATTCGGCTTCGTTGAAGGCCAGGCGCCGCCGGGCATGATCTATCGCCACTTAAGGGAGCTGGAAGAAAATGGTTGGGTCGTGTCGCAGTGGGAGACCGAAGGGGCGGGTCCCGCCAAACGGGTCTACCAGATTACCCCGGAAGGTTTGGACGTGTTGTCGTACTGGATCGACTACATGAACAGCCAGGCGGAAAAGCTATTGAAATTTATCGCGTCGTTCCAAAACGCATCGCAAAAAGAAAATTGAACGGCTCCGGCGCATGATTGCAGCCGGTTAAGGCCCGAAAGCAAGTGCCTTGCCTGGCTGACTCGGCATCAATTCAGGCGAGAGCCCTCTATTATGGGAGTTCCGTTTTTCTTGCGCTTTTCATGGATGTTCTCCCACAGATTGGGCCCCTTGGGGGAGACGAAAAGAACCGGCCGGTGGGCAATGAGCCGGGGACGCAGCCAGCCCTTGGTGATGACGGTATCGCTCGGGGCCGGTATCCGCGTATCGCGATCGGCCGACACGACATCGATGCCGCTCTCTCTCAATTCCAGGACCGTGGTTTGCCCCGGCCAGTCACGCAGTCGGCCCAACTCCACGAAACGGCCCGACCAGCCCGACAAGGTCAATCCCACAGCCGCCGCCGCCCCGATGATGCCGTCGCTGGTTCCGCCGTGGCCTGACAGATGGACCTTGGCCGCCGCCTGAACGGCCTGCTTCTGAGTGGCAATGCGATGGGTGCAGGCCTGTCCAAAGTCCATGAGGTCCCCCAGGTCTGTGCTGCCGTCCGCTGCCGCACACAACCCCGGATCACTTCCTGGGAGGGAATGGGTTTGTATATGATCGACGGCACGGTCGATCACAGCGTCCAGGAGTGCCGGGTCGGCCATCTCCACGATCATGCAGGCCGCACTGTTATGGGAGGTATAGGGAATGGCATCGCAAACCAGGAGCTGCTGGCGGACAACCCCCAGGCACCGGCTCCCCTCGGGCAGTTCGTCCTCAAACCATCGGACCAGTTTGCCGGTGCCATAGGGTGAATCGTGATGGTCGGTATCGTCGAAACCAATATAGGCTTTCATAGGTCACCTCGGCTGCCGATGGGGTCAGGTCTGTCAATGATCGTACTGGCGGGCGTATTCAGCATCGTTGTACAGGCCTTCGCCATATAATTCGGCGCCGTATTCCCTGATGATTTTCTGACCCTGGTCAGAGATCACGAAGTCGATGAAAGCCGCCGCCAATGCCTGGCCGGGGGTCGCGCCCGAAGGTTGGCACAGCGTGTGGTAGGTGTTGATCAGGAAAGGGTCGCCCCGAAACAAAACCTTCAAGTTTTTCAACTCCTTCCTGGCCGCCACCCAGGTGCTGCTGTCGGTCATGAAGTATCCTTGCTTTTCATCCGCCATTTTCAGGGTCGCCATCATGAAGGTAAGGGTCGTCAGATACCAGTCCCCCGAGGGTTCGATGGCCGCTTTTGACCAAATGGCCAGCTCTTTTTTATGGGTCCCGGAATTGTCGCCGCGGGAGAAAAACGGGGCCTTTGCCCGGGCGATCCTGGCATAGGCGTCGGCAGCGCTCGTTGCAGATGAAATACCGGCAGGATCGTTTTCGGGCCCCACGATGAAAAATTCATTGGACCCGATCAGGTGGCGCTTGGTCGCCCATCCCTCGGCCACGGCCTGCTTTTCCGCGGCCGGTGCATGTACCATGATAAAATCGACCGCTTTATCCTTCAGCAATTTCAAGGATGCGCCTGAACCGGCCTTGTTCCAACACAGGCGGGTGTCGTGAGTCTTGTTGAACGCCTTGGCCAGAACCTCGATCAACCCCAATTCACCGGGGCTGCCTGTCGCCAGGCGAATGGTGACCGCACCGTCGCCATATATCTGGGTACACTCCCCCCGGGCAAACGCAAGGGTGGCGAATGAAACGAAAATTCCAAAAATGACCCAGGTCTTCTTGGGAAAAATGGCATGACGCATGCGCGACCTCCTGTTGTAGATGGCGGTAAAGCAACACCCCACTAATGACAAACACCCCAGGAAGTCAACGCCATTTTTTCTCCAATCATTTGATTTTCTTATAATTACCAATAACGATGAAAAATGACAGCATGCTGGCTGGATGGAAGATGGATGGCCGTGTAAAACGTCGCTGTCGGACGGCGCAGTCAAAATTTGGTCGATGGGAAAGGCTCTCGGGTCAGGATGAACTTGTTGAGCCGGCGGATTCACCGTCCCTCGGCAGCCGCCACGCTACGGGCAGGTTGACGGCCCGCACCCGAAATCCACCGGCCCGCGCTTCGATGATGTTCAGCCCCGCAGGGTCCTGGCCGATTCGAAAAAGATGGTTCAGGGGCATTCCGAGCAGATGGCAGAGGATCACCCGATTGACGCCGGCATGAGCGACAATCAGGGGGCTTCCGGTGCATTGGGTCGCAATGCGCTCGAAGGCCGGCATCACCCGGGACTGGAGATCGGCAAACGATTCGCCGGACGGCGGCCGGTACCCGGCCGGATCCATACCGCGATTCGCATAGGCATGGGGATCTGTCGCGCGCACGGTCTCGAACGCGAGTCCTTCCCAGGCCCCCAGGTCCACCTCGCGCAGCTCGGGCAGCGCGATGACTTCCAGGCGGCGGCTCTCGGCGATAATCCGCGCCGTCTGCACAGAGCGTTGCAGATCGCTGCAAAATACGTCGGAAAGACCAGCCTCGCTGAAAAACGCCTGCCATTGACGGGCCTGGTGCATGCCGACAGGGCTCAGGGCAAGATCGCTGCGACCGATATAGTGCTTGCCGCCGGATGGCTGCAACAGTTCCCCATGGCGCAACAGATAGATCGTCCGGTCCCCGCCTTCGGCGTCTCGTTTCGCAGTCATTGGATCGTGCCCCCATCGGTATCCACATGTTGCAGGATAATCTGGATGCCGAGGCCGGTGATGCGTTCGACGGCCGCCTGGATTGCCAGCGCCGACCGCTTGCGCCTCTCGATGGCCGCCACGGCCTGAGGATCTGTTCCGTACTTGGACAATTTCCGTTCGAAACGCTCGCCCAGATCCGCCAGCCGGTGGCCGACCACCAGTTTATCCGCCAGGAAGACGACTGCGGCTTCGTCGGGAATAGGGTTCGGCCCGACCTCCAGGTCCATGTGTACCCGCACGACCGAGGCCAACCTCGGGAATCCGAGATCTTCCAGCAGCCGCGCGCCGGTGGCAGCGTGATCGGGTTGGTCGCGGGCGACATCGTGCACCCGGGCGGCACTGCGCACCAGGTCGAGGTCCAGGGAAACGCCTGCGCGTGCCAGGGCCGATGCCAATTCGATGGCGACCGCAGCCACGGCGTCGCAGTGGCGCCGGACCGCTTCGGGCATCCGATGCACCTGCACCATGAGCGCGCGGCACTCCCGGTCCGTGGGAATATCCTCTCGTTCCAATCGCGCCGCCATCCTTTGGTAATCTTCTTCGGTATCGAGGTCCAGCAAGATGCCCTGGTCGGCCACCGGCACATCCCGCATCGACCGGCTCCCCTCTGCCCAGAAGGCCCGCAAGCCCCCCTCCCCCCGCCAATCGGCCAACTCGGCGGCCAATGCCACGGGCAGCAGCAGGGGATGCCCCCGCCGGCCATCGAAGCACGGATGATGGATGGCGTCGGGAAAGGTCGAAAATTCTTCGGCAAGCGCCTTCACGGTGGCCGTCCGAACCAGGGGAAGATCCACGGGATGGACGAAAAATCCGCTGCAACCCTCCGGCAGTGCCCGCACACCGGCCATCACCGACGAAAACATTCCTTTTTCATAGTCAGGATTGATGACGCAGCGCACCCCACTGGAGCCCAGGGCGGCAACCACCTCATCCCCCCTGTATCCCACCACCACGCAAACATCGTCGATACCGGCGGTCCGATACAGATCCACGACCCGCTCCACGACCGTCGTCGCACCCAGTTGCATCAGCGGCTTGAAACGCCCCATTCGCTTGGAAAATCCGGCGGACAGGACGATCGCCGAGAGATTGCCGGCATTCATGGACGCTGGCACTCCTGAAAATTGAGTTTGCAATTTTCCGCGATCATTTCGGCGACGATGCTGACCGCGATCTCGGCCGGGCTCTCGGCCCCGATATTCAGGCCGATGGGCGAATGGACCCGCTGCAATGCCGCTTCGGTAAACCCATCCTTTCGCAACCGCTGGAATATGGCATCCCGCTTGCGCCGGCTGCCGATCATCCCGATGTAGCCGGCGTCCGTCTCGAGGGCCTTGGCGAGAACCGCCATATCGTATAGATGACCGCGGGTGAGGATGACGATGAAGCTCTGCGCGTCGACGGACATGCCGTTAAACGGGTCGTTCAAATCGAGCAGCACCTGGACCGTATGGACATCGGGAAACCGGCGGCGGTTGGCAAATGCCTCCCGGTCGTCCAGCACCACGACGCGAAAACCGACCATGGCCAGCATCCGTGCGGTGGGCTGGGCCACATGGCCGGCGCCGACCACGAAAGCGGTCTTGGGTTTGTGGATCGGTTCCAGGATCACATGGTGATCTTCCACGAAGACGATCTGCATGGCCTTGGCCGATTGTCCGGTTTGGGCCAGCGATGCGACGGCCGGCGCCGTCAAAGGCAGATGCCCCTTCACGCGGCCGTCACCATACAACAGGGCATGGTAAATGCGATCGACCCGCTCGGCCGAACGTTGGAGCGCGATCACGAATACCCCCCTATGCCCCTGGTTCTCCATCTGCCGCCAGCCATCGAACAGATCGACGATTTCCGGGGAAGGAAAGATGGGATCGAGCAATATTTCAAGATCCCCACCGCAAATCATATCCATGCTGGCCACATCGGCATGGCCCAGATCGAACCGCTCAAAACGTGCCGCACCGCCGGACAGAAGCCGCCGGGATTGCTCGATGATAGTGGCTTCCACCAGGCCGCCGCCGATGGTGCCGACAGGTTCTTCTTCGGTGGTCACCACCATCTGGGTGCCCGCCGAGCGCGGCGTGGCCCCTTGTTGAGCGGTGATCTTGGCCAGAACCAGCGGGGTCCCCTGGGATAAGCGCTGAAACGCCGTTTCGGCGATGGTCTTCAATGTGTTCCCTCCATCATGTACATCGGACAATCGATCATTCCCTTTCCACGACGATTTTACGTTTGGCCGCCGGTCCGGTCAAACCCGCGCCGCTCTCCATCGAAATGGGGGCCAGCACCAGGCTCCCGTTGGCCAGGGCGGCTCTGACGGCCGGCACCCGGCGGAGTGCGGCATCCGCCTGTGGAGGCAAGCGCGTGTCCCTGCGCCGGACCATCAATCGCACCTGGAGCGCGTCTTGCCCGTCGCTGGTTTTCAGGGTGGCCTGGAAATTCAAAACATCCGGTAATGCAAAAAGCGCCTCGTCCAGGCTCGCCAGGTCCAGTGTCACCCCATCGGAGAGACGCACGCTCTCTCCGAGTCGACCCTGGACCCATCCCATGCGCCGCAGCGTCGCGCCACAGGGGCAAGGGCCATCGATCCAGCTCGCCAGATCACCGGTACGATAACGAATCAATGGCATCGTATAACGCGTCAGGGTGGTAAATACAATCTCACCCGGCCGCCCACCATGGTCGATGGGTTCATGGGTCACCGGATCGACAACTTCAAACAACAGATCCGCCTCGCGCAGATGATAGCCATCGTGCGCCCCACAGGCCAGCGCCCCTCCATAGCCCATCTCGGTCATGCCGTAATGCTGAAACACCGGGCAGTGCCAGGCCTCGCGGATGCAGCTCACGATGGCCCGGGGCACATAGTCGGTACTCAGCAGGACCGACTGAATGGTACCCGGAGCGATCCATGCACGATCCTCGTGGCGCGCCAGGGCCAGCACCTGCACGGGAATGCCCACCAGCGCATCGATGCGCAAATCGAGGATCGCCTGGATGGCGTGACGGGGGTCCTGAACCAGACCATAGGCCAATCCCACGGCGTTCATTCGCGCCAGCGCTCTGCGCAGCAGGTCTCCCACGCTGTCAGGCAGTTCGCCGGGCAACAGGATCAACACCCGTTGGCCCGGTTTCACCAGCGTGGTCATGCCGTGATGGAAGAAATCGACGGTCCGCTCCAGATCTTCTTCATCGAAGAAAATCCGCTTGGGATCACCCGTGGTGCCGCTCGAATGCAACGTCACCACCCGCGCCACCGCCCCCTGGGAACCGCATACCAGTTCCAGCGGCTCCCGGCGCAGGACGTCCGACGGTGTAAAGGGCAACCTGCGAAGCTCATCGATCCGGTCCAGCCGGGGGATGCCCAGACCCTCCCACTGTCTGCGGTAATAGGGGCTTCGAGCGGCACGGGCAAGGGTTTGATTGAGCCGCTCGAGCTGGTAGTCCGATAGAAGTTCCGGCTCAAGCGGTTGGTGGGCCGTCAGGCCGATGCGTGCGACGGCCCAATCCTCCAATGGGGTCCTGGCAATGGGGATCATGTTCGATAGAGGGCGCGGCCGTCGACGGCCGTCACGTTGTACAGGCAAAAGGGAACCAGGCGCCGGTCGCCGGTCATGATATGGATGCAGCACTGCTGCACCCGTTCCAGGTCGAGGTTCCAGACATCCTGAAACGCCATGGCCGACACCGAAAACGTGCGGGTGTGGGCGGTGGCCAGAAAATCATCCAGGGAAAGCAACTTTTCATCGCGTCCTGTTTGCATTGCCCCGCCACAGCCACAGGCATGCGCCGAAAAATCATCCCCACCCGCCGGTGGTGCGGCCCACTGTCGGGCCACCGAACCGATGGCGCGTGCCGCCCCCTCTTCGGCCCGGATCGGTGCCTGACGGCGCCACGTCATGGGGCCGGGATGCGACGGCCGAGGCCGGCCATCCGAAGAGAGAAGGTATTGGGCATGGAACGAACAAAACGAGTGTTCACACCCGGGCGGACGAAAATGATCGGCCCGAAAAAGGCCGCCGGTCTGTATCTCGATGGACTGCATGAGTTCGGGCAGGGTGATCCGGTCGTGGTCTCCGGGTGGTCCCGGATGGCGGCCGAAGTAGCTCACGGGCTGAAAATGGACCCCTCGAACGGTGGGATACCACTCCAGGGCCATGCGTAGAATATCACCCGCGGCGTGGCTGTTGCGGCCCGGTACCAGGGTCGGCACCAGCACCACGCCGAGGCCGGCCCGGGCGCAGGCGGCCACGGCAGCCTGCTTTTCCGACCAGAGGGCGCGCCCACGCAAAGCGCGGTAGGCGGCATCGTCCACTCCGTCAAACTGTAAAAAAAGCGAGGCGACACCGGCCGCTTTGAGCACCCGGGCATAACCCGGGTCCCGAGCCAGGCGCAGACCGTTGGTATTGATCTGGATGAAATCGAAACCCGCCCGGCGGCCCATGGCCACCAGTTCCGGCAGATCGTCGCGCAGGGTGGGCTCGCCGCCGGAAAGCTGGATGTTGCATGTGACGCCAGAGCGCCGCAAATGATCGTACCAACCACCGACGACCTCGCGCGGCAGGTCATCCCCGTCGGGCCGGGAATCGGCATAGCATACCGGACATCCCAGATCGCACCGCCGGGTCACTTCCAGAATCACCGTGCACGACCGCTGGCGATGATCGGGGCACAGCCCGCAGTCGAAAGGACAGCCCCGCTCCCTGTCATGGCCCACCACCGCAGGCCGGGTGGCGATTTTGGGCCGCCGCCAGGCCACCATGTCCGGCGCGCCTTTCCAGATCAACGCCTGAAACGCCCCGTGGCGCGGGCACTCTTTTTCCAGGTAGACGCTATCTTCCCGGACCACGCGCCGGGCGGGAATGCGCTCGAGACAAACCGGGCAAAGGCTGGCGGTGGATTCCACATTCAACACGAGTCCGCCTTCCCATGCGTCGCCAGAATCTCCATCACCTTGTGATAGGTCTCGGCCACCAGAGCGCCGCAGGTCTGCCTGGCAGCGGCCGGTCCGCGCTCGCCCACGATCGATTCGCAGGCGATGCCGCCGTGGGTCTGGCCGACCCTCGCTTCGAACCAGTCAGTCAGCTCCTGCAGCATCATGGGCAGCTGTTCAGCGGCGAGCGCCGGGCCGCCATCGTCGCGGGCCATAAACGCCAGCAGGCAACAACCGCCGGTGAGGGCGCCACAGGTGGCTCGACCGGCGCCGCATCCATAAGCCAGGCCGGCCACGGACCGCACCAAATCGTCATTGGTCTGCCCGCAAGCCTCCATACCCAGCAGCAGGAGAATCTGGCTGCAGCTGTAACCCTGCTGGCCCCAGCGCATCATGCGGATCAGCAGATCATCCATGTTCCTCAGCTCCTCTGCGTGCCACCATCAAATAATATCCAGATCGCCCGATGGGGCCCTGGAAGCCGTCGCCGCAACCACCCCCCGCAGCCTTCCAGAAGGCCGCCATGGAGCCGTAGGCCCATACCAATTGAGCGGCCAGTCGCTTCAACAGCGGCGTGTGGTCCTCGAACAGCAGCACTTCGAAATTCGCAGTGCGCATGCGTTCATGCAAGGTCCGGCAGCCGGTGACGCCCGCCAGGCAGGACATCAACGCTCCCGATGCCGGCCTCTCCTCCCGTTCGCCGTTTCGGGCGTACAGATCGGAAACGACCAGATAGCCCCGCGGCGCCAGGACGCGGTGCCACTCGCCCAAGGCCACCTGCGGTGCGGACAACAGGGAAAGGACACATTCACAAAAGATGGCCGCCAGGCAACTGTCCGCAAAAGGCAGTGCCTCGGCCCTGCCCCGGATCAACGGCAAACCGTCGGTCGCGTTTCGCCCTGTGCCCAGCAAACGGCCGGACGCATCCAACCCGAAGGCTTTCAAACCATGCTTGCGGCGCAAGTGGGCCACGGTGGCGCCGTTGCCGCAGCCCACGTCCAGAACCGCGGCCTCTGTCGGGAGCGTGCAATAGGCCAACGCCCTCTCGGTCAACGCCAATCCCCCCGGACGGATGGTCGGCCCGGTGACGGTCCTCAGCGCCGGGGTCTCATACAACTTCACCTCTTCTGGCACTTCAAACGCCTCTATTTATCTTCCAGGATCTTCTCCACCTCGGCCATCTTGCCCAGGGCCAGCGCCTCGGGCACAAGCACCCGGCCGCATCCGGGACAGCGGGGCATGTCGGTGGTAAAGCTGTTGTTCATATAGGTGACGGTGACCTGACCGAGTTCCAGCGGCCGGTCGCAGGCCGCACAGTGCCAGGCCAATTCATCGCCCCAATCCTTGTCGCTCTTCATGGGCCGTGCACCTCCATTCGATGGGAATAGGCGTTGAAAACCTCGAATCCGGCCTCGCAAGGGGCGTATTCCACCCAGAAGGTCACGTGGCGGGGACGGCCGGCGGCTTTGACGCGACCGGTACCCGGATGGCGGAATTTGGGGCTGCCGGCCTCGGCCCGGGCAATGACCTGCTGCACATCCTCGACGAGAATGTGCCGCGCATCGAGGGTCTCCCTTACGTCAGGCGCCATCCTCAGGACGAGCGCGCGATACTCCGGGCCGCCGGATGGTGTCTCACCCCACCACCGGTCCAAAAGGTCGGTTCTCAACCGGGCGCGATGTTCCCGTCGCGCGGACCAGCCGGGCCTCGGCCGGGTCGCCGGGTCCGGAATCCGCCGGTCGGGAAAGATGAGATCCAGCAGGTGCAAGGTTCGCTTGCCCACCGCCGCCAAGCTGTCCCGACACATGGCACAGTAAGCCACATAGTCGTAGCCGCTCAAGTCGGCCCGGCGGCGGATCACCTCCCGGGCCAAGTCGGGGTTGGCGTTTTGCATCAACCCGCCGAAACCGCAGCACTCGGTCTTCTCACCACTCAAAGGGAGTTCCGCAATGGATACCCCGAGCTGATCGAGCAGGCGGCGCACCGCGACCTGAACGTGCGGCATCTCCCGGGTGGTGCAAGGATCGTGGATCGCCAGAGGGCCGGCCGCCGAATCGGTGTCGATAGGCGGCAACCCCACCTCCGCCAAGGTCTCCCAGACCGACTGGACCGGCACCTCCGGCCGGTGATCTTGGAACACCACATGACAAGTGGCGCAGGCCACGATCAGCTTCGGCCTGCCCAACGCCTCCCAATGGTGTTGCCATTGCGCCAGGGCACGATCGAAATCGGCCTCGCGCCCGGCCCAGAAGGCCGGTGCGCCGCAGCAGGCGAGCATCAGGCCGACCCGACCCCCCAGGGCATGGTTGAGATGGGCGTACAGCGCATCCACCTGGCCGGGCGCAGACGCGCTGAGCTGGCAGCCCGGAAAGAACAGATGGCTGCTCTCTCCCGCACCCGGGGCGTGACGGGCCAGGAAGAAATCCTCCCCGAGACTGAAGGCCATGTCCTCCAAGGCGAACTCATGGGCCGTAGGCGGCATCTTGCCGCGCTGCACCATGCTGCGCCGCGCCTGCAGGCAAAGATCCTGCATGGCGAAGTCTTCCGGGCATACCGCCTCGCACAGGCCGCACAAGCTGCACGAATTGATCAACAGATTGGCCGATCGACTGCCCATCACGATCGATTCGTTGTTGTAGATCTCCCGGACATATTTTCGGGGATAGGCACCGAAATTCTCCAGATAGGGGCATACCTTGACGCATTCCAGGCATTGGCAGATCAGGCAGCGCGCGGCTTCGGCCATGGCCTCGGATTCGCTGTAGCCGGCCTTGGCATCGGCCATGGGCACGGCCGGTTGGGCGACCACATCGGTCAGACTGGTGTACAGGCGGGTGTCGTAGGGTCCTTCACGTTCGCGTCCGGCGGTCATGGAAACCTTCTGCAGGAAGCGATCGATGGAGGTGGCAGCCCAGCGGCCCTGGGCGACCCGCCAGATGGTCGACAAGACATCGCCGCCGGCAAAGACCTCCGGCCGGCTGGTGGCCTGGGTGCCGGTGTCGATCCGGACCTCTCCCCCGGCGCCTCTGTCCAAGGGCCACTGCAGCGATGCCACCGCATCCAACCCGATGTAGAAGGCATCGAACCGATCACGCCGGTCTTCGAAAAAGGCCTGGCCATGAACGGCCGTCCCGGTTTCGAAAGCGACCCCCAGGGTTTCGAGACTGGCGAGCTCCGCGGCGACGATCGCCGGCGTCAGGACCGGATGAGCATCGCACAGCACGGCCCCCGGCACATCCCCCGGCTCGAACAGGGTGACGCCGTAACCTTTTCGAACCAGGTCCCAAGCCACGGTCAGACTGCTCAATCCGGAGCCCAGCAAGGCGATCCGCTTCGGCCGGCCCGGCAGCCGCGTCACCCGGTATTCGCTTCTCGCCAGACGGACGCAGGCCTGCTCGAGGGCGGCGATACGGATGGCGTCGCCGGCTTCGCCACGTTTGCAGCGCGCTTCACAAGGCCCATCGCAGATGCGCCCCACCAAGCCGGCCAGGGGCATGGTCCGCGCCAATGTCTGCCAACCCTGATCCCATCGGCCCTTCTGCAAATGGCCGACGAAGGAGCGGACATCCACGTGAATCGGGCAGGCGGCGGTGCAGGCCGGCGGCTCCTCCTGGATGCAGCGCCGCTCCCATTGTCTGAGTTCGTTCTGATCCATGTTACCCTGTGCCCATCCACAAACGGCCAATTGGCCGTTTGTGGACCGACGCCAACTGAATTTTCGGCGCGGGGCGCAGGCACCCCACGCCGAAACGAGATGGATACGGTATTACTTTTTCAAGGCAGCCAACACCTTTTCCGGAAGGGCCGGCAAATGGCGGATACGCACACCACAGGCGTTGTGGATGGCATTGATCACGGCCACATGAGATGAGGTCAGGGGCAACTCACCCACGCCGGCCGCACCGAAAGGACCGTTTTCACGGGGAGATTCGATGTAGTGGAGATCCATCTTGTCCGGTATCATCTTGGCATAGGGCAAACCGCAGGCGCGCAGGTTGTTGTGCTTGCTCAAGTCCTCGAAATCCTCGCTGAGGGCCAGGCCGATGCCCTGGGCGATGCCGCCGTACATCTGACCGTCCACCACCAGCTTGTTGTTGATGCTGCCCACATCGGAAATGGCGGTGAATCCTTCGACCGTGGTCTTGCCGGTCGCTGTCTCCACGGCCACCTCGGCCATGAACATGCCATACATATAGACCGAGAAGGGTTCTCCCTGGGATGTTTTCAGATCGCAGTTGGTACACATAGAGGCGGTCCATTGACCTGAGTAGCTCACCGGTAGATTTTCGGCCTCCATTTCGGCAAAGGTCCGATAGGTGCCATCAGGTTTGCGCATGGCGGCCATCAGCATCTCGCAGCCGTTCTTGATGGCATTGCCGGTCACCACCTGGCTGCGGCTGCCGCCGGCCGGTCCGCTGTTGGGGGTGATGGCGGTATCGTTCATCACCAGCCGGATTCGATCGGGTTGGACTCCCATCGGTTCGAAAGCCTTGTGCGCGGTCCCCAGGGCTCCCATGTCGGCGCCCTGGCCGTGATCCTCCCAGCTGCTGAAAACCGTGATGGTGTTGTCGGGGTTGAGCGCCACCCGGATTTCGGAGCTGTCCGCGCCGTCGAGGCCGCATCCATAAATGCCCAGGGAGATACCCACTCCCCGCTTGACATCGGCGGTGGAGTTCTGCCCGGCCTTTTCCAACGCCGATGTATAGATCGGCCGCAGCTTCTCGATCATCTCCTGGAAGCAGAACACTTCCGGGACCTGCCCGGTGGGCGTGGTGTCGCCCGGCCGGTAGACATTTCGGGCGCGCAGTTCCAGCGGGTCGATGCCCATCTTCTCGGCCAGTTCGTCGATCAGGCTTTCACTGGCCAGAAAACTCTGGGGCGAGCCGTAGGCGCGGAAAGCCGATCCCCAGGCATGGTTGGTGCAGACGGTGCGTCCCATGCCACGGATATTGGGAATACCGTATCCGGCCCCGATGAACTGGGCGCCGCGCAGGGTGAGCAGATCGCCGAACTCCGAGTAAGGACCGTGATCCACGCTCCAGTCGCTCTCCATGGCCACGATCTTGCCCTCTTTGTCCGCGCCGTACTTCACCTTCATCCAGAAGGGCGACCGTTTGCCGGTGTAGGTGATGTGCTGCTGGTAATCGTAGCGCAGGAAAACCGGCCGGCCGGTGGCCATGCAGGCCACGCCCAGCAGCGCCTCCATGGTGGGGCTGAACTTGTAGCCGAAGGTGCCGCCGGCCGGGTTCTGAACCAGGCGCAGCTTATTGGGAGAGATGCCGACGCCGGCCGCGATCATGGCCGAATGCAGATGGATGGCGATGCTCTTGGAGTGGATGGTCAAACGCTCCTCGTCGTCGAAGTAGGCGCAGCCCACATCGGTTTCCATGGTCAGGTGGGGCTGGCGCTGTAAGTAGTAATCGCCTTCCGCCGTATATGCCGCCGACTGCATCAGGGGGGCGGTCTCGCCGCCCTTGACCACCGGCAGTTCGAAATAGACATTGGGCGTGCCCGGATGGATCTCCATGGCGTCTTCGGCCATGGCCGCCGGGGCACTCATGTAGGCCGGCAGCTCTTCGAGGTCGACTTTGACCTTCTCGGCCGCCCGGCGGGCCTGGTATTCGTTGTCGGCGCAGACGATGGCAATGGCGTCTCCGTATTGAAACACCTTCTGGTCACAAAGAATCGGCCGGTCCCACCCATCCCCCTTGTTGGTGGGGAATGTAATCAGGCCGGTGATGCGGTTTTTGCCCGTGACATCCTTGGCGGTCACCACCTTGAAGACCCCCGGCATCTTTTCGGCCTCGGAGGTATCGATCCCCTTGATATTGGCGTGGGAAACCTTGGCCTGCACCAGGGCCAGGTAGAGGGTGTCGGCCGGCATCTTCAAGCCCAGATCGGCACCGTAATCCAGGGTGCCGGTCACTTTGGCCACCGCCGAGGGCCTGGGATGGTTGGTCCCCCAGATATGGCCGTCGGGGGGTATGCGGAAAAGCAGATCCTCGGCCTTCATCTCTCCACGCATCACCTTGGCGGCATCCATGACGGCGTCCACCAATTGTTTGTAACCCGTGCAGCGGCAAGCGTTGCGATGGGTCTGGAACCACTCGCGCACATCCTCCCGGGTGGGGTTGGGGTTCTGGTCGAGCAGGGCCTTGACCGACACGATGAATCCGGGGGTGCAGAAACCACACTGGGCGCCGCCGTGAACGATCCAGGAGAGCTGGATGGGATGCAGGTTATCGCGGTTGCCGATGCCTTCCACGGTAATCACCGTGGAACCGTCGGCGACCTTGGACATCTTGGTCACGCAGGAACGCACCAGCTTGTCGTCCAGGATCACGTTGCAACATCCACACTGAGCCTGCCCGCAGCCGATTTTGGTGCCGGTCAATCCCAACTGCTCGCGCAGCACATTGGCCAGGCTCTGGTCGGCCTCGACGATCACTGTCCGCGGAACGCCGTTGACGTGTAAGGTCCGTTTCATCATGTCGTTTTCTCCTTTTCAAAAAGGGGGGTTGTTTCTTCTGTCGCAGCGCCCTCCAAAAAACAGACAACTATTGAAGTCAGGATGTTATCCGCATCCGAAACCACAGATCGGGTAGCGGCATTCGGCGCATCCGGAACAATAGCCGCCATGTCCCAGGGCGGTGATATCTTCCCTGAGGACCTTCTCGCCGGCCACGATGCGCGGTACCACCAGATCGAATATGCTGGCCCGGTAGTACATGACGCAGCCCGGCAGCCCGAGCACCGGAATCTCGCCGATATGGGCCAGCATGAACATGGCGCCTGGGAAAACCGGGGCACCATAGGTCACTACCTCGGCGCCCGCCGCACGAATGGCGGCCGGGGTGCAATCATCCGGATCCACGGACATGCCGCCGGTCACCACGACCATCTGGGCGCCTTCATCGATCAACGCACCGATGGCGTCGGCCGTGGCGGCCACATCATCTGAAACCAGGATCTGGCGAATGATTCGGCAGCCCATGTCCTCAAATTTCTTTCGTACCACCGGCCCGAACTTATCCTCGATGCGGCCATGGTAGACCTCGCTGCCCGTCGTCACCATTCCTACCTGCAACGACCGGAAAGCCTTGACGCAGACCAGCGGAAATGTCTCCCGGCAGACCGCCTCGACCGCTTCTATTTTAGCGGTTACGATGGTGAGGGGAACGACCCGCATGCCGGCCACCGCCCGGCCGGCTGTGACCGGGTGGTGGGTGTGGACCGTGGCCACAACGATTTGCTCAATGGCGTTGATCCGATGCAGGGCACCCACATCGATTTTCAGCAGGCCGCTTCGTGCCGCGATGAGGTTGACCCGTCCTTCCGACGGCGCCGTCATGGTGAGACCTTCCCCGGCGGCCGCCTTGGCCAAGCGCAGGGCCGCTTCGTCTTCATGCAGCCTTCCAGGTCCGAGCACCTCCACGTAAACGTGCTGTTTGCCGATATCGAGCAGCGCGGGCACATCCTCTGATTGGATGATGTGCCCGCGCTTGAACGCCGGCCCTTTCATTGCGCCTGGGATGATGCGTGTGACATCGTGGCCGAGCACCATGCCCACCGCAGATTCAACCGGTACTGCTTTCATGCGATTGGCTCCAATTTCTATCCGTGTCAGCAAGTACGGATTAAATGTGTTGGGTTTCCGCTGTCGAGTGGCACCTAAACCATTTAGGCTCTCCTATAAATTGAAAGGAATTATGTCAATATTGATATAGTAACTATCACATGCTTTTCTGACCGCTTCGGATTTTATGACTTCATAATGAACACTATATGACAATTACCGACCAAGAATAACCTTCTTGATTTTTATGACTGTCGAACCCTACTGTAAGAGTAGTTTTAAAAGCGCCGAAAAATTGATAAGTGGATAAACCAGATGGGGCGGGTACCCCTTTGAAAGGATGGGTCATGGCAACGGAACACATGCCATTTGGCATTCGATCCAAGGTATGGATCGAAGACGGAGAGGGACATGTGGTTTTTGGATTGGGTCGCTATCGAATGCTGGATACCATCCGAAAAACCGGTTCCTTGAATGCGGCTGCAAAAGAGTTGAAGATGAGCTATCGTGCCGTGTGGATGCGAATTCGCATGTCAGAAGAGCGTCTTGGCAAGGCTTTGGTGGAAAGAGATGGCAATGGATCGCGTCTGACCCCCTTTGCCCAGCAGCTGATGACCCAGTTTCAGCAACTTCAAAACCGAGTCAACAAAGATTCCGACGCTCATTTCGCGCACACCATGGCCGAAAGCTTCACGGCGTCGGATTAGTACCGACCGCCATCTTCACCCAAAGGATGCTATGGAATTCATCATCGTGATCATACTGGCGAGCATCGTGTTTGCCATCTGCTTTGCCGTCTTTTTACTTAAAGGGCGTCACTCGGAAGAGCCCCTCAGATTGCATGCTTGTGGTCAAGCCGGCGATTGCCATTGCCGGGACAAGCACCCCGGCCAAGAACGAAGTTCCAATGATGGGCAATAAATGGTGTATTGTCAGGCAATGCTTCAGGCAGGCCCGATCCAGTGCCAGAGCTCAGGCAAAGATGTCGATCTGGCTTCCGATGGTGCGCTCGACAGCCACCTTGCCGTCCATGCCATATGTCATCCCCTCGATGACATGCGGGGATGGGATACGATAAAGACGGGGTTGCCGGCGATGAGGCGCGCCCGGCGGTTGGCGCAGGGAGAAGTCGGGTACCGCGACCTTCGCAGGTGCCAGGATTGGCAGATAAAGTGTATCCGCGCTGGCAGTCATCACATATCTTCCTTTTGGCCGGTCGTTCTTCCTTCAAAGCCCGAAACGGCTTCGATCGGCTTGCACAGCCAATGACACGGATAGTGGCGGGGGCCTTGTGTGTCGCCATGCGGCTGGGTCAGGTCCGTACGGGGGATCAGATTACGGATCTGCGCCAGCGCCGAGAAATTTTGCAATTAAAATAACACAGGCTTGCCCGAATGTCGAACAAAGAGAGCCAATCCTCAAGTAAATGGGGAAAAATGATGAAAAAACGCTTGAACCTTGCCGGACTCTGGATCTGCCTCGTGCTGATGGCCGTAAGCCTGTGCCTGACGGCGCCGAATGGCCAGGCGGACATTTACCGCTGGCAGGACGATAATGGCACCTGGCATTTTTCAGACAGCCCAACTTCAGAGGCACCCATCCGTCAGGCTCCGGTTCCATCGGTGGAGCAGCCGAATGCCAAACCGGATCGGCCTGCTGAAAATGACCTTTCTCATGAATCCACTGGGTCCATTCACCCTGCACTCATCGAAAACCCGACATCATCCTCGGCATCAGGCCCCTTGTCCGAGGAAGCAACGGCCGACCTCGGCGGTTTACTTTGGCGCATCACCTCTCCTGAAGGCGACGACAGCCACCTTCTCGGCACGATCCACAGCGCCGATCCGCGTGTCGTGCAGTTGCGGCCGGCGGTGTCACACGCGCTGGATCGTTGCGAACGATTTGTCATGGAAATGGAGATGGACGCTTCGGTCCTGACGGCTTTCGGAAGCAACATGATGCTGACCGACGGAAGCGATCTGGAAGGGTTGATCGGGGCCGCTTTGTATGCTCAGGTGGTCGCGGCCATGGCCGATCTGGGCATGCCCGAAATGGTGGTGCGCACCCTCAAACCCTGGGTCGTCATGGCGCTCCTCAGCATGCCGGCGCCCACCGGGGAACCCTTCCTCGACATGGTGCTGCAACAGCGCGCCGGTGCGGCCGGGAAACCCACCTTCGGCCTGGAGAGTGCCGACGAACAACTCTCGGTCTTCGAAGCGCTCTCCATGCCCGATCAGATCGAACTGTTGAAAATGGCCCTGGCCCAGCTACCCGAACTGCCGCGCATGTTCGAACAGCTCATAGAAGCCTATGTTGCCGATGATCTGGGGCGCATTGCGGCATTGGCGGCCGACTATAAACGCTCCGGCAACCCGGCGGCCACCCAACGGTTCATGCTGCGACTCAACGACGAACGCAACGAGCGAATGGCACGACGGATGCTTACGTTTCTCGATCAGGGCAACAGTTTCATTGCCGTCGGCGCCCTGCACCTGACCGGGCCAAAAGGTCTGATACATCTGCTCCGCAACCAGGGTTATCGTGTCGTACCGGTTCGATAGTACGATCTGAATTGGAACACGTTGCCCGTTTCACCGGGACCAAGGAGTAACAGGCATGCCATCGCTCGAATCCATCGTGTCGGGCACTCGACCAGAAAACAGGGAACTGGCGATGGAAGTCCATCCCCTGACCCTGACCTTTGTGGGAGCGTGCGCCCCCTTGGAAAAAGGGTTCATGGCGGATTATGTCCAACGGTCACTGACCCAGTTGCGCCTGGCCACCCTGCTGAGCACCTTTTTTTACCTGCTTTTCGCAGTCCTGGACGCCATCGTCGCCCCGGAACTCAAACATGAGCTCTGGCTCGTCCGTTGCGTTGTCGCCCTGTGCATCCTGGGGGTCTTCGTCTTCACCTATTCGCACCACTTCCCCAAGTACATGCAACCGACCATCGCGGCGTGTGTGATCATCGGCGGATTGGGCATCGTCTACATGACCGTCATCGGCAATTCGCTCATTGCCGGCACCTATTATGCCGGCTTGATGCTGGTGTTGATGCTGGCCTACAGCATGATCTGGGCGCGCTTCGTATGGGCGAGCGCCTGCGGCGCCATCCTCATCGCCGCTTACGTGGCCGCGGCCGCATGGAACCCCGAGCTGTCAGTGGGGGTGGTAGCCAACAATGCCTTCTTTTGCATCAGCGCCAATATCCTCGGCATGGTGGTCTGCTATGCCTTCGAGTATTACAATCGTCGTGATTATTACATGCGCTGCCTGGTCAAAGAACAGCATGAAGCCGTGGAAGCGGCCAAGAATGTGCTCGAAGAACGCGTCGAGGAACGCACCCGCATGCTCGCGAAAACCAATGAGGAATTGCGCCGCGAGATCGAAGCACACCAACGCCTCGACTGGGAAAAGCACGTGCTCGAAGGTCAGCTGCGCCATGCCCAGAAGATGGAGGCCATCGGCACTCTGGCCGGCGGTATTGCCCACGATTTCAATAACATGCTGGCCGCCATCATGGGCCACTGCGAACTGGCCATGATTCAGCTTTCCAATCGAAAGGAAGCTGAAATCTGCCTGACCGAGGTGCTCAATGCCAGCCACCGCGCAAAGGACCTGGTCGGCCAGATTCTATCCTTCAGCCGACAGAGCGAAAGCGAACTCAAGCCCCTGAAGATCAGCCTCGTCATCAAAGAGGCCCTGCGGCTGCTCAAGGCGACCCTGCCGGCCAATGTGGTCATCGAACAGCATATTCACGCACCGGACAGCACCGTGGTGGCCGATGCCACCCAAATCCACCAGATCCTCATCAATTTATGCACCAACGCGGCCCATGCCATGGAACCCCGGGGCGGGATCTTGACGGTCTCTTTGGAGGATGTGGAAATCCAGCACCCCTCCCTGCCGGATGCGTCCGATCATCCCGGCCAGCTGGAAAAAGGATCGTACGTCTGCCTGACCATCGGCGATACGGGCCATGGCATCCCCGAGCATCTCATGGAACGGATCTTCGACCCCTATTTTACCACCAAGGCCAAGGGCGTCGGGACCGGTTTGGGATTGGCGGTGGTCAGCGGCATCGTCCAGAATCATGGCGGCGTCGTCCATGTGGAGAGCGCGCTGCACCAGGGCACGCGATTCAAGGTCTACCTGCCTCGTGCCGAGGGCCAGGAGGTCCCCGAGCTGCAACAGTTTCGGCTTCTGCGCCAGGGCAATGAAAAAATCCTGCTGGTCGACGACGAGGAGGGTTTGGCCGAATTGGGGGCCAAATTGCTGACGACCCTCGGCTATCGGGTGGCCGCCTACACCGAACCGGAAAGCGCGTTGGCCGCTTTTCGCGATGACATCCAGGGATTCGATCTGGTGATCACCGACATGATCATGCCTAAAATGAGCGGGGAGGAACTGGTCCAGAAGATCTTGTCTTTAAGATCGGACATGCCGATCATCATCTATACCGGATATACCAATATGATGGCCGCCGAAAAAATCCGGCGGCTGGGCATCAAGGCCGTGTTACGAAAGCCGATCACCATTTATGGCCTATCCCAGGCGATCCAGAAGGTCCTCAATCAACGGCCCGCCGGGCCACCGCAAACAGATTGACGCCCTCGGGTTCGGCCACGATCTGCACTTGACCGCCAAACGGCGAATCGGCAAAGAGGTGGCGCAACTCCTCTTCGTCCCGGTAGATCAGTCGCCAGTACATCAACTGATCCATCAACAACCGGTCTGGATTGGCCGGTGCGAAATTGCCGATGATCATGACACCGCCCGGCTTGAGATGCTCATGGCAACGGCGGATCAGGGCCGACACCAGACGATGATCCAGATAGTCGCACAAGCCGGATGAGTAGATGATGTCCTGGCGTCCGAAATCCTGTTTGACCCGCCCTAATGCCCATTTGATCACATTTTCATGCATGAAACGGATCGCCGCCCGATGATCGAAGGTGTTGACCTGCTGGTTGGCGAATTGCAGGGCCTCGGGGTCGATATCGATGCAGAGGGCATTGATTTTTTCACTGTAGCCGCCTTGGGCGATCAAATCGAACAGCTCACGGCAAGGGCCGCAGGCCAGGTTCATGATGTCGATGGAACGGGAGGTCTCAAGCCGTTCCCGGCACAAGCGATCGAGCAGATCGTGGAGCAACCGGCGACGGCCGCGTACCGCTCGGGCAGGCACCTGTTTGAGCAGCCAGCCGTCGATTAAATTACCCAGTTTGCCATCTCCTTCGGGCTGATTGCGGTAGATCAGTTCGATCATATAAAAATCACCCGCATATCCCTTGGGCTTGTAATAGGCTCGCTCGAAAAAGCGGCTGCGCACCAGATAGGGAAACACCTCCTTGAACATATAGCCCCAGATGAAATCGGCGCTATCGGTTTCCGGCAACAGGGCCGCAGCCGCCCTCATTTTCTCGAAAAAGGCGTTCAAGATGGCTTCTCCTTCTCTCTTGAGTTCAGGAGAAACACCGGCGCCGGGTTCACCCTGCAATCGATAGCCCACATCGAACATGCGCGCCTTGAAATCTTCGAGCTCCTGGTTGACCCGTTGCCATGCCGATGATCCCAGCAGATCCACCGGCAACTGCTGCAACCCTCTGAAGTGTTCCCTGCCGGTGGACAATGATGCTGCGTAAGCGGTCAACGGCCCCCGGTCCGACAACACCTGCCGGAAACGCACGCACACCGACCGCAACAGATACTCCAGAAAACGCGCATACAACGACACGTCGTCTCTCTGCAGGCGCATCATGGCCGCGCGGTCGAACACCCGCAGGCGCACCTCTTCCACGGCCTTGATGTTACGGGTACGTGTCATTTGATCGAAGAAACCAATCTCTCCGAAAAAAGAACCCGGCCCGATCAATGCCACCACGATGGGGGTTCGCTGCGCCGTATAGGAGACCTCCAGCGTTCCCTGCTCCACATAATAAAAACATTGGGAGGCCTCACCCATGGAAATCAGGTCGGCACCCTGGGTACAGTGCTGTGCCTCGCCGAAAGGCAGCACCGCCGCGACCAGTTCGTGGTCCGGTGAGCCGTCAGTCGAGTCGGTTATAGACGAATTCCCCATGCGTTTTTCCTTTCATACAGCCTTGGTTGGCCATGGATCGCCGCCCATCCGGAAACGGGCGGCTTCTTTTCGTATAATGGAAACGATGGATGGGTCAATCCCACCCAAACCAACCAGGGGATTCCAACTGAATGCCATTCATTCAACCCGGCTTGGATGGAGCAGGTGGCCGATGCCATGCCTATTTTTTTATCAGATGCCTTTTGTAATGCTGCCCTTCAAGGAGAATCACATTCAGTTAGTGCCCATGCACAAATGGCCAATTGGCCCGATATCGGTGTTGCGCGAAAAATGTAATCCTCGGAATATCGGCCATATGCCTGCGGTTAAATTTTTCGTGCGCCTTGATCTCGACCCAATTTGCCTATTTGTGGACGGACACCAGTTAGAATTACTCAGATCCACCCAGCGGAAAAAATAGCGGTCCACCGTGTAAACAATTGCAGCAGCAGCCGCGTCATAGGGTGTCAAAACGGCATGAAAGGAGATGTGTCATGAAAGCCAAAGCCATTTTGACCGCTGCATCTTTAGTCGTGTTTGCTTCGCTCGCCATGATTCCCAACCCCAGCTGGGCCGGTTCGCCCCAGAGACATCGATGGGAGGGGGTGGCCATCGGCGTCGGTGCGGCCATCATCGGAAGTGCCCTGATCAACTCCTTACACCAATCCAGTGCCTATGCCGAGCCGGCCCCGGCAACCGCTTACCATCCCGATTATGAAAGAAGGCCGGCGCCGAGGGGGCACTGGACCATCGAAAAGGCATGGGTTGAACCCGTCACCCGCAAAGAGTGGAATCCAGGCCACTACAATCGCCGGGGGCGATGGGTACCCGGGGAATGGATCCAGATTGAGGTCGAACCAGGGTACTGGGTCGAAAGAAAGGTGTGGGTTCCGTATCGGTAGTATCGCTTAGAAAAAATTATAAAAATAAATAAAAGCCCTGCCACCCAGTGGTCCCGGATGGCGGGGCACCGTCCGACGCCCGCTCCTGCTGCCTTTTTTACGTTCAGACATTTCCGAACTCCGAATGTTCGTCTGATGAACGTCTCAGGCCCCACACACCTGCCGTCGCTCTCGAGGCTATCTTTCAGATTTGCCCAGCCATTTAGCGCAACAAGAGCAATTCCAACTGAATGTGATTCACCTTGAAGAGTGCGCCTTCCAAAAGTTTTTTTGATATAAAAATTCGCATCGCAACGGACATGGCAGGCATGGGTGGGGCAGGTGGCCAGGGCCACGTGAGCCTGCGGTCTTAGAGCCAGTTGAATGCAGACGGCGGACAAGTGGCCCAGACTTGTTTGAGCGCAGCGAGTTTCTGGGCCGCCCGCCGTGCATTTTACTGGCTCTTGACCGCTTGGCGTGTGGCATCGGCCACCTGTTCCACCCATGCCGAGGTTAATGAATAGCGTTCAGTTAGAATCCCTGGCGCATCAAGGTTACCCTTTTTTTCGATATCAAATTGCGTTATAGTTTTTCTCCACAATGCGCATAGCAGCACCTCCCGCAGGACAGAAAACCCGGAAATCGACCTCCGGAACAGATTCTATTCAAACAACAGCATTAGCAAGATGGATCGAGGTTTCCCCCGAATCTGACAAACAGGGACATGTTATTGTCTTCTTTGTCCAACCGGGTATTTGTTGCGCAGACAATTTGAATCATTTCCCCAAACATGGCCGAGGAGAAAACGATGAGCACAAAAAAATGGGTTTACCTTTTCGATGAACTCGATCAAGCGATGCAATACGTCAACGATGAATGGGACGGACTGCGTGGCCTCTTCGGCGGCAAAGGCGCCAATCTCGCCGACATGCAGCGAATCGGCGTGCCGGTGCCGCCCGGATTTACAGTCACCACCGAAGCATGCAATGGCTACTTGGCGGGCGGCGGCGTTTTCCCGGACGGCATGTGGGACCAGGAACTTCAAGCCCTGATGGCCATTGAAAAGAAGACAGGCAAAACATTCGGCGATGCCGATCATCCCTTGCTGGTGTCCTGTCGTTCCGGAGCGAAATTCTCCATGCCTGGAATGATGGATACCGTATTGAACATCGGTCTCAACGATGAAACCGCCAAGGGCATGATCCGGCACACCAAGGATCCCCGGTTTGTGTATGACGCTTATCGTCGATTGATCCAGATGTTCGGATCGGTGGTCATGAACATCCCGGACGAAGCCTTTGAAAGCGCCATCGAACAAATGAAACGCGAGGTCGGCGCGGCCAGCGACGCCGATCTGACCGGAGCACAGTGGCAATATCTCACCGCGCGGTTCAAAACCATATTCCGCAGTCACACCCAGGTCGATTTTCCCCAGGACCCCGTCGAGCAACTCAAGATGGCCACCGAAGCGGTGTTCAAAAGCTGGAACGGCAAGCGGGCCGTCGATTATCGGAATGCGGCCGGAATTGCCCATGATCTGGGCACGGCCGTCAATATCGTCACCATGGTGTTCGGCAACATGGGCGACGATTGCGCCACCGGTGTGGCCATGACCCGCAACGGAGCCACCGGCGCACCCAAGCTGGAAGGGGATTACCTGATCAATGCCCAGGGTGAGGATGTGGTCGCAGGTATCCGCATGACCAAGGATATCGATCAATTGGCCGATGACATGCCCGAGGCCTATGCGGAGTTGCAGCAGATTGCCAAGGTCCTCGAAAAACACTACCGCGACATGCAGGACATCGAGTTCACCATTGAAAAGGGTAAACTCTGGATGTTGCAGACCCGGGACGGCAAACGCACCGCCCAGGCCGCGGTGCGCATCGCCGTAGACATGGCCGAAGAGGGGCTGATCACCCACGAAGAGGCCGTGACGCGCGTATCTCCCAGCCAGATCGACTTTTTCCTCCACCCCCAGTTCGACACCCAGGCCATCGCCGAGGCCCGGTCCCAGGGTATGGTGCTGGCCCGCGGACTCAATGTCTCACCCGGCGCCGCCGTGGGCAAGGTGGTGTTCGATGCCGACCTGGCCGAATCCTGGGCCAAGGAGCAGGGCCGCAAGGTCTTGATGGTGCGCCCGGAAACCAAACCCGACGACGTCCATGGCATGCTGGCCGCCAAGGGTATTTTGACCAGCCGGGGCGGCCGGACCAGTCATGCGGCGCTGGTGGCCCGCCAATTCGGCAAACCGGCCATTGTCGGCGTATCGGCCCTGCAGATCGACCTGAACAAACGACGCATGAGCGTCGGCGATCGGGTGATTCAAGAGGGCGATTGGTTGTCGCTGGATGGCAATACAGGAGAGATCTTTATCGGCCAGTTGACAACCATGGTGCCCGATATCAAGGATCCCTGGCTCATCAAACTGCTCGCCTGGGCCGACGAGATCCGCACCCTGGGCGTCTGGGCCAATGTCGATTACCCCGTGGATGCCCAACGGGCGAGAGAATACGGGGCCGAGGGAATCGGCCTGTGCCGGTCCGAGCACATGTTTTTTGAAAGCGAGCGCCTGCCCTACATCCAGAAAATGATCATGGCCCAGCTGCCGTTCGATCGGCGCGAAGCCCTCAACACGTTGCTCCCCTTCCAGAGGGAGGATTTTGCCGGATTGTTTCGCGTCATGGACGGGTTGCCGGTCATCATCCGGCTCATCGATCCGCCCTTGCACGAATTCCTGCCCGATCTGGTCCAACTGATCAATGAATTGGCCGATCTCAAGATGCGGGTCAAGCATGCCCCCACCCTTGCCGAAATCGACAGTTTGTTGCAGCAGATTCAACGCAAGGAGACAATTCGAAAACAGGCTGAACATCTGCACGAACAAAACCCCATGCTCGGCCTCCGCGGGGTGCGATTGGGCATTCAGATTCCCGAACTGACCACCATGCAGGTCAGGGCCGTCTTCGAGGCGGCCTGTGAAGTGACCCGCGAAGGCGTCAAGGTGCTCCCCAAGGTGATGATCCCGCTGACCAGCCACGCCAATGAGCTCAAGGTGCAGCGCGAGGTGCTCGAGAACGAGGCGCGCAAGGTAATGGCCGAGCAGGGGATTGAGATCGAATATAAATTCGGGACCATGATCGAGTTGCCGAGAGCCGCCCTGACGGCCGACCGGATCGCCGAGCATGCCCAATTTTTCTCGTTCGGGACCAATGACCTGACCCAGACCACCTATGGCATTTCCCGCGACGACGCCGAAGCGGGCTTTCTCATCGGTTACCTGAACCGCGGCATCTTGCCAGAGAACCCATTTGCCACCCTGGACCGGGACGGCGTCGGTGAATTGATGCGCATCGCCATCAAGAAAGGGCGCACAACCCGCAAGGACATGGAGTGCGGCATTTGCGGCGAACATGGCGGCGATCCCGACTCCATCGCCATTTGCCACGAATTGGGGCTCACCTACGTTTCTTGCTCGCCGTTTCGGGTGCCCATCGCCAGATTGGCGGCCGCGCATGCGGCTCTGAAGAGCAAGAAAGCGAAATAGGTTGACGCACCGCGCCGATCATCATGTGGAGATCAAGTTTGGCAAGCAAAAAAGAGGGCGGTTTAATGGGGGAGGTCATGAGGCGTGCACGAAACCCCTCGGTGCCTGCGTATGGCAAATTTCTTGTTTTCGCAGGCACCGGGAAAGGAAGGGGCACGCGTTTGAATGATCGCTGACGTGGATGGCAACTTCCAAACGCCGGCGTTATCTCGATGTGATATCCCTGGTGGGCGGCGCCACGTCCCGCCCGCCGGCGATTTCCTGGGTCGCCTTGAGCTCCTCGTGGTTGACCATCTTGAAAAAACGCCGCTCTTCACGCACATTTCTACAATGATTACAAATTGTTACATGACTTACCGGTGTCCCGCAAATTCTACAGCGACTTCCCACAGGATCTCCTTTCGTTAGCGGTTTGTTTTCATTGAATAAACGGAGAAAGTCCGTTTTGTAGGAACGCGACCGGATGATGAAGCGGTCCCGATCAAGGGCGACGCCAACGTAATACAACGAGATGGGCTTGTCAACCCAGTCGTGAATTTTGTCCCTGCAGAGAGGCCACCAGCATGATTTCAGAGGAAATGAGCTTTATAGAAGCTTGATTCTGAGTGGTTTCATGTCGGATGAGATACAAAATGGTCTAAGGGATTGATAGAAAAATTGATCGCCCCCTAAGACCCCTTGCCATAAGCATTCTACGAGCAAGTAGTCACAACATACGATGTAAATAGGGGAACGCGCGACGTTGCTGTATCGGTCCGTCCAAATGGACCTCTGTCTGCTTCTGAATTAGCCGGCTGTTTATTCAGCCTTATTAGCACTCCGATCGATCCATCGGGTAGCTGCCAAGACGTTTGACATGAATGGACATGCGATCGAGCTGTTCGAAGACGCGCTGGACGTGAGCGTCTTGCATGCCGCCCTCGAAATCGAGGAAAAAACTGTAGTTGCCCGGATCCGAGCGCAACGGCATGGAGGCGATGCGCGTGAGGTTGATGTGTTCTTCGGCAAACAGCCGCAGCACATTGAACAACTGACCGGCTTCGTGCGCCGTGGCAAAGATGATCGATGTCTTTTCGCCCGGGCCTTCGAAGGGGGCGCGGGCCAACAGCAAAAAGCGGGTCGAGTTCGAGATGCCATCGGCAATGCCGCTGGCGATGATCGCAAGATCGTACAATTCCGAGCACAGACTGCTGGCAATGGCCGCCGCGGCCCTGGGATTCTCACGGGCCAACATCTTGGCCGCCCCGGCCGTGTCATAAAATGGCCGCGCTTCCAATTTGTTCTTGAGCAAAAATCGCTGGCACTGGGCCAGGGCCTGGGGGTGGGAATAGACCACCCGGATTTCACCAAGCGCCACGGGCGCCGTGGCCAGCAGGCAGTGGTTCACGGCCACTCTCGCTTCTCCGGTCACCTTTAAATCGGTGGTGGTCAGCAGATCATTCACCTGGGTGACGGCCCCTTCCAGCGAATTTTCCACCGGTACCACACCCAGATCGAAATAGCCCTCCTGCACCCCCTGAAACACATCGACGAACTCCATGCAGGGGATATAGGCCCCGCCCGGCACCAGCTTGCGGCACGCCACCTCGCCGTAAGCGCCGGCCTCGCCCTGGAACGCAACCAGCTTGCGCTCCTCTTGTTGCAGCCGCTTGCTCTCCTGGATGATGGTACGCAGGAGTTGACGGGCAAACGATCGCTCGACGAGATCCAAATTCATCCGCTCGGGTCTGGACAGTACGGTTTCCTCCCGTTTGACGTCCACCACCTCGGACTTGAATTTCTTCGCCATAATGGCCAGCCCCATGCGCTCTTGCAACAGGACCAACAATTCACGATCAATTTTGTCTATCTTATGACGGATCTCTTCCAATCTCATCGCTCGCGGTTTCACCTCATCGTATCGATCGGGCAGGGGGCACCCCATTGAATGGCGTTGAACCGAATGGCATTTCGTTTTTTAAACAGTTGTGCATAACATGGGCAATGCTCTAAAACAATGCAAACCTGAAACCGCAGGACCGGCCAAATCAATGCAAAGGAGGTCAACCCATGCCCTATGTCAATATCAAAATCACGAAGGAGGGGGCTACGTCGGAAAAGAAGGCCCAACTGATCCAGGGGGTCACCGATCTGCTGGTGTCGGTACTGGGCAAGAATCCTCAAACCACGGTGGTGGTTATCGAAGAGATCGATACAGACAACTGGGGAATCGGCGGCAGGACGGTCTCGGAACTGAGAAAAAAGGGATGAACGAAGAGAGCAGGCAGGGATTTATGAAATCCCTGCCTGATGACTGGCCCAAACAAACGACTTAAAAAGGGGCAACTAGTTCACTGCATCCTTGAGCGCCTTACCAGGCACGAATTTAGGCACATTCCGCGCCGAGATCTTGATCTCCGCGCCACTTTGAGGGTTACGGCCGGTGCGGGCTTTGCGCTCGCTCACTTTAAAGGTGCCGAATCCTGAAATCTGGACCGAGTCCTTTTTAGCCAAGGCGTCAGAGATGGCATCAAGAACACAGTCCACCGTTTCCTTGGCTTGTTTCTGAGTACCAACGATTTCAGCTACTTTAGCAATTAAATCCGCTTTGTTCATGGAATCTCCTCCTCTGTCTGGTTTCAAATTGTAATGCTTATTTGCGCCGTGGCCGTCGGCAATGGCCAGCCGCGGCGTTTCGGCTGCCCCATGCTCTTTTTATGGGAGCCATCGGGTGCATGCCATAGTTCCGGATAGATGAAGTGTGCGCTTGCCGGGCGCAATGAAAAGGATAATAACCATTCATCGCATCGGGTGAAGGGTGCCTTCATTTACCTGGGCTGAACAAAATATACAAGCCCAAATGCTTTGACAGAAGGAAAAAGGCCGAATAGAGACGGCAAATGCCGGTCATTCCGAATTCTTTGGGCAAGGGATGACACGCAGACAGGTTCCTTAAACATGGTTGAGATAATCCAAATGATACAGCTTCGCAATCAATTGCAGCGCTTGTGCGACCAGTGGCTCTCGACCGGGTTGCCTTCCCGTGACGCATTGCTCCAAACCGCCGAACAACTCAACAGATGGAAAATTCAACACAAAGTCCCCGGCATCTGGCCCGCCGCGCCGCTTATGATCACCGCCACCCTGGATGATGGAATTGGTCAAGGGATTGATATCATAAATATTTTTTCCGATATAGTCGGGATGAAGGTCAAACCACTCGGACTGCTTCAGCCGGCCGAACGGATTGTCGCGGCGTGCCTGAAAGATCGACCGGCGTTTCTGGGGTTGACCGTTCTGCAGATCGACAGCGAGGAAACCCTTTCGCTGATCGGACAGCGAGTCCCCTCTCAAACGCGTATCGTCGCTGGCGGACCGGCATTCAAATATGAGCCCGAGATGGCGGTTCGCTGCAATGTGCGCCATGTGGCCGTCAACGTGGCGGCATACATCGACTATGTATTGCAGTTGAATTTTTAACAATATGTTTTAATTAGTAATTTATTTCACGGGAGTGCAGTCGCCGAAACCCTTAACCGATGACTATCCCGGAACTGAACCTATTTTTCAGGCAATCTCCAAGTAGTACATGGCCACCCCCGGCGAGGCGGCCTGGCGCTCGCTATACTCGGGTCCCTGACACGGCTCAAACCCCATGCTCAGATACAACCGTTTGAGGTTGGGATTGTTGGTGAGAGATATAAAGCGTTTAAATCCTTTTCTTTTCAATTCGTCGATAAAGGCCTGAACGGTGAACACCCCCACCCGTTGATTACGGAACCGTGTGGATATCGCGAGGGCCGCGATTTCAGCGGTCTGCGCATCGATGGTCTTTTTTTCCACGCATCCCACAACGATGTCGTCGATGGTGGTCACGTAAAAATTGTTGCGGTTCAGGATCAAATATTCCTTGGTCCTTGGCTTGAGATATCCTTCACTTTTGTAAAGTTTGAGGATGCCATCGATCAGGCGCACCTCATTCTCGGTCGCCACGGGTTGGAATCGCTCGACAAAGTTATTGGCGATCAGGGTCCCCCACCCTTCTATGGTGAACAGTTCGTATTTGATGGCATCTTTACCGGCCGGGAGGATATGCACCCGATCGTAGTGGCCGCTATCGATACGGCTGCAGATGCGATCGAGCACTCCCTTGAAATTGGTGTTGGCAATCAGGTCTCCCCATGCGTTGATGCTTTGGCGCACGCCTTGGGTGGTGACGCTGTTGATCCTGTTGCCCAGATGATCGACCAGGGCCTTGCGCTCCAGAAATATCAATTTATGGACATTCTCTTCATGGTCGAGCACATAACTGTAGAAATCGACATCAGGCGGCACTCTGACGATACGGGTCTCGGACAGGCGGTCGGCCAAGAGCCGGAAATATTTCTGATTGGCAAATCGGTTGGCGATGTTGTGATAAAGGGCGGTTTTGATCTTCAGGCGGCTGAGCAACTTCAGATCGGAAATCACGGCATTGAGATTGTCGCGCAATATCCCTTCCCTGCAGGCGATGCAAACGCTCTTGCCTTCCAGGGAATGGGTGTACTCTTCGATATATAGCCGCGGCATGGTCTCTTGTAGTGCCCTCCATGAGGTGCGTTTGGATCGGCATCGCTGCCCTTTCTATCACGCCGAGGGTAACATAAAAGGATTTGAGGTCGCAAGCCGGCGTCTCCGTTCACAGGATTCCAACTGAATGCTATGCATTACACCCGGGGTGGGTAGAACAGGAGGCCGATGCCACACACCAAACGGTCAAGTGCCGGTAAGATGCACGGCGGGCGATCCCGGTCGAAATCGAAGGGGGGTATTGACCTGCTCGAAATGGATGAGTAGGATAGGCCCCCCGAAATCAAGCTGAATGCGGCTCGACCACGCCGGAGATCCCCTCGAAACGACCGTGTGCTTCGGGATCAACCGAATGGATACCGGCCTTGTCTGCCGGACCGTTTACAATTAAAACCATGGAATAGGAGAATCAGCGATCATGTCCAAAAAACCACGCATCCTGATCGTGGGTGGGGTGGCCGGCGGTGCATCGTGCGCGGCCCGCGCCCGCCGGCTCTCGGAAACCGCCGAAATCGTCATGTTCGACCGCGGCACCCACGTCTCTTTCGCCAACTGCGGCCTGCCCTATTATGTAGGCAACGTCATCCAAAACGAAGAGGACCTGCTGGTGGCCACCCCTCAACTCTTCAAGGAGCGCTTCAATATCGAAGTGCGCCTGCGATCCAATGTGGCCGCCATCGACCGTGCCAACCGGCGCATAGAGGTCACGGACCTGGAACGCGGGACCACCTATGGTGAGGATTACGATTACCTGGTCCTGTCTCCCGGCGCCCGCCCTATTCGACCGAATTTACCGGGCATCGATCTTCCGGGGATCTTCTCGTTGCGCACCATCCCTGACAGCCGACAGATCGTCCAGTGGATCGAACAATTCGAAGCCACCCAGGCCGTTGTAGTCGGCGGCGGTTACATCGGCATGGAGATGACCGAAAACCTCCACACCCGGGGTCTCAAAGTCACCGTTGTGGAACGACTTAACCAGGTCATGCCCCTGCTCGATCAGGAGATGGTGGCTCCCATCCACGATACGCTCATCAAACACGGCATTTCGCTCTACCTCAATGATGGGGTCGCCCAATTTGAAAAGGGAGAAGGGCACCGCATCAAACTGACCCTCCAAAGCGGTCACCAGATGGAAACCGACCTGGTCATTTTATGTATCGGCGTTCGCCCTCACACCTCCCTGGCCGAAAAGGCCGGATTGGATATCGGCCCCGGGGGCGGCATCGAGGTCGACGGCCAAATGCGCACCAGCGATCCGCACATCTGGGCCGTGGGTGATGCCGTTGAGGTCAGGGACGTGGTCACCGGCCAGACCGGCGTGGTTCCCCTGGCCGGTCCGGCCAATCGCCAGGGACGGATTGCCGCCGATGCGATCATGGGACGCAGCAGCACATTCCGGGGGGTGCAGGGCACCTCGGTGGTCGGCATCCTCGACCATGTGGTGGCCTTCACCGGCGCCAGTGAAAAGACGCTCCAAAAGCTCGGCATGTGGGATCAGATGGAAAAAATTTACCTGCATCCCGGCCATCATGCCAACTACTATCCCGGCGCCGAGCCGATCAGTCTCAAATTCATCTTCAAAAAAGAGGATGGACGCATCATCGGTGCCCAGGCCGTTGGGCAGAAAGGCGTCGAAAAGCGCATCGATGTGGTCGCCATGGCGATCCAGATGGGGGCGACGGTGTTTGACCTGGAAGAGGCCGAATTGTGTTACGCGCCCCAGTTCGGTTCGGCCAAAGACCCGGTGAACATGGCCGGGATGATCGCCGCCAATGTGCTCAGGGGAGATGCCCGCCTGGCCCACTGGGAGGAGGTGGAAGAGAGCAGTGCCCTGATGCTGGACGTGCGCGATGTCATGGAGTACAAACAGGACCACGTCGACGAAGCCGTCAACATACCCATCGACGAGCTGCGCCGACGCATGCAGGAAATCCCCAAGGATCGCGAGATCTGGACTTACTGTTTCGTCGGTCAGCGCTCCTATTTTGCGGCCCGGACCTTAACCCAGCATGGTTACAACGTGAAAAACATCAGTGGGGGATTTAAAACCTTTTCCATGCATGAGACGGCGAAGTTTTTATCTTGAGCCGGCTGTGTCGGAAGATTAACGCTGAGGGCGGGCATAAAGCCCGCCCCTGCTTTCAGGGGGAATCAAATTCAGATAATTGTATTGATTTGTGTCGTGGCGGAAACGACATCACCGATCCCTTCTGAGCAACCTTGCGGTCAGCTTGTGCCACACGACACGGGCCTCTTCTATCTTGAAGGCCCAGGAGATCCCACCCATCAGCAGTAAAAAAACCAGGCTTTGGACGACAATTAGGCCAACGCTGCCGGACAGGGTGGAGGCGTCCACCCACCGGTACATGATCTTCTGACTCAACACCAGGCCACCTGCCACTGGTGCACAAATGGCCAGGCATTTGCCGTAAAACGCATATACCGACTCGCTCCCGGTGTTGTGAGTGCGGTGGTTCCAGACAGCGTAGAGCACGGCCACCTGAAGCAGGACCGATCCGGAAATGGCCAGTCCGATTCCGAACACCCCCCAATATTTCAAGCCGATCCAGTATAGCGGCAGGCTTAAAAGAACGGCCATGGTGCCGTAAACGGCCGGCAGCAGCGTGTTTTGCATGGCGTAAAATCCGCGGTTCACCACCGTCTGGGCCGCAAAAGCGACGGCACCGATCAGCATGCCCGTGAGCGCCCAGGCGGTGGCGTGAGCATCCGCCGAGGTGAACGACCCACGTTCGTACAACACGCGGATGATTTCGTAACGCACGACATAGACCAGCACGGAGACAGGAAGCACCAGCGCCAGATAACGCAAGGTATTGTTAAACATCCTGTTCATGTCATCCCATTGCCGCTGGGCCGCCATTCTAGCCAGAAAAGGAAAGGCGGCCACGCCGACCGCCTGGCCGAAAAACCCCACCATGGCCAGGATCACCCGCCAGGCAAAATCGACATGGGTGATGGCGCCGGCATCGAGATAGCTGCCGAAGAATTTTGAAAAGATTTCCGTCGAAAAAGTCATGGTGAGCCCCAACATCAAGGGCAGGGTCAAAACAATGTAGCGCTTCACATCGGGATGACGCCAATTGAAATTGATTCGGAACTGCAAGCCCGCTTTTCGGGCGCCGATCCATTGGATCAAAAAACCGCCCCCGGCGGCGCCGGCCAATGCCCCCCAGGCAAATCCTTCGACACCCAGCCGGGACCCCATCAGGATACCGCCGCCGATAATGCCCAAGTTATAAACGAGCCCCGACAGGGCCGGCACAAAAAAACGCTCCTTGGCAAATTGCACGGCCATGAGCATGCCGCCGGCAAAGAAAAAAAACTGGGCCGGCAGGATGATGCGTGTCATGCGCACCGCCATTTGCATAAAAACCGGATCGGATCTGCCGGGTGCCAGCCAGGTCAGCAGCTGCGGCGCTGCCACCAT
This sequence comes from Desulfatitalea tepidiphila, assembly GCF_001293685.1. Taxonomy (NCBI): domain Bacteria; kingdom Pseudomonadati; phylum Thermodesulfobacteriota; class Desulfobacteria; order Desulfobacterales; family Desulfosarcinaceae; genus Desulfatitalea; species Desulfatitalea tepidiphila. The sequence continues at coordinate 410,213 of NZ_BCAG01000001.1, read as the reverse complement.
GCAGAGTACGATCAGCACCACTAAAAACGCACCGAGCACCGTAAGAAGAATGGAAAAAATCTCCCAACCGCCGGCTTCGTCGTCCGCGGCCAGGTAACGTGCAAAAATGGGAATGAATGTGACGGAAAAGAAACCGCTGGCCAGCACATGATTCAGAATCTCTGGCAGGATGAAGGCCACTTTATAGGCATCCGTGGCAATATTGGCACCGATCATGGCGGAGAGGATCGATTCGCGCAGAATGCCCAGGATGCGGCTCAGGAGGATCGAGGCCATCATGATCAGTGCGGCGACGCCCATCTTCCGATACATACGATTTCCCATCAGGTTCCTGAAAAAAGTGAAATGATGCGCATCTTGCCCGAACGTGGCGATCGAGGCAAGAGGGTTTTCAACGTATGGCGGCTATCGCCCAGGGGGTTGAACGCACCCACTGCAAGGCCTTTACAAGGCTTGACATCCGCATCCGGCCCATGAAATAGTACGTCCGCTTTGCGCTTTGAACCCGCCAGCCAATGAGATTCTCCGGGTTTAATCCCACACACATTCACATAACTGGAGGTATGGTATGGAGTACAGCAACATCATCGTGACGACCCAGAACTACGTGACCACCATCACCTTGAATCGGCCGCCGACAAACTCGGTGAATTTAGGCATCCGTGAGGAGTTGGATCACGCCGTCAAAGCGCTCGAAGAGAGCAAGGAAACCCGGGCGATCATCATCACCGGCGCGGGTGAAAAAGGATTCTGTGCCGGCATGGACGTCTCCGATATCGCCAACATCGCCAAGGGCCCCAATGGCAACGATATCTTCAACCGGATCGAGCGCATGCCGAAACCGGTGATCGCCGCCATCAACGGCTATGCCCTCGGTGGAGGCTGTGAACTGGCATTGGTGTGCCATTTCAGACTGATTTCCGATGCATCCCGGGCCATCATGGGGCTGCCGGAGGTGAACCTGGGCATTACCCCCGGGTGGGGCGGCATCCAGCGGCTGCCGAGGACCGTCGGTAAATCCAAGGCCCTGGAGATGATCCTGTTCAGCAAGCGGCTGGCGCCTCAGGAAGCGCTGGAGATCGGCCTGGTCGATCGCGTCGTACCGGCGGCGGACCTGATGAAGGAAGCCATGACCCTGGCCGTGACGTTGACCAAACGGCCGCCTCTGGCGGTCCGGGCGGTTCTGGAAGGCATGTCCACCGGGCTCGAAAAAGGCCTGGAAGCCGGACTGGCGGTGGACCGCGAATGGGCCACCAAGCTAGGCCGGAGCCACGATGCCGTGGAGGGCATGACGGCATTTCTGGAAAAACGGGAGCCGGTGTTCAAAGGGGAATAAGCTTCGCCTGCCTGACGGCCAGACGCGAAAAGAATATCCTATAAAAATCAAACGGCGATCCAGGTGAGTGACCCCGGGTCGCCGTTGTGTTTCCGCCGATCTGCACCGAATCCACCCTGTGCCTGCACCGACGATTTCAATGCATCAGGAAGAAAAAGGTTTTTCGATCACGAAACGCTCGTCGAGCTCCTTGAGAATACCCATGATGCCACCATAGGATAGGGTTTCGAACGGCTGCATGGCGGTTCCGAAAAATCCCTGCTGCCGGATGTCCAGGGTCTTGGAAGTGGCATGCGCACGCACCTGATCCCAGAAGGGGTGGTCGAACGGATCAATGGCTTCGGTCAAATGGCCGTCCCGAACGCAATAGGCCGCGCATGAAACGCTCGGCGGGCCGTCGAAATAGGAGACGCCGCTGTTGCGTCTCACGGGCATCAGCGGACCGTGGTGACTGCCGCGCTGAAAGCCGCTGACATGGGCGCAGAGGGCAAAGGGCGCCAGCACCTCGCCGGCGGCGGGAAAGGCGTCCTGCACCCGCACGATGGCCACCGGATCATCCCGGCCCAGCATGATACCGGCGACATAGTGCAACCGGGTCGTGCTGACCGCCACGCTCTGCTCTTCGGTGGTGCGCGAATGGACGGACCGAATGGCAAAGCGTTCGTCGTCTCTCAGCAGAGCCGCCAGGTTGTAAAGATCCTCCGGCGCCTCGAGAGTGATCACCCGATCGTACTCCCGATAGACCACGTCCATGACTTCGAAACGAAATCCTTTGCGCATGCGGGGCGACAATATCAGCCCGGAAGCGTGCATGGGATCGGCAAAGGCCTGGTAAAGCGGCAGGTTGAAGGCGCCCGGCACGCTCTTGTCGATGGAAAAGACCAGAAAGGCTTCATTGGAGCGCTCTTGGAAAGTGATCTGGGCCAGCGAGGGGCCGAACCCCTTGGAGGCACCCGAAATGCCCTTGTCGAAAATATCCTGACCGGCGCCATAGAGTCCCTGCTCCACTGCCACCCGGGCGCCCTGGGCGAACGCCTCCCAGATCATATCCTGCACGGCCGTCTGGCCCGGATCGCCCTGATAGGTGCACACCGCGGTGATGTCATCGCCGGTGAAGTGAAGATCGAAATCCGCGATGAGCTGGCCTCGATGCGCTTCGAGCGCCTCACGCACCGAGTTCACAACTTCCGTACTGGGTTGCAGGTGGCCGCCGATGCTGCCGATATCCGCCCGCATGGCGACGATCGTGGTTTGCATGTCACCCTCTCCTTTCCCATCCGCAGGCCCTGCCCGGTCCTGCGGGAGTAATGAACCCACCGTCGATGCGATCAATAGAGGAACATGGGCATGCCCTCGGCCTTGCGAATGATCGGACGATAGGCTTCGGCATCGTATAGGCTTTCCACATCCACCCGTTTGGCACCGCCCTTAAGGTCATCCAGACGAAGCGCCGTATAGCGGCCCTGAACCAGGGCCACCATTCGGCCGCTTTGTCCCTGGCCGATCAACTCGATGGTCAGGTTGGCGTAGTTCATGGCCACCATCAGGTCCAACGAATCGGGCGAGCCGCTGCGCATGAGGTAAAACAGCGGCTGGAAAATGATGCCAAGTCCCGTTAGCTTTTTGATTGCTTCGGCCGTCACCGCCCCGATCCCGCCCAGCTTTCGATGGCCGAAGGCATCGGCTTCGCCGCGCAACACCATGTCCCCCCCAACCATACTGGCCCCTTCGCTGATGGTCAGCATGGCGTAGCGGCTGGGATTGGCCCGCCGGTCATCGACCAGAAAACGGGCCAGGCGATCGATATCGAACGGCACTTCCGAGATGAGGACCCGGTCCGCGCCGGCCAGGTAGCCGGAAACCAGGGAGGTTTCACCGCAATAGCGGCCGAAAAGTTCGACGACGGCGATGCGTTCATGGGACCCCGAAGAGGTCCGCAGGGCATGAATGAAATTCACGCTGCGCGTCACGGCCGTGGAAAACCCGATGCAATAGTCGGTGCCGATCACATCGTTATCCATGGTCTTGGGAATGGCGATCACCGGAAACCCCTCCTGATGGAGACGGGCGGCGAACGAGAGCGTGTCGTCACCGCCGATGGGCACCAGCAGATCGATGCCCAGGTGGGTGAGGTTTTTCAGCACATGAGCGGTGAAATCCACTTTTTTGGAGGGATCGGCGAAGGAGTCCTGAAGGAATGCAGGCGCATCTTTGTATGTCACGGCACTCGGGTTGGTCCGTGAAGTGTGCAGAATAGTGCCGCCCGACCGATCGATGGTCCTGACGTTGGATGGGTCCAGCGGCCGAACAAATTCCGTTCCAGCCTCGGGTGTGTCGGGCGAATATTCCAAGAGACCGGCCCATCCCCTGCGAATGCCCAGCACCCGGATCCCCAGTTGGGACGCCCGCACCACGAGCTGTTTGATGCATGGGTTGAGACCGGGCACATCACCACCACCCGTCAAGATGCCAATGGTCCGAATGTTTGTATTGCTCATGACCTGGCGCCTCCCCCGCGCGCGATGCGACCCGGCCGTCCGCACGGGGCCTTGCGGCCCCAACAAAAATATGGCGCCGATGTCAAGGCACAGGCCTCGTGCATGGCGGTCCGGTCACTTTTTAAAGAACGGATCAATAAACAGCGCACCCTATGATTTATCGTGAATCCGCAATCTTCATGCCAGACGGGCCTTTGTCGGCACTCGAATTAATCTTCTGAAATCATTTGAATTGGTCATCATCGAGGCGCGACCCGCAGCCGGGGATAGGCGCAATGGCTGGCAAAATAGCTGACAGTATGTAAATTTCATCGAACCACGGGAAGAGCAGAACCGTTGAAAAAAAGGTAGAAAGAGGGGTCAATACATCAAATTCGGCAAAAATAGAACCAACCGGGGAAAAACGGCGATGATGGCGATACCGACCAGTATGGCCAGGAGAAACGGCAGAATGCCCTTGAAGATGGATTCGAGAGTGATCGACTCCTTCATTCCCATGGCCACGCCATAGACCACATAGACGTTGATACCCACCGGCGGCGTGATGACACCCATCTCGGTCACCATCACGATCACGATGCCGAACCAGATGGGATCGTAGCCCAACTGGAGGACCAGCGGATAAAAAATCGGCACGGTCAGCATGACCAGGGCCAGGGAATCCATGAAACAGCCGCCCAGGAAGTAGACCAGGACAATCAGCGACAGGATGAGGATGGGCGGCAGGTCGAGATGTTCGATCCAGGATGCGATATTGAACGGGATACGCGTCACGGCCATGAATTTGCCGAACACCACGGCCCCGGCGATGAGCATCATCACCATACAGGAGGTCTTGAGGGTTTCGTACAAGGCGTTTTTGAATCCGCCCCAGCTCAACTGGCGCCGGATGCCCGACACCAACACCACTCCGACGACGCCCACCGCGGCCGCCTCGGTGGGGGTGAACCATCCGAAAAAAAGCCCCCCCATGACGAGCGCAAAGACGGCGACGGTTTCACTCAAATCCCGCATTGATTTCAACCGGGCTGTCCAGGAAAAGGATTGCCCCCGGGGACCCTGGTCCGGGGCAATGGCGCACCAGATCATGATGGCCGCACAAAACAAGGCGGTAATGAGGAAAGCCGGCACGATACCGGCCACAAACAGCTTGCCGATGGATTGCTCGGTCAGCACGCCGTAAACGATGAGCACGACACTGGGCGGCATGATCATGCCCAGGCCGCCGCCCGAGGCAACCGCCCCTGCAGCCAGCTCATCGGCGTATCGGTACCGCTTCATCTCCGGTAGCCCGACGGTGGCCATGGTGGCCGCGGTCGCCGGACTCGATCCGCACACGGCACCGAAGGCCGTACAGGCCGAAACCGTGGCCACGGCCAAACCACCCCGGGTCCCCCCCAGAAACGTATAAGCCGTATTGTAGAGTCGTCGGCTGATACCGCTGTTGAAGGCCAATTGGCCCATGAGAATAAAAAGAGGTACGGTCGTCAAACCATATGATGAAAAAACAGAATAAAACTCCTTGGCCAGCAGGTTGAGGGCGCCCTGCACCGAGACCATGGTGCTGAACCCCAGGAAACCGACCGTCGCCATGACGTAGGAGACAGGCATCCGGGTCAAGAAGACCAATACCATCAAGACGATGCCGATAATACCGATGACCGTGGGACTCATTTACGCAGCAACTCACTCCAGGTTTCGATCACTCCCTTGACGATCACGGCGGAAAGCACCAGAAAACAGCCGGCCACGGCAACGATGATCAGGTACTCGGGCAGCTCCAGGTTCATGGAGACCTCTCCCGACGATTTTAAACTCAGGGCATAGACCACCATGCGCCAGGTCACCACCACGAAGAAAGCAAAGCTTACGATGCCGGTGCACACATCGACCAACAGGCGCCGCTTTTCAGGCATGCGGCGCACGAAGATCTCCACCCCGATATGGCCCCGGGTCTGGTGGGTAAACGGAAGGGCGGCAGCGGCGGCCAGGACCCCCATGAAACTGACCAGCTCCACCGACCCGAAAACGGGTTGTTTAAAAAAACGCCCGATGACGTCGACGCACGTCAGCAGGCTCATTCCCACCAGGCAGGCGGCACCGCAGATTTTCAATTTATCGGACAAGAAGTCGATGATTTTACCCAAAACCTGCATGGCGTCACACCTCTGGTTCCAAAAAGCATCGGCCCGGTGGTCGGCCGACCCACCGGGACCGCTCTCGTTTGGCATCGGATCTCTCTATTTTTTGCTCAGCTCTTGACGAATGGCCGCGATCACATCGGTCCCTCTCAACCCCTTTTCATCCAGAGACTTGGCATATTCGTCGATCATCGGCGCCACGGCCGCCTGCCAACGGGCAGCCTCCTTGGGATCGATCTCGACGGTCGTATTGCCCTGATCGAGGAAGAATTGCAACCCCTCTTTGTCACTGGTATCCCAGGCTTCGCCATGTTTGACGGCCCACTCTTTGTTGATCTCCCGGATCACCGCCTGATCCTTGGGGTCTATACTCTCCCACTTGGCTTTGTTCATCACCACAAAAAACGAGGTGGTATAGGCCACCGGATAGGCCAGGGTCACGTAGTCGAGCACCTCGCCCAGCTTCCAGCCCTTGTTGGTTTCAATGGGATTGGCGGAGCCGTCCACCACCCCCTTTTGAAGGCTCTGGTATGATTCCGGCATGGGCATGGGCACCGGCGTGGCCCCCAATGCCTTGACCATCTGGGCACTGATGCCCGTCGAGCGGATCTTGAGCCCCTTCAAATCCTCCAACGTACGCACCGCCCGGCCGCGGGTGTGAATCAGCCCCGCACCGTGCGCGTGAATGTACATCAATTGGGTATTTTCCAACTCTTTGGGCAAAAATTGCTCGTAGATCGAATTGGCCACCCGCGTTGCCGTGACGCCGTCCGGATACCCCATGGGCAAATCAATGGCCCCCATGACCGGAAAACGGCCGCGGGTGTAGGCAAAGGCCGAAAAGCCGATGTCGGCGATGCCGTCAAGTACGCTGTCATAGGTCTGATTGGCCTGGGTCAAGGTCTGGCCTGCAAAATACTGAACTTTCACTCGGCCTTCCGTGCGCCGCGCCACCTCCTGGCACCAGCCTTCGGCCAGCTGACTCTGAATATGGGTGGGGGGGAAAAAATTGCTGTAGGTCAATTGGATCGTACCCGCCCAGGATGTGGCCAATCCGATTGAACCAAGCACACCCCAGACGCACAGAAAAGACAGACTCAAGGCGATCAGTTGGAAGCTCTTTTTCATGGGAGATCCTCCTCTCCCGGCGTTGCCGGAAGCGTAAAGTGAAAAATTGAAATTTCGGACCAAGGATTCAATGGAACGATCGGCTCTAAAATCCGCCAAACAAGCGCAGCAAGTTACCGTGCAAGCGACCAGGTTGTCAACAATGGAGGCGACCGCATGCTGGATCAATGGCTTCGGGATTGGAAATATGATAAAAACGTAGACATTCAAAGCCGCTTGTCGCAAATGGAAGTGTTTGTGGGAACCACGACCCATCGCTTGAACAGGGGGTAGACATTGCGTTCCGAAGTCGACTGCCGCTTCTGCCCGGAACGGATTAAAGACCGGATTGTGGCGGAATACCAATCGGTCTGGGCCATCGAGGATCGATTCCCAGTCTCCCCGGGCCACCACCTGGTCATCCCCAAACGGCATGCATCCGACTGGTTCGCCATGACCGAAACGGAATGCCGGGACGCAGACCACCTGGTGCATCTTCTAAAGGAAAAACTCAGTGCCGCCGACCCCACCATAACGGGTTTCAATATCGGCATGAACTGCGGCAGATCCGCCGGGCAGACGATCTTTCACGCTCACATCCACCTCATCCCCCGTCGGGAGGGCGACACCCCGGATCCGACCGGCGGCGTCCGAGGGGCGATACCGGCCAAGATGTGCTATCGGATAAAAATATAGCTTGACAGTTCTCGACCCACACGGGTTACGAAACATGCCAACCGGCGTGAAAAAATCGTTCTGAGCCGAATCGGCTCCGTTCTCTGCATTGTTAACATCTGAAAATATCCCCAGAGACCTTCAATACCGCATCCCAGGCGATTTAGAAAATCGACATGCGCCAACCAACATCGTTTCGAGGCAACCCATTGATGACGCCAAGAAGCCGACTTCACCCAACCGCAAAATAATTAAACCACTTTAGTTTCAAAAAGTTATAGCCCAGATAAAGCATGCTCGATCCCGCAATGATAAACATGGCATTGGTTTTGCTTCGGCCTTGGCGGGCGCGGCTCACCGAGAACGCCAAATCCAATAGAATCTGAAGGGACTTTATGCTTTTTCTCAAACGTCTTGGACTCCTAACACTTCTTCTTTTTTTATATCCCGCCATTGGCATCGCTAGAGAAGTTACTCTGGCGTGGGATACCAACACAGATGATAACCTTGCCGGCTACCGATTGTATGCCCGGGAACGCGGCGAAGCCTATGACTACAGATATCCTGAATGGCAAGGCACCGCCAACCAATGCACAGTCACCGGTTTTGACGAATATGAATCCTACTACTTCGTCGTAAGGGCCTATGACAACGACGGAAACGAAAGCGGCAATTCCAACGAGGTGTACCTCGCTTCGGTATTGGGGGACGACTCGAACAGCAACAGCCTGGACAACGATGGGGGGTCATCGGGCGGCGGTGGAGGTGGGGGCGGCGGCTGCTTCATCTCATCCCTATCCGGACAATAAAACCATCCCTGCAGGCCAAAGGGAGAGAAAAGCCGAAAGTCTTAAGGTCCGCCTGGCGGGGTGGTGATGCCACCAGCCCCGCACCCATCCGCAAGATACTGCCTACATTCTCTTCAGCACCGCCAAAGCATCCTCGGCTGTGAATTTCTTGCGATTGTAAAACGCCGCCCCATCCTTGGGAGATACATCCGCCACGGCCGACAGTTTTTCCTCGGACACGCCGGCGTCTTTCAATGTAATCGGCAGGCCGGAAAGTTCATGCAGGGTCTTGCGCAGCTCCCGGATCTTTTCGATCACCCGCACGCCGCGCTGCGACTCGGGTGTCTGGACATACTCGGTGGCGCCGGCCATGGGCAGCAGAAGCTCACCGAGATCTCGGCCAATGGCATCCAGATTAAATTCGAGCACGTCGGGCAGGCAAATCGCCATGGCATCGCCATGCGGCAAATGGCACACGGCACCCAGGGAGTGCCCGATGGCATGCACCATGGTGACCATGGAATTGGAAAAGGCGATGCCGGCCAGAGTTGCGGCATTGGCCATGCCAAGGCGGGCTTGCAGATTCTTCCCATTGCGGACCGCTTCGACCAGGTTGTTGAATATCAAACGGATGGCCGACGCGGCCACCGCATCGCTGATCGGATTCTTTTGAATACCCAGGCAAGCTTCCACGGCGTGTGTCAGGGCATCCATGCCGGTGGATGCGGTCAGCCGCGGTGGCAGGGTGGCGGTCATACGGGGATCGATCACCGCGGTATTGGGCGGCATCGACGGCGAAATCAAGGAGAGCTTGATGCCTTTGTCCGGGTCGGAGATGACGGCCGCCGATGTCACTTCGGAACCTGTGCCGGCTGTGGTGGGAATGACGACCAGGGGACGGGTCGGTTTGACCATCCGAAGGACCGCCTTGAAATTCATTAAATCGATGTCATCGTCGGCCAGTTTGATCTTGACGCCCTTGGCCGTGTCGATGGCCGATCCGCCGCCCACTGCCAGGATAGCGTCACAATCGTGCTGCTTGTATAGCTCAACGATCTCCAACACCGCCGATACCGGTGAATCCGGGGGTACCCGATCGTAAACCGCACCGATGACCAGGTCGGATTCGGCTACGGCACCCTGTATCAGGTCGAGCAGGCCGGCCTTGGCCACCCCCTGATCCGTGACGATAAGGATCCGCTTGCCGCCGAGTTGTTTGAACTCTCCGGGGAGTTTATCCAGCGAGTTCTCTCCGGAGACGATTTTGACCGGGCAATGGAATCTGTAACTGTTCGACATGGTGACTCCCTATATCCGCGTTACGAGGCCAAGTTGAGGCCAAGATGAAACCAACTAAAATGAAACCAACCAAATAGATAAATGAGACAATATGTCGACCTGTTCCTACCCTGTCAACAAAAACTTCACCGATAAACCCTCGGGGATTGGCACCGGCTGGCCATTCTATTGAATCAGGCGATTTGATCCCACGGCCGACATCGGACCAATCGACCATTTGTGGATGGCACTCTAAATCTTGAATTGGTGGACCATTTGTTCGAGTTGCTCGGCCAGTTTGGAAAGGTCCTGGGCACTGATATTGACCTGGGCGCTGCCGTCGGTCATCTCATTCATGGCGCTGCTGATACCGGCGATGTCGCCGGCAATCTGCGATGAAACCAGCGAGCTCTGGTTGACGTTCTCATTCACCTCCTGGATGCCTTGGGAGGCTTGGGCCACATTGTTGGCGATATTTTTGGTGGCCGAGGATTGCTCTTCCACTGACGTCGCAATGGTCACCACCAGGTCGTTGACCCGGGCAATCACGCGGGCGATGTCGCCGATTTGATCGACCGTGACCTGGGTGGTGCCTTGAATGCCCGCAATCTTGGCTTTGATCTCTAGGGTGGCCTCTGCCGTCTGTTTGGCCAGCTCCTTGATTTCGTTTGCAACAACAGCAAAACCCTTGCCTGCCTCGCCCGCGCGGGCCGCCTCGATGGTGGCGTTGAGGGCGAGCAGATTCACCTGCTCCGAGATGTCGGTGATCGTTTCAACGACGTTGCCAATATCCCGGGCTGCCGCGCCCAACTGATCCATGTTGGCCGATGCGTCGGACGCCTTCAGCGCGGCCTCATCGGATATGTGCCTCGCTTTTTCAGCATTCGTCGCCAGTCCGCCGATGGTGTTGGACATCTCTTCCGATGCGGAGGCCACCATATTGGTATTGGTGGCGGACTGCTCCATGGCTGCGGCGACATTATTCATATTGGCGCTCATCTCCTCGGAAGCCGCGGACACAGTATTGCTCTTCTCGGAGACGTTCTGGATTCCCTGGGTGATCTGTTCGGATATGGCGGACAATTCGGTGGATGAAGAGGAGAGCGTTTGAACACCCGACGCGATGTCCCGAATGATACCTTGCAGCTTTTGGATAAAGACGTTGAACCACCGGGCCAGGTCGCCGACTTCGTCCCTGCTGGCGACCTCCAGCCGCATGGTGAGATCACCTTCTCCCTGGGCGATGTCCTTCAGCCCGGCAACGGCGGCATTGATCGGTCGGACGATGCTACGAGCCGCCAGCATCACCAGCACCGCCATGATCAGGCCTGCCAGAATGGCAACCAGGACATTGGTATTGCGAATGGATACCGAGGCGGCAAGAAACTCTTCTTCGTTCTGGGTGGCGCTGATCGACCAGCCGTTAAATCCCACGGGCGCAAATGCGGCGGTTTTTCGAATGCCCTGGAAAATGTAATTCTCAACACCGGTTTCACCGGCCATCATGCGTTGGTTGATCGAAGACATCTCTTTTACGGTGGTCACATCGAGACGCAACACATGCTCCGGGTTCGGATGGGCAAGGATGAGACCTTTGCTGTCGATCATGTATCCATAACCCGATTGTCCAATTTTGCGGGCAGCAACCAGATCCGAAAAAAAGCGGATTTTGATCTCCGTACCGACGGCGCCGATAACATCGCCCTCCTTATTGAGAACCGGAGCACAGGCCACGATGATCGGCTGGTCGTTGCTTTTGGAGGGGGCGACATCACTCATGATCGCACGGCCCGTTTTCAAGGCCTCCTGAAAATAGTCCTGGTCGGAGACGGAGACGCCTTCGTAACTCTCGCCGTTCTCCAAGATACCGGTCAGCACCAGACCGGATTTATCCGCCACGAACACCGCCTGATAGTAGTCGGACATGTTGGCGAACTGGCTTCTCAAATCCGCGTAAATTTCATAGGTGTAGTCATGAATGTTGCCATAGCCCAGCTTATCGATAGTAAGCAGCAGATTGACGATCATCTTCTGGCCGGAAATCACCTGAGCCAGTGCGATCTCCGATTTGATCCCCATGGCGGTCTGCTTGGCCAAATCGGCAGCGACACCTTCGGCCTGTTGCCTCGACAGATCCTGCATGGCCACGCGCGCCTTGGAAAAGGAAAGAAATCCGACGACCATCAAAGGCAACACAACGGCGCAAACGCCTCCGATAATGAGCTTTGAAGAGATCGATTTCAAATTGATTCTCATTTATCCCCCCAAGTCGAAACATTCGCAGGCGCACGAATCCCGCCCCGTCGCGTGGCCAAGCCCTACCAACATCTCAGTTTTCCTGCCTAAAATTTAAATCGCCCCACCACGGCATTGAGTTGACCGGATAGGGTGGACAGCTCCTCGGCGCTCAACTTTACGGTGGCGCTGCTCGCGGACATCTCACTGGCATCGCCGTTGACCTTGCCGATATCTTCGGCGATGTCGGCGGAGACAGCCGAACTTTGAGCCACGCTGGCGCTGACTTCCTGGATGCCGAGCGAGGTCTGGCCGATATTGCCGGCGATATCCCGGGTGGTAACGGCCTGCTCCTCCACGGCCGAAGCGATGATGGTCACGGTTTCGTTGACATGGTTGATGACCTCTGAAATCTCACCGATCTCAGACACCGTGAGACCGGTGGAATGCTGGATGTCATCGATTTTGGCCTTGATGTCCTGGGTGGCCCTGGCGGTCTGGGCAGCCAGTTCCTTGATTTCATTGGCCACAACCGCGAAACCCTTGCCGGCTTCGCCGGCCCGGGCCGCTTCTATGGTGGCGTTGAGGGCGAGCAGATTGGTCTGTTCGGAGATTTCGGTTATCACCTCGGTGACCTTGCTGATGGCCGCCGCCGCGGTGCCCAGTTGATGCACCCGCTCCGAGGTCTTGCTGGTCTTGTCCACGGCCGTTTCGGTCACGCCCCTGGCCTTCTCTGAATTGGCGGCAATTTCACCGACCGATGCATTCATCTGTTCGACGGCCGCAGCCACCAGATTGGCACTGGTGGAGGCCTGCTCACTCGAAGCGGCCACCGAAGCCATGGTGGTGCTCATCTCTTCAGCGGCACCCGCCACCGATGACGCGCGACCGGACATATTCTCGGCCGCTTCGGACATTTTGGCCGACACCTGGAACAACTGACTGGCGGACTGGCTTAACTGGCCGGCGTTGCCGGCGATTTCCCGGATCATCTGGTTCAATTTTTCCATGAAGACATTGAACCAGTTGGCCAATTCACCGACCTCGTTTTTAAAAGCGATGTTGAGCCGCTTGGTCAGGTCCCCTTCGCCTTCGGCGACGTCCTGCAATCCCGCCGTCACCTGTTTGATGGGACCGGTAATCGACCGTGTGGTCAGCCAGGCAAACACAACCCCCAACAGCACGGCGGCAAACATCGCAACCCCGATGACGGTCAACGAAAGCGACTGGACCTGTTCCAAACCCTGGGTGGCCTTTTCCAGCAGGCCGTTGGTAATCTGCCCGATGCGCTCGCCCGCGCCACTCATCTTTTGCTGCATCTCCTGCTGACCAATGACCTGATCATAGTGATGCTTCAACGATTCACAGATCAGATCGTAACGGGCGCTGATCTTGGCATGGACCTCGCGGAGCTCGTCGCTGTTCTCGATAAGGTCGAACCATTTGGCCATGGCATCGCTCAACTGCTTTTCGTAGGCCTCGATTTGCTGCCAACGGCTGGCGCTGGGCCGCTCGAAATAGCCGATGGTCCCGGATTGCAAAAAGCTTTGGGCCACCAACATATCCTCGGTTCGAAACATTCCCTGCTTGATCAGATCGCCGAATGTGTTCAGCCAATCCATGGCCTTTTGTTCCTCGGCAATTTTGACGGCTTCATATTCAGCGTAGCGGACGAAACTTCCATGGAATTGACGATAGCCATCCAGCAGGGCCGTCAAACTCTGGCGCCCCTCTTCGGAAAGGCCCGGTCGCTTACTGGCGACCTCCAATAGTTCGGTGATCTCGCTCAATTGACGGGTGGCGGCTTCACCGGCCTGAGCCTGTTGGGCCCGCCCCTGCTCATGGCTGTTCAAAAAATAGAGGGCCACCTGCTCCTTGGCATCGCTGAAGGCAGTTTGGGCAAGGTTCACTTGCTGATAGGTATCCATGACTTTTGACACATTGTGCAGGGAGACCAGCCCGGATAGTCCGACCACTCCTGTAAAAATCAGCACCAGCGCGAACCCGAACGCCAGTTGAGTCTTCAATTTCCAAGCTTTCATCGAAATTTTCCACCCTTTCTCCGCATTTTCAAATTATCATGGGCAGGTACGACTGCCGATCCATCTTGTGTATCGGCCGCTTTCTTCAGGACTAAAGCGCAGAATATCGACAAGGTGTATGTCCGAAACTTTACACGTTGTAAAAAATTCAGCCACAGTCGGTCCCCTGACCTGGCCTGGGCCCCATAGCCGCCCGGCCCGCCGTTCGAGAAACTTAATGGCGATCACGGCCTAATTATTTGCTTTCTTTATATTTTCAATCAAATCAAATTGATGGCCGCGATGCAAGATGACCGGTTACGCTTTAGGCGTGTCTGGCACGCTTTCTGCTGATTAAATTGCGATTACGGGCTGCAAAGCGATGAAACAATCGCCTCAAGAGAAAGGAAGGATGCCATGAAAAAGAAACTGCTGATCGCAACGGATGGTTCCATCCACTCAAAACAGGCCTTGACCTATACCGCGGCGTTCATGTCCGGTGGGGCCGAATGGCAATGCACCGTGTTCAACGTGCAGCCGATCATGTCCCAATACCTGGTCGAAGAGGCCAAGACCGATGCCGCGGTGCGCACCTCGCTTAAAAAGATGAGCGAGCAATACCAGGCCGAATCCATGGCAACCCTAAATAAGGGCCTTGATATCCTCCTGAATCAGGGTATCGACAAAACCGACATCGAATTGGTCAGCCAGGAAAGGGTGCTGGGATTGGCAAAGGATATTCTCGAGTATGGCCGCCAGAACGACTATGACGCCATCGTTACCGGTCGAAGGGGGCTGACGCGGGCGCAGAAACTCTTCATGGGCAGCGTGACCGCCAAGCTGGTGGAATTCAGCGACGGCCAGACGGTCTGGGTCGTTGACGGCGACATCACCCCCAGACATTTTCTGATTGCCGTGGATGTGATGGCTCCGTGGGGCCGCCTGCTCGATCGGCTCTCCAGGCTTCTGGCCGGAATGTCCCGACTTCACCTGACCTTCTACCATGTGGTGCAGGAGAGCTGGGTGGAGCAATTGGGGACGATGAGCCCTGAAACCTATGACATGGCTGCCAAATTGGCACGACATGAACAGGAGATGAGTGAACGGTTTCGTCAGGAGGCCACCCAGCGGATGATCGCGGCCGGGATCGACGGACGCCATATACAAATGCTGACGCCCAAGAAAACGGCCAAAATCGGCAAAATGATCATCAACGAGGCGGAAATCGGCGGTTACGATACAGTGGTCACCTGCCGCAGTGGCAGCGGACGGGCCTATTATTCTGGCAGCACCTCCAGATATGTGGCCGATCGACTTACCGATCATGCCCTCTGGATCGTGTGATTTATTCACATTGATATAACAAGGCGACGACAACGTCATGCACCGGCGAGGCGCCAACCGGTTAGCCATGTCCCCCGATCTGTTTCAATCGAAGGGGGAAAGGGTTTTTTATTGCGTTTACGCCGTGTGATTCGGGACGCGTGACCTATCGGCGGGTGGTGGACACATATCCATCCAGAATAGCCGAGAGGTCCAGATTGACAGAACAGTTTGGGGTTCTGTTTACCATCCATTCAAGACCTGCTTTTACATTCCACGAAGACCGCCTGTCCAAAGCTTAAATACAAGCTGACCCGATCTGGGTATTGACAAAACAAAAGGGAATAACGTAGAAGAAAGTTATTGAACTCAATTCATATTCTTATTGAAATACATGGGCTGACACAACCTCTGCGCCATGCCGGGGGTATGCGGCTGCGCTGAAAAGGAAGATGACATTGGGCGACACGCTGAAACCGATCGAACATTTTTCATTTTTACACCATCGAACTTTTCCCACCCTCCAGACGGCAATCCCAATCGACGAACCCTCTCGACAGGATCCATCTGCCGAGATTAAGGCGGCACATGCAAACAAACAGGGAAAGGAGTAACTCAATGAAAAAGGTTAGACTTCTCTTGGTCGCAGGGCTGGTAGGGATGTTGGCCTTGACGATCGGCGTTCCGGCATGGGGCGCCGACACCATCAAGATCGGCGTCATCGGCCCGATGCAGTTTGTGCAGGGTAAAGGGCATTGGAATGGCGCCACCATGGCCGCCGAAGAGATCAATGCCAGGGGCGGAGTCAAGGTCGGCAAAAAAATGATGAAAATCGAGCTGGTCAAGGCCGACTCCAACGAGTTTCTCAACGTGACCGATGCCACCAATGCCATGGAACTGCTCATGACACGCGACAAGGTGGATTTCGTGGTCGGCGGTTTCCGCACCGAAGCGGTCTTGGCCATGCAGGATATCGCCATGGAGTATCAAAAAATCTTCATCGGCTGCGGTGCGGCCCATCCGGAATTGTGCACACGAGTGGCCCAGGATTACGACACCTACAAATACTTCTTCCGCGGCACGCCATTTAATTCCGCATTTCTGGTGCGCACCAGCTTTTTGCATTTGAAATTCGTCGGCGACATACTCAAGAAAGAGCTTGGCCTGGAGAAAATCAAGGTAGCTGTGGTGGCCGAAAAAGCCATGTGGGCCGATCCCATGGTCGCCGCCACCGAAGGTTTTCTGCCAAAAATCGGCATGGAATCGGTGGGCGTGTGGCGTCCCTCTCCAGTGGCCACCGATGTGACCGCCGAGCTTTCCGCCATTCAGCGCGCCGGCGCCCAGATGATCTTCACCATTTTCTCTTCATCGGTGGGCATCCCCTTCGCTCGCCAGGGCGGTGAGCTGAAAATCCCGGCCGTGCAGGTGGGGATCAACGTGGAAGGCCAGAAAGATGGTTTCTGGGAAGCCACCCAAGGCATGGGAGAATACATCCTTACGATGAATACCTACTGCCGCGGGGTGGAGTACAACGAACTCACCGCCCCCTTTGTCGAAACCTTCTATAGCAAGTTCGGCGAAACCCCGACCTACACGGCCGATACCTATGCAGCCATCAAACATACACTTGTTTCAGCGATCGAAGAAATCGGCAGCCTGGATGCGGACAAACTGGTCAAAGTGATCGAAGCGTCCGAGCACAAAACCCCCGGTGGGCTTGTCAAATACATGAAAGACGAGCAGGGTCGACACCTGCACGACCTGACCTGGGGGCCGGGCTACCTGACCAGTCTTGCCGTTCAATGGCAAAAGGGCAAACCGGTTGGCGTGTGGCCCAACAAGTGGGTCGCCGCTCCGGGTGCACCGGAAATCACCTACAAAGGCATCCAGGAATACAAGATTCCGCCCTGGGTCATCCAAGCCTATAAAAAATAGCCACGAAACAAATTCAAGAACGAACGCAAGCGCCCCCGGCGGTCCTTCCGCCGGGGGCGCTTGCCCAGGTGATGCGGTGAGGTGTTATGCTAATCGATATCTTGATCACCAGCCTGATCAACGGAAGCACATACGCGCTGCTGGCGATCGGTTTCTCCCTGATTTTCGGCGTCGCCCGAATCGTCAATATCGCTCACACGGCCTTTTACATGGTGGCGGCCTACTGTATCTATTTCACGACCTACCGCCTGGGATTCAATCCGCTCTCGGCGATGATCACCGGGATCGTCTTCGTATCGATCCTCGGGTTGATCGTTTACAAAATCTTCATCGCCCCCATCCGTGAACACGAACAGGCCGTGCTGATCGGCACCATCGCCCTGGCCATCGCCCTGCAGGAGATCATGATGCTGATCTTCACCGGCGATTACCTGAGCGTACCGGCTCTGATCAAGGGATATGCCACGATCCTGGGCGTAAAGGTTTTCTACCAACAGCTGATCACCTTCGCCTCTGTGCTGGTGGTGCTGGGATTGATGCGGCTCTTTCTCATGCATACCAAACTCGGCCTGGCCATCCGCGCCACGGCTCAGGATCGGGAGGTGGCCAATCTCATGGGCATGAACGAAAGCCGCGTGGCCATGATGGCGGTCGTCATCTCGGTGGGACTGGCCGGCGCCACGGGCGCCATCATCGTGCCGCTTACCACGGTGGAGCCGTTCATGTGGAGCCACCCGCTGATCATGATGATGGCCGTGGTGGTGCTGGGCGGCATGGGCAGTATCAAGGGCAGCTTTTACGCTGCCTTCATACTGGGATTCGCCGAAGCCATGGTGGTCTTTTTGATCCCCGCCGGCGCATTTCTCAAAGGCGCGGTGGCCCTGTCCATCATGATTCTGGTGCTCATAGTCCGCCCGACAGGCCTTTTCGGTGTACAATTCGAAGAAGAGAGATAGTTATGAATCTGCTGCGCTATCACTTGCGGAAACTTTTTTTGATACTGAAAAACGAAGTGTTCGTCCTTCCCAGCCGGATCGTCGTACTGCTCTTTTTTTTGACGGTGCTTCTGCTGCCGCTGCTCTACGATGACCCGTATATGATGCGGATCCTGATTCTGGCCAGCATCTTTGCCATTTTCGCAGCCAGCTGGGATCTGCTCTCCGGCTTTACCGGCCAAATCAATTTTGGGCATGCCCTGTTCTTTGGGGTAGGAGCTTATGGTGCCGCCATATTGAACCTGAAGGCCGGCTTTCCCCCATGGGCCAGCATCCCGGTCGGTGCCCTGATCGCGGTCATGGCCGGATTGCTGGTGGGCCTCCCCTGCCTGCGGCTGCGCGGCACCTACCTGGCGCTCACCACACTGGCCTTTCCCATCATCCTGATGGGTTTTGTCTTCTCGGTGCCGGAGTTGACCGGTGGAGAACTGGGGCTTTCCGGTTTGAGTCGTCTGGCACGCTCCAGGATTGCCAATTACTACATCGTCATCATCACCATGTTGGTGCTGGTCGCCACCATGTGGAAGATCACCGACTCCCACATGGGGATCATCTTTCACGCCATTCGTGAGGACGAACTGGCCGTCAAGGCGGCCGGCATCAATACCACCAAATACAAACTGATCGCCTTCAGCCTCAGCGGATTTTTCGCCGGTCTATCCGGCGGCCTCTACGCCCACTTCATGCGCATCGCCGGCCCCTCCACCCTGGAGATCTCCATGTCCTTTCAGGTGGTCATCTGGAGCGTGTTCGGCGGCATGGTCACCATCTGGGGGCCGGTCGGCGCCGTTTTCATTCTGTTCCCCCTCTTGGAGTTCTTCCGCATATGGCCTGAGCTGCGGCAACTGATGTTCGCCATAGTGGTCATGGTCGTACTGCTCTACATGCCGGGTGGTTTGCTCCCTTGGCTGCGCAGTAAAATCGAAAACGAATGCCCGCGTTGTAAAATCCGCAACATTGCCACTCGCAAGGTGTGTCGTGTCTGTGCGGCGAACATGCATTAGGCTTCATCCCAATTAGGAGGAAAATCGCACGATGGATCAAAAAACGCTCTACACCAGCAGACCATGGCTCCAATGTTATCCGGACAACGTGCCCCCGAGCGTGGAAATTCCGAATCTGGCGGTCCCTGAGTTGTTGGATCAAACTGCCGATAAGTACAAAAAAAAGACCGCCCTGATCTTTTACGGCAAAAAAATCAGCTACAAAGAGCTGATCGAACTCATCGATCGCTGCGCCACCGGCCTGGCCGAGTTGGGCGTCAAAAAGGGCGATACGGTGGCCATTTACCTGCTCAATTCGCCCCAATTCATTATCAGTTATTTCGGGGCCCTGAAGGCCGGCGCCAAGGTGACCCCGATCAGCCCGGTCTACACCAGCAAGGAAGTCCGTCACCAGCTCGAAGACAGCGAAGCCAAGACCGTGATCTGCGAGGACATGCTGTATACAAACATCGAACGTTCGGGTGTCGTCCTGGACAACGTGATTCTTTCCAACCTGGGCGATTTTCTACCCCTGCTGAAGAAAGCATTTGCAAAGAAAGCCATCAGCAAGGCCTATGCCGACCTGAAACCACCTACGGCCGAAGAGATCAAGCAAATGGGGCTTTTGGTTTTTAGAGAGTTTCTCAACGCCCATCCGCCCCACCCGCCCGCGATCCAATTCGACCCCGAAAAGGATATCGCCGCCCTGCCCTACACGGGCGGTACCACCGGCCTGCCCAAGGCCGCGATGCTAACCCATCGCAATCTGGTGGCCATCTACGCCATGGGCAAGGCGTGGTGGCCGTTCGTGGAAGAGGGCAAGGAGACCATCATCGCCTTTTTGCCGCTGTTTCACATTTACGGCCAGGCCGTACTGATGCTCTCGGGCCTGACCCAGGGCCAGACCCTGGTGCTCTTCACCACCCCGGACATGGAAGAGATCCTCAATGCCGTGGACCGTTACCAGGCCTCGGCCTTTTATGGTGTGCCCACCCTGTACGAGTACCTCAAGGAGCACGAAAAAACCGACCGAGTCGACTGGAAGCGGCTCAAAATCATCGCCTGCGGCGCAGACACGCTGCACGACACCACCTGCGAGGGATGGGAACGGCGCACCGGCAGCCAAATCCTGGAAGGCTTCGGCATGACCGAATGCACGGCCATCAGCCACAGCAACCCCAAGGATCGCCCCAAGAAAGGATCGTTCGGCGTGCCCATCACCGGCATGGATGCCGCTGTCATCGACATGGATAGCCTGGACTTCAAGCCGATCAACGAGGAGGGCGAGCTGATACTCAGCGGGCCCAATGTCATGGCCGGTTACTGGAAGCGCCCGGACGCCAACGCCGAGACCTTCATCGAGATCGACGGCAAACGCTGGATGCGCACCGGCGACCTGGTACGCATGGACGAGGAGGGCTACTTCTTTTTCTTCGACCGCAAGCGCGATTTGATCAAACACAAGGGCTATTCGGTCTTTGCCCGCCACGTGGAAGAAGTGCTCTACATGCATCCGCAGGTCAAGGCGGCCGGTGTGGTCGGCGTACCCGACCCCAAGGTCGGTCAGATCATCAAGGCTTATGTAGTATTACAGAGCGAAGCGCGGGGTAAACTCTCTGAAGAGGATATCATCGAATTCTGCAAGCAGAACCTGGCCCACTACAAAGTTCCGGGTATCATCGAATTCAGGGGCGAGCTGCCCAAGACCGATGTGGGCAAAGTGTCCCGCCGGGAACTGCGCGACGAGGCGGAGGATAAATGATATGGCCGTTCCCCTGTTAGAAGTAGCGAATCTGAATAAGAGTTTCGGCGGATTGAAGGCCACCGGCAACGTCAGTTTCAATATCGCCCGCGATGAGATCGTGGGATTGATCGGACCCAACGGGGCCGGCAAAACGACCCTGCTGCGCCAGATCACCGGCATCATCAAGCCCGACAGCGGCAAGATTCGCTTCAAAGGGCAGGATATCACCCGGCGCAAGGTATGGGACATCGTCAACATGGGCATCGCCGGCACCTTTCAGAACATGCGGCCCTTCCGGCGCCTGCCGATCATCGCAAACGTGATGGTCTCTTGCCTTTCGCCCCGCTCCATGAAAACCGGCGAATGGGTCAAGCGCATCGAGGCCAAGGCCATGGATGCCCTCGAATTCGCCGGCATCTCCGACATGGCCCTCGAAAAGGCCTCCACCTTGTCCCAGGGCGACCTCAAGCGCCTGGAAGTGGCGCGCGCCATCGCCACCGAACCGGAACTGTTGTTGCTTGACGAGCCGTTCGGCGGTTTGAGCCCGGCCGAGACCGATCTGATGGCCAAGTCGATCAAACGGCTGCACAAGGGGGGCCGTTTCGGACGCCTGCACAGCGAAGGGCCGGCCATGATCATCATCGAGCACAAGCTGCAGGCACTGATGAAAATCGTCGACCGCGTCATCGTCCTCAATTACGGCGAGTTGGTGGCCGAATGCTCACCCGATGCAGTGGTGAAGCATCCCGCGGTCATCGAATGCTATCTTGGCAAAGGAGATATATAACGGTGCTGGAAATAACCAATCTGACGGTCTGTTACGACAAGGCGATGATCATCAACGACATCAGTCTGCGTGTCGAAGAGGGAGAGTTGGTGAGCCTCGTAGGCCCCAACGGCGCCGGCAAATCCACGACCCTGCGGGCCGCCACCGGCCTGGTGGCCTGGGAAAAGAGCATCCACCGCGGAGGCGACGGCGACATCACCCTTCAAGGCACGGTGGAGTTCATGGGCAAGCGCATCGAAAAAACGCCGGCCCACGAGATCGCCAAGATGGGCCTGATCCACTGCCCCGAGCGACGGCGGCCGTTCAAGGAGATGTCCGTTCTGGAAAACCTAAAGGCCGGCGCCTACTTGCTGACCGACAAAAACGAAATCGATGAAAACCTGCGCCATGTCTACCAGCTCTTTCCCCGGCTCAAGGAGCGATCCCACCAGATCTCCGGCACCCTGTCCGGCGGCGAGCAACAGATGCTCGCCGTGGGCCGGGCCATGATGTCCAGCCCCAAGCTGCTGTGCATCGACGAACCCTCCACCGGCCTGGCGCCCATCATGCGCACCGAGGTGTTCCGCAAGATCCAGGAGATCAAAGATCTGGGCATCACCGTGCTGCTGGTCGAGCAGGAGGTGAGCACGGTCTTTACCATGACCGACCGCAACTACGTCCTGTCTTCGGGCAAGATCATCGCGGAAGGCAAGGGCGATGAGCTGCTGAAAGACGAAGTGTTGCGAAAAACGTACCTGGGAATGTGAGGTATTGAATCGATGCGCGGAGATTACGG
The DNA here is from genome assembly GCF_001293685.1 of Desulfatitalea tepidiphila. Lineage (NCBI taxonomy): Bacteria > Pseudomonadati > Thermodesulfobacteriota > Desulfobacteria > Desulfobacterales > Desulfosarcinaceae > Desulfatitalea > Desulfatitalea tepidiphila. The sequence continues at coordinate 387,592 of NZ_BCAG01000001.1, read as the reverse complement.
GGGGGAACCGGATAAGCAGCATATCCTATGAACAACAATAGACAGAATACCATCACTTTAAACTTAACACTTTGAACTTCAAACTTATTTTCATCTATTTCTGACCAGCCAGACATCGAATACGGAACCGGACTTGAAGCCGACGCCCACGGCGCCGTCCTGCAGATAAAGCACCCAGGCATAAGAGGATTCGTAACGGCTGGTGGTGGAGGTCCAGTAGTCGGAACGCACATTTTCGAACGGATGGTCAAGGGGCAGCGCCGGGCTGTGGGTGCCCAGATCGCATAAGCTCTCCATTTCGCGGACCGTCGGTAAGCGCCAGCTATCATGGCCCAGATACCTTTTCCGATTGGCAGCGGCCGCCATCTCACAAGCCGATTCCCAATCCACCGGCGCTGGGGCGCTACTGGCCGACCGATCCCATATCAATCCGGTCAATCGATCCAGAACCCCATCTTCACGCACGTCAAAACGCGGCTCGGGCCACGGACGTCCCGCCCGCAGGGCGCCATCCTGCCCACCGCCGGCGCACGTCAGCGGCATGTGTTCCTCGTCGTAACAGGCGCGCTGGCCGGTGCGATAGGGCCACCCATCGGAAGGCGCGTCGGCTCGAACCGGCCACACCATATAAAAACCGTGTTTCATCCCTTTGAAGACGCGCGCACCGCCCAGGTGCACGTACCAGGCTTGCTCAGGCAACCGGCTGCAGGTGGTAGTGGTCCAGTAGTAACCGGAAAAGACATTGACAAAGGGATGCCCGGCCGGCAGCGACGGATTGATCCGGGAATGGCTGACCAGGCTGAAGAGCTCGCGCCGGTTGGGCAGATGCCAATCCTCAAAACCGGCCCACCGCCGCCGATTGAGGTCGTCGACAAAGGCCAATGCTTCGTGCCAGGTCATGGGAAACTCTCCTAATGCCGCATCGATGGGCCATGCGAGCCCGCTTTGACTGTCGACGGCCACGCGATCTTGAATCAGAAAACGTCTCTTTTCCCCGTTCATCGGCCATCCATTGTTGACGACACCGTCATGGTTTGAATCGCTTTCAGTACATTCTCCATCAAGCCGGCCAGAGGATCGGCAGGAGCCACACCGAGACCCCGAACGTGACCACGGTCAACGGAACTCCCACCTTCACATAGTCGATGAAACGATATCCGCCGGGCCCCATGACCAGCAGGTGGGCGGGATGCGACAGCGGGCTGGCAAAACTCGATGAAGCGGAGATCGCCACCGTCATCATCAAGAGCTGAGGCGAAATCCCCAGGGTCGATGCGGCGCTGAGGGCCACCGGTGCCATCAAGACCACCAATGCCGCCGTGGGGATCACCTGGGTGCCGATCACGGTGACCAGGAAGAGCGCCGCCACCACCCAGCGGGGCCCGTATTGCCCGACCACGCCGATCAGCACCTGGGCGCCCATCTGGGCCGCACCCGAATTCTCGATGGCCACTCCCAGGGGCAACATGCAGGCGATGAGAAAAATGACCTTCCATTCGATGGCGCGGTAGGCCTCTTCCATGCTCAGGCATCCGACCAGGACCATGAGCGCTGACCCGGCGACGGCGGCGATGGCGATGGGAACCAGGCCGAGGATCGCACCCAGGATCACCGCCAGCATGATGACCGTGGCAATGCCGGCCTTCTCCAGTCGGGGGGCCTGCACGGCCGCCGGGTCGAGCACGAGAAAATCGCGATCGCGCGCCACGGCCTCCAGCTTTTGCCGCTGCCCGTAGACCAGAAGGGCGTCCCCGAACTTGAGCGGCATATCCTGCAGGCCGGTACGGTATGCTTGTCCGTTTCTCCAGATGGCCAGCACACTGACACCGTAATGATCCCGGAAGAGAAGGTCGGCCAGGGTCCGGCCCGCCAGCGTGGTCCGGGGTGACAGCAGCACTTCGGTCACGCCGATTTGCTGGGACTCCAATTCGGCCAGCAAATCGGCGGACTGTTCGCTGATTTCCAGGGCCTGAAGTCCTTCGAGAATCTCCAGGTCCTGCGTCGTCCCCTGCATCACCAGGAGATCACCGGCCTGCACCTTCTCATGGGGCGACGGCAAACAGATCAACGTCTCACCGCGAACGATCCCCGCCACGGTAAGGCCGAAGGCATTTCCCAGGCGGCTCTCGACCAGATCCCGATCGGCCAGTACCGATCCGCTCGGGACCCGGACGGTCAACAACCTGGCACGGCCGCTGGTCAATCGATCCACCTCATCCTGGGGCACGAATCGCGCTTCAGCCACGAACCCTTGGCCGGTCAGCGCTTCCAGGGCCTCCATTTCCCCCTGAAGCAGCAAACGATCGCCCGCGGCGAAACGATGGCGCCTTGGATCCAGAACAACGTTGCCGGCCGCATCGCGAAGCATCAACACGTGGACCCGATATTTGGGCCGCAGGCCACTCTCGGCCAGCGTCGCCCCCACGAGGGGTGAGTCGTCGGCCACCCGTCCCTCGGCGGCCGCCAGCCTCTCGAGGATCAACTCCCTTGCCGACTCGGAAGATTCGACCTGGAGATGCTGACTGCCATGAAAGCGTCGCAGATGATCGGGTTGGCCGTGCACGATCAGTCTGTCGTCCACCTGCAGAATTTCCGTGGGCCGAGGTGCAAGGATCAAGTCCCCTTGACGTTGAAGCGCCACCACGGTCAGGAAGAGGGCCGAGCCAAGGCGGCTCTCGGCCAACGAGTGGCCGACCAGGGTCGATCCCGATCGAATATGGGTGGTGAAGATGTGGGTACCGAGCTGGTAGGGATCCTGCCTGGACAATCGGCCGCCGTCAGCAGCTTCCTTGGCCCGCGCAGGCAGCAGGCGACGCCCGATCACCACCATAAAAACGATACCGGCCGCCACGATGGCCGCCGTGATGGGGGTGAAGTCGAAGATGGCAAACGTCTCGAGCCCGGCGGTGCGCAGGGCATCGGTGGCCAGGATGTTGGGCGGGGTCGAGATGCCGGTAAACGGACCGCCCAGCAGACATCCGAGCGCCAGCGGCATCAGTAAACGTGAGGGCGGACGGCCGCTGCGCCGGGCCAGTTCCATGGTCGCGGGCAACAGGATCGCGGCCACCGTCACGGTGTTGATCAGGGCCGACAAAAGGCTCGCGGCCGCCATCAGCACCACCACGAGCAGCACCTCGCTGCCTTTTGAGAAACGCTGCAGCGGCTGCCCCAGACGATGGGCGACACCGGTGCGGTTCAATCCCGCGGAGAGAATGAACATCGCCCAGACGGTCACCACCGCCGGGCTGCTGAATCCGGCCAACGCCTGCTCGGCTGTGACAAATCCGCCCAAGGCAAGGGCCGCCAGCACGAGCAGGCCGACCAGGTCCACCGACAGCCAACCCCCGATGAAAATGACAAGCGCAACGGCCACGATCGCAAGCAGCACTATCACTTGAAGCGTCACAGCAATTCACCTCGTGCCCTATCGATCATGGAATCGCTTTCCGGTGCGGGTCCAGGGTGGGATAGTTGGCAGCACGCTTCAACCGCTCCTGCATGGCCTCGTCGGTCACGTGCTCCAGTTGATGGGCGCTGTAATGCGCCTCGGCGTCGCAAAACCCCATCTGGCCGCACAGATAACTCTCCCAGAGGCGATGGGAACGGATTAGGTTGGCGGCCGATGATAGGCCGCTTTCCGTCAACACCACACCTTCCAGGGTGCGCCGCACCATTCGGGTCCGCAGCAGGTCGGCAAGGGCCAGGTTCACCCAGCCGCCGGTCAACAAGGCCTTGCGCAGATCATCCGTTTTGACGGCAGGTGACCGTTGGCCGGACAATTCCTGCACCCGGTAGAGCATGCCCAGGATGTCGTCCCGGTTGACACGCAATGTCAGGAGACCCTGGGCGACCATCCGGCCGATGATGCCGTGGCGGGGGGCGAAAAGAAAAACCGCCAGAAACAAGACACCGACAGCCACGGCCATCATCCCGGCGGTGCTCGTATCGCGGAAACCGATCCAAGTCGGTATGGTAATCGCGCCAAGATGACCCAGGACGGCCGACAGGGCGGCGACGACGAGACTGATCGCCAGCATGGCCACCAGCCGATCGGTCAGCAGGTGGGCGGTGGCGGCCGGCACGATCAGCATGGCGATCACCAGGATACTGCCCACGCTTTCGAACGCGGCGATGGTGGTGGCGGCCACGAGCGCCATCAGCACGTAATGCATCACTCCCGCGTTAAATCCCATGGTGGTGGCCAGCGCGGGGTCAAAGGACGTGATGCGCAATTCCTTGAAGAAGAAAACCACGAAAAGCACATTGACCAACAGCATGATCCCGTTGGTCACTGCCGCGCGGGGGATCTCCCACCCGAATAGCGCGTAGACGTCCAGCGGGGTAAGCTCGATGGCGCCATAAAGCACACAGCCCGGATCGAGGTCCACATGATCGGCGGCCTGGCGGATCAGAATCAATCCCAAAGCGAAAAGCGTGGTGAAAATCACCCCCATGGAGGCCCCCTGGTCCAATCCGCTGAGCTTGCCGATGGCTTGAATCAATACCGCTGTCAGGACCCCCACACCCACCGCGCCGACGAGCATAGGCAAACTGTCCCGGCTGCCGCTGACCAGAAATGCGATGGCCAGGCCGGGCAGCACGGCATGGCTGATGGCATCGCCCATCATGCTCATGCGCCGCAGCACGAGATAGTTTCCCAGCAGTGCGCAGGACATGGCGCTGAGGATGCCGGTGACGATAATCCAGCTGTCGATAAAGGTCCATTCCATATGCCTATACCCCACTGCGGATCAGCTCGTGCGGACTCTCCGGCACGGCTTTGGGCGTCCAATCGGGCAAACCGGCTTCCAACTCGGCGATGATCCGCTCGTCGATAACGTGTTCGATGGCATCGGCCCCCCAATCCACCTGGCCCGGCGCCGTATCGGCGTATGCGATCAGATAGGCTTCCCATAGCCGATGCTTGCGGACCACCGCGCGCGCCTGCAAAACGCCTTCCGGCGTGAAAAAATACCGTCCTTCCGGGGACAAACGAAGCCACCCCTTTCGGATCAGCTGACGCAACCCTTTTTGCAGGCCGTGGACCGACCAGGACCGTCTGGGCAGCAATTCTTCCAGGCGGGGACCGTCGATGCGGGTTTTGTCCGCAATAGCGCCGCTCTGTTGGGCCGCGATCTCCTGCCATTCATACAGCTCGCGCAGCAAATTTTCGTGCATCACCTTTTTGCCGAGGCGCCAGCGGTCAAGGGCCATTTGCAACAACCCGCCGTTGGTGCCAAACACCAGGCTGAAGAAAAACAGGGACGAGGCCGTCATGACAATCACCGCGCCTGCCGGCAAATTGGCCATCAAGGCGCTGACCGCTGCGCCGATCATGCTGCTCAACGCGCCGAAGCCGGCCGACAAAACGAGCATGACCGAGAGCCGACGACTCCAGAAACGGGCCGTCGACGGCGGTATGATCAACAGGGCCACCACCAGGATGAGCCCCACGGCCTGCAGCCCCACCACGGTCACCACCACCACGAGGGACATCATGAAGAAGTCCAGGCGCGCCACGGGCCATCCCTGGGTAAGGGCAAAATCTGCATCGAAGCAGACGAGGGAAAACTCCTTGAAGAACAGCAGGCAGAGCAGCGCCGCGACAAAAGCCGTCACCGCAATGAGCAGTGCGTCAAATAACAGCATGGAAGCGGTTTTGCCGTAGATGAAGGAGGTGAGTCCGGCCGAATTGCCTGTCTCCATGCGAGTGGCGATGCCCATGATGGCGATGCCCAGGCCGAAATAGACGCTCAGCACGACCCCTAATGCCGCATCGTCCTTCAGCCGCGAGTAGCGCTCGATCACCAGCACCGAGCCGGTCCCCAGCACCGCAAATACGGCGGCACCGGCGATGAGTCCAATGAGGGATTTGCCGTCGCCGAAAAAGACGGTCATCAGGATAAATGCCAGCGCGATCCCGGGCAGGGTGGCATGGCTGAGGGTGTCGCTGAGCAACGCCCTCTTGCGCAGAATCAAAAATGTCCCGCTCAATCCGGCGGCCAGCCCCAGCAGGGTGGTGCCGACGATGACCACGCGGGTATTGTAATCTCTCAAGGTCAACACACGCAGCAGTTCTTGCCAACCGGGCCACTGCAGGCCGGTGTCGCCCAAGCCGCCGGCATGGGCCAGGTCGGGCCAGAACCAAACCCAAGCGGCCGCCGCAATCCAACCAAGGCCATGGGAGACCATTCTCTTAATGGATGAACCCGGCATTATCGGTGCCCCCCTTTGGCACCCCCCGTTCCAATCCCCGGCTGCTGGGCGTACTTATGCAGCGCCTGGCTGAGCAGCGTCAGCTTGCCGCCGTAAGTCTTCTTCAAATTCTCTTCGGTGAAGACCTCCTCGACGGGCCCGGCAGCCACCACCCGCATGTTGAGCAGCACCACGTGATCGAAGTAAGTGGTCACGGTCTGCAAATCATGATGGACCACCACGCAAGTCTTACCGGCCGTCTTGAGCTCCTTGAGCAGGGCAACGATCGCCTTTTCGGTGGCCACGTCCACGCCGGCGAACGGCTCATCCATGAAGTAAACCTGCGCATCCTGGGCCAGGGCGCGCGCCAGGAAGACACGCTGTTGCTGGCCACCGGAAAGCTGACTGATCTGTCGATCGGCATAGGCCTCCATACCCACCTTGCGCAGCTCCTCGACCGCCTGTTCGCGATGGCGCCGCGACACCGGTTTCAGCCAGCCAATTTTCCCATACAATCCCATGGCCACAACATCTGTCGCGCTGACCGGAAAATCCCAATCCACACTCTCGCGCTGGGGCACATAACCCACCAGACGCCGCTGGGCTTCATATGAACGGCCGTAGATGCGAATATCGCCGGTTGCTTTGGGCACCAGCCCCAGGATGGCCTTGATCAGGGTGCTCTTGCCGGCGCCGTTGGGGCCTATGACGGCCACGAGCTTGCCCTCGGGCAGCACCAGGTTCACATCCCACAACACCGGTTTTCGATGGTAGGCCACCGTCAGGTCGTTGATCCAGATCGGGGCTGTCTCCTGCCCCGCGTCGGCTATGTTTTCGAATTCGGATAAGTTGGACATGAAAGCCTCCAGACGCTATTTCCGGATGGATACTTTAGTTTGATGCGCAAGACTGAGTTTGCCCTGCATTCCCCCGGCCGGTGCCCGGCCGCCCAGTGCCCGTGCAATCACCGTGGCGTTGTGATCGATCATCCCCATGTAGGTGCCCTCGTAAGTGCCGGCCGCGCCCATGGCGTCGGAAAACAGCTCCCCGCCGACGATGACCTGATGGCCGCGCGACGCGGCCCCTTCGATCAGCGCCCTGGCGTTCTTGTCGGACACGCTGGACTCCACGAATACCGCCGGCACGCGGCGGCTGACCAGCACGTCCACGATGCGGTTGATGTCTTTCAAGCCAGCCTCGGATTCCGTGGAGAGGCCTTGGATGCCCAACACCTCTATGCCGTATGCCCGCCCCAGATAGTTGAAGGCATCGTGGGCCGTCACCAGAATGCGCTGTTGTTCGGGAATCGAACCGATGACCCGGCGCACATAATCGTCCAGTTCCTGGAGCCGGATCTGGTATCGTTCGCCGTTACGCCTGTAAACATCGTCATTCACCGGGTCGAATGCAACCAGGGCGTCCACCACCACCTTCACGGCAAGGTTCCACCGGCTCACATCCATCCAGACATGCGGGTCGTGATGACCCGATTGGACATCACGAATCAGGTCGCCCACCTGGAGCAGCTCGGTCACGGCAATCACCGGCCGGCGGCGCGAGATCTTGACCAGAATATCGGTCATCTGTCCTTCGAGCAACAATCCGGCGTAAAAAATGATGTCCGACTTGATCAGCGCCGCCACGTCGCCGCGCGTGGGGTTGTATAAGTGGGGATCGACGCCGGCGCCGATGATCTGCGTCACCTCGGCCTTGTCGCCGGCCACCTGCCTCACGATGTCGGCCACCATGCCCACCGTGGCCAATGCCTTGTATGGGTAGCTTCCCTTGTATGCGTTGCCTGAAGCCGCCGCGGCCCAACCCAATATCAAAACAGCGGCGGCTGACACGATCCAACGGCATCGATGGCGTAAAGGCAAATCCATCCCCCTGGGTGCGCTCCACCTCTTCGACATGCGCAAGTTCCTCCGGCTGAAATTTTGCCAACGCATCATAAAGCAAGCCATCGATCGCATGCAATGAAAATAGCGGAATGATACAGCCGCAGACGTATTAAAACGGGGCATGGTGAATGCGTTCAGTTGAACGGTGGCAACATCCCGGGCCTTGTCACCGGGCCTTGTCAAAAGATGGCTTGACAATGAGTGCATCCTTCCATTATTAGAACCTTAAAATTTTATTTTGAAACCCTTTCGGAATAGGAGATACGATGGTATCCACCAAAAAAGAGAGTCTCGCGGATAAGCCGTTGACCTCTGTCATGGAGGATTACCTTGAGGCGATTTTCGATCTGGACAGGGAAAAAAAAGTCGTTCGCGTAAAGGATATCGCCAAACGGCTGGACGTTAAAATGCCAACCGTCTCCAGCATGCTCAAAACCCTGAAAAGCCGGGGTTTGGTCAGTTACGAAAAGTACGAATATGTGGAATTGACCAAGGATGGCGCAGATATCGGCAAGGAGATGAGGCGACGGCACGGGGTGCTGTTCAAATTCCTGACCGAAATTCTGAAAATCAAATCCAAGGTCGCCGACGAAGAGGCCTGTAAAATGGAGCATACCCTCAGCGAAGGCACCCTGGCCAGCCTGACCGACTTCATGGAGTTCATTCAGACATGCCCGCGGGCTGGGGAAAGCTGGCTTGAGCATTTCGAAGAGTATCGCCGGCATGGCCACAAACCTGAAAAATGCATTGAACGTTGCGACGTCTTTTCGATACCGTTGAAAGAAAAAGTCGATGCCATCAAAAACAGGTCATCACGCGGTCCGAAGAAATAGTAATCGACACTGCTCAACGCAACTTAGCGGCATAGAAGCAAAATATCCGCCGCCTTTGAAACAACCCTTTAAAGACGGCCATTTTTGTAAGATAGTTGTTAGAAGGATTAAACTTTAAAAGGATGGCAAAATATATGGGGCTGGATAAAAAGGACATCATCAACGCGATCGAGACCAGCGTCAAGGAGCTTCAGCAGGGCATCGACATGCATCGCTGTTTGGTAAGGTCCATTCTGGAAGGACAGATCGACGACCGTAATTTGAAACCCCTGTTCGATCTGTGTCCCAAGCGCTCCAGGGAGCTTCGCTTGGAAGAGGTCATCCATGAAGCCATCGAAGAAATAGAAGAGAGTCGCAAAGCCTTCAAATCCAAGCGCCTCGAGGCGTTGCGCAAGAAACTGCCCCAGACGCTGATCGAAAACAACGAGGGCGGCAGGGATGTCCTGCGGTTGCAACGAACATTAAGATAGAGAGGCCCTCTTGCGGTCTTTCGGTCGACCACCAGCACGAAAAAAGTGGAGTCGTAACTATAGGTATTCTGTCACACCTGGTTACCCCTTCACATCACTTCACACCAATGGGGCCGAAGGCTGCAGGCGTGTTTTTTGGGGTAGTCGGATAAAACACTGTGAAGATCCCTAATGGATTATCCTGTATTTGTCTATTCATATTCCGCCGCCTCTTTTCCTATCTCCAATTGATCTTCATCATCAGAGGCGCATGGTCGGACAGTTTGTCCCGGTCGTGAATGAACTGCGCTGTGATTTCGATCGCCAGACGATCGGCTCCGGAGCTCATGATGATATGATCGATGGCAAAGGGGTGTTTTGCATTGTGGGGATAAGGGTGCTTCCTGCCGGATCGTGCCCGTTCGAGATCGGCGATGGGATTGAATCGTTCGGTCCCTTCGCGGCAGTGCCACAATCCTGTGGCCGGCTGCTCCCATGTGCAGCATTCGCTGTCGTCCCAGGCCTCCCACACCGGGTCGCCCAATCCGTCCAACTGGCGATTCACATCCCCCAGAATGATAAACTCTTCACCGGCCGCCGCCCGGGCATCCATCCAGGCCTCGAGGCGCGGCACCTGTTCGGCCAACCGGCTGCACGGCGACTCATCACCACGATACTTCGGCTCGCCATAGGAGCAACCCGATTTTAAATGAACGGCCAAAAGATGCAGGCGTCTCCCCGGCTCATTGGTCGAGAACACAATGATATGCACGCCCCATCTTTCTGAGGGTTGGGTGGCCAGATAGCGAACATCTGGCTGCCGTTGGTATCGGAGGCCGAGCCTGGTCTGGAGGTCCTTACGGATGGCAAAACCGGTCCGTTGCATGCGGCGCCGGTCCCCTTCGCGGCATCGACCGAGTTCAACGGTGGGTCGCCCGGAAATTTCGATATGGTATTCGGACGGTGTGAATAGGCGCCTTGCGGCTGATAGATTTTCAACCTCCTGGAAAGCGATGATATCGGCGTTCAAATCGGCCGCGAACTTGTGGAGAGCCTGGTAGTCATGATTCTTTCGCGGCTTGCAGCCGGCGTCATCTTGCGCTGCAAGGTGTTCGATGTTCCAGGTGCATAGGGTGAGCGTTGGAACCGTGTCCCCCGGCAGTGGATGTACCACCACCAATCCGCAAAACCATAAAACTGTTGCATAGAAAAATTTCATCAGTACCTCCGGGCAAAGCATTCATTCGAATATCTGGCGCGGAACAGGCTATTGGAGAATGAATGAAAACTCAATTGAAAACCCTGCGCCGGATCCGGTTGCCAATGCGGCGACGGTCAAAACCGAGGATCTCTTTGCTTCTTGCAGTACCGATGAGGAGGAATCAAACGGGGCCGGTATTTAAAAAGTACTTGACTCTGCAATCCGTGCATGGAATATAGTGCATCCTAAGTTTGGATTGCCTAACTCAGTTGCGTTAGCCTTGCGGCCGATGACCTGAAAATGGTGCATGGGAAGCGAAGGTGCAGCGGCGCTTGAGATACATGATACGAGCGCCGTTGCGCCTTTTTTTTGTCCCACTGATAAGCGCACAAGGTTACCGGACCTAACATCATTGCTTTTATCGAAGAAGGAGGAGTGTACGATGAAGAAATGGGTAGTGTTGTTGACATGTTCGCTGTTGATGGGTTTGACGGCAGCGGCCCTGGCGCAGGACAACGCCAGTCTCGAAGAGCGTGTCCGGCTTCTGGAAAAAGCCATTGGCGGGACAGAAGCGGGCAACTCTTGGTGGGACCGCATTCAGGTCAGCGGCCTGGTGGAGGTCGAGGCCTATTACCAAGACGCCGACACGGCAGATGACAGCAGCGACGTGGACCTGGCCACCGTGGAACTGGCCGTGGATGCCCGCATCATCGACCATGTAGACGGCCATGTGCTGTTCAAGTGGGAAGACGATGATCTGTTCGTGGACGAGGGCTTCATCACCCTGACCGGTACCGACGCCTTTCCGGCCTACCTGATCGCCGGGCGGCAGTACCTGCCCTTCGGCCGGTTCGACACCCACTTCATCACCGACCCCAATACCCTGATCCTCGGGGAAACCAACGAGGGATCGCTGGTGGCCGGCTGCCGCATCGGCGGCGAACTGGTCGATCTCTCGGTGGGCGCCTTCAATGGGAAAATCGAGGAGGCGGGCGAAGACAACCACGTCGACGGCTTCGTGGCCGGCGTGACCGCCCAGCCCTTCGAGGGGTTGACGCTGGGGGCGTCGTATATCTCCAGCCTGGCCTCTTCGGACGCTTTCTCCGAAGTGATCACGGATCGGAACGGAGACGGCGACATCGATCCGGTCGAGGATTTTGTCGGCGGCTGGAGCGCCTTCGTCACTTTCGAATTCCTCGACCGCTTCCGGCTCATCGGCGAGTATGTGTCAGCCCTGGATGAATTCGAAGCAGGGGAAGTCTATATCGACACCGACCCTGATGACCGTAAGCCCGCAGCCTGGAACGCGGAATTCGGCGTCATGATCGTCGAGGATCTGGAACTGGCCGTGCGCTATGGCGGATCGGACGACGGGGCCGACTTCCTGCCCGAAAAACAATACGGCGCGGTGATCAACTGGGGCGTCTTCAGCTGCACCAACCTGGCTCTGGAATATCTGCACGACGAATACGAAGACGATGTGGAAGAGACCGATACGGTCACGGCCCAATTGGCCATCGAATTTTAAACTCAATGCCGTTGACTTAATGCGTTCGGCCTCCCTTCGGGCGGGCATACAGCCCGCCCCTACACCGCACGATTAGAACAACTGCCTGTATTGCCACTCAAATCTCGTAGGGGCGGGCTTTATGCCCGCCCGCAATATCCGCCCAAGTAAATGACATTGACTTTGAAGCCCATCGGTTGCATCTTCGAGGCCAATGCCCTATATTTGCACGGCGTGCATTGGCGGACAGGTGATCTGCCGATTTGAATCACACAAACCATCAGAATCGAACCGTCCCCGCAATCCGGTCTTTCCGGCCTCGGACAAAAGGTTGTCTTCATGCGTATAGCTATCAATTTACTATGGGCCGCTGTGATTCTACTGATGACATTAAAGGCCGGGTATGCATCTGATAAGATTGCGGTCTTTGTCAGCATCCTGCCCCAGAAATATTTTGTGGAACAAATCGGAAAGGATCGGGTCGAGGTCCAGGTCATGGTGCAGCCCGGCGCCAGCCCGCATGCCTATGAGCCAAAACCCACCCAGATGGCGGCCCTTTCCAAAGCCAGTATCTACTTTGCCGTGGGCGTGCCGTTTGAAAACGTCTGGTTGAAAAAATTCGCCGCCGCCAATCCTGAAATGGCTGTGGTTCATACCGATCAAGGCATCGAGAAGATATTTATGACCGGGCACCATCATGGAGAAGAAGATCATCACGAAGCGGCTGGGGCACACGGGCATTTCCCAAGCGAACACGATGCCAACCGGCAGGCCCATGCCGCCCCCGATCCACACATCTGGCTCTCGCCGCCCTTGGTGAAAATCCAGAGCCGCACGATCGCAGATGTCCTGCAGTCCGCCGATTCTGTCCATAAGGATTTTTACGAAGATCAGTTTCGGCGTTTTGCCGCCGAAATCGATCGTCTCGACGCCCACCTTAAAACCACCTTCGCCGGCAAGGCAGGTCTGCGATTCATGGTGTTTCACCCCTCCTGGGGCTACTTCGCGCACGCCTACGGACTCGAACAGATCGCCATCGAGATCGAAGGAAAAGACCCCAAGCCCGCTCAATTGAAGATGCTGATCGAAGAAGCCAGGAGAGATGAGATACGCGTGATCTTTGTTCAGCCTCAATTTTCCACAAAAAGCGCCGCGCTCGTGGCCGATTCGATTCGCGGCCGTGTCGCCTACGCCGACCCGCTGGCAGAAGATTGGCTGACCAATCTTTGCGATCTGGCCGACACCTTCAACGCGGCCCTAAGATAGGAATGCAACCGTGAACGATCCGATTGTCGAGATCCACGATGTCACTTTCGCTTACAACGGCGAAACGATTCTGGATTCGGTGAACCTGGCGATCCCATCAGGCGACTTCATGGCCATGATCGGTCCCAACGGCGGCGGCAAAACCACCCTGCTGCGATTGATTCTGGGTTTGCTGAATCCGCTCCGTGGCACCATTCGTGTCATGGGCCGATCCGCGCGGCAGGCTTCTTCGTCGGTGGGCTACGTTCCACAGAACGTACACATCAACAACAGTTTTCCCATTACCGCCATGGATGTCGTGTTGATGGCCAAACTCGGTCCAAAAACGAGATGGGCGCGCCGATCGGCCGCCGACCGCAAGGAAGCGCACGCCACTTTGGAAAAGATGGAGATGGCGGCCCATGCCGACAAAAAAATCGGAGAGTTGTCCGGCGGTCAACGCCAGCGGGTCTTCATCGCCCGGGCTTTGGTGACCCGACCCCGGCTGCTGCTGCTCGATGAACCCACGGCCGGCATCGACACCAAGGGACAGGCCGATTTCTACCGACTGCTCAAGGAATTGAATCGCGACATGACCATCGTAGTGGTCAGCCACGATCTGCTGGCCATCTCGCGTTATGTCAAATCGGTCGCCTGCGTGAACCGCCGCCTGCACTACCATGACCAGGCCGAGATCACCGGCGAAATGCTGGAAACCATGTATCCCTGCACAGCCGAAGAGGTGTGCCCAGTGGAACTGGTCGCCCACGGCCTACCCCACCGGGTTCTGATGGAGCACAAGGAATAACGGCGATGATCGAGGCCCTCGAATTTGACTTCATGCGCCACGCCCTCGCGGCCGGGCTACTGGCCAGCATCATCTGCGGCATCATGGGCACCCTGGTCGTGGTCAACCGCATCGTGTTTCTCTCGGGCGGGATCGCCCACGCCGCTTATGGCGGTATCGGCATGGCCTTTTTTTTCGGCTGGCCTTACCTGGTGGGCACCATCGGATTTTCATTCGCCGCCGCCATGGTCATGGCCGCCGTGACCCTTCGGGCCCGGCATCGCGCCGACACCATCATTGGCGTCATTTGGGCTCTGGGCATGGCAGTAGGCATCATCCTGCTCGATCTGACGCCGGGTTACCATGTGGACCTGATGAGCTATCTGTTCGGCAGCATCCTCACGGTTCCGGTTACGGACCTCTATATTATGACCGGGATGGGTCTATTCATCACGTTGGCGGTGATTTATTACTACAAGGATTTGCTGGCCATCAGCTATGATGAAGAGTTTGCCCAGATCCGGGGAGTACCTGTCAAAACGCTCTATTTCGGCATGATCGGGCTGCTGGCCGTCACCATCGTGCTGGTCATCCAGGTCGTGGGGTTGATCCTGGTCATCGCGCTGCTGACCATCCCGCCGTTCATCGTGGAAAAATACGCCAAATCCCTGCTCCAGATGATGGTCGCATCCAGCGTTCTCGGCGCCCTGTTCACCGTCTGCGGTCTCTGGCTCTCCTATCGGTACGACCTGACCTCGGGGGCCGCAATCATCCTGGTGTCGAGCCTCGCCTTTCTTATCTCGCTGATCTTCGACCGTCTGAAGCTCGGCATGGCGCCCAATCGAAAACCCGATTCGACCCGCTGAAGGCGGCCACGAGTTCTATAGTCGAGCCCGATTGGAAGTTGCGCATATGTCTGGATGGGTATATTAGTCTCGTCCCAATCAGGTCCCATCCAACCTGATTCGGACACCGGGAGAAAAAATCATGACCATTGCTCCTCGAATCCGTCTTCGCTTCGGCCCGAAGCTGTTCCTCAGCCATTTTCTGGCCGTGCTGTTCGTATCCGGCAGCATCGGTACCTTTTTTTATTTCAACGCCATCGAGAGTTTGATGCAGAGTCTGCGCTCACGCCTTCAAAACAGCGCGGCCCTGTTGAGCCAGAGCATTGACGCACGGGAGCTGGAGACCATCCGCACTGCCGCCGACATCGAATCGGCGCTTTACACCACCACCCTGGAAAAATTGCGCCGGTCGCGACGCGCCAACCCGGACATCGCCTTCCTCTTTATCATGCGCAAGGAGGCCGACCGCGTCGCATTCGTGATCGATTCCGACGAAACCGAAAACCAGGCCATGCCCGGCCGTGAATATCCCGAGCCACCCGACCTATTGCAGACCGGCTTCCACGTCCCCTCGGTGGACGACAAACCCTACCGGGACGAGTGGGGCGTCTTTCTTTCCGGGTATGCCCCGCTGCGTCATGGGGAAGGCCGCTACCTGGTGGGCATCGACATGCGGGCCGACGAGGTGGACAACAAGCTCGCCCAGCTCAGGCTGACCGGTTGGGTATCCCTGCTGGCCTCTTTGCTTCTGGCACTGTTGTTCGCCCTTTATCTCTCGCGGGGGTTGACCACCCGCATCAACACCTTGATCCGACGCTGCCAGCAGGTGGCCCTGGGATGTTTCAATGAAACAATCGAAATGCGGACCTACGACGAGTTTGACGATCTCATCGAAGCCTTCAATACCATGGGGGAAGAGTTGGAACGGACGCGCCGCAAGGCTGATGACGCCATGGTCGAGGTGCGTGACGCCCGCGACCACCTGGAGGTGCGCGTCCGCGAGCGGACGCAGGAACTGGAAACTGCATTGGAGAAGGTGCAGGTGCTCAGCGGATTGCTGCCGATCTGCTGCTCCTGTAAGAAAATCAGAAATGACGAGGGATATTGGCAGCAGGTGGAACAGTTCGTCTCCATGCACACCGGCGCGCGCTTTTCACACGGCCTGTGCCCGGAGTGTGCGGCAAAGATGTATAGCGATATCCTTCTTCAGAGGGAAAAAGCCCCAAATCAAAGGTGACGGTATTGCAGAAGGGACCGTAATATATGAAAATATCGGTATCCATGATTGCTTTGAATGAAAAAAATTTTATTGCCAGGGCATTGAGTTCGTGCACGTTTGCAGATGAAATCGTCGTTGTCGATGGCGGCAGTACGGACGGAACCGTTCAAATTCTCCAATCCCACAGCAAAGTGAAATTAATTCACCACCCTTGGGATAACCACTTTGGACGCCAGCGAGAGATTTCCCTTAGACACTGCTGTGGTGATTGGATTATTCGGCTGGATGCAGACGAGGCTTTTTCGATGGTTTTTGAAGAGCAGATCAGAAATCTCTTGGAGACGACGCCCGAGGATGTGGCGGCTTATCGGATAAAACAATGCAATCTAGTAGGCAGTGAAAAGTTCTATTCTAGAGCTTTTGACCAGCTGGAAACCTATCCAAGGATCTGGAAAAATCGAGCCGGTGTGCGTTGGGAACGATCTATCCATGAAAAATTGTCGGGTATCACCGGCCGAGTATTGGATTGGCCTGTGTATGTCGTGCATTATGGATTTCTGGACAAAACCACATTCTTAAACAAGGGCCTACGATATGCCAGGATACCAGGTAGCCAGGTGAACAAGCCCGAAGATCTGGTGTTCAGGAATTATGATTTTCAACCTGCCCCCAGAGAGGCTCAGGTAGGCCCTCACGTGATATCATATACAGTGAAAGGGCATGACGCGAGAAAGCCGCAAATTGCAATCGTCAGAGGGCCCCATCTCAACCGTTGGGAAATCCAGCTCTACCAACCTTTGCAGGATACATTTAATCTGGTGGTGTTCACTACTTGCATGCCGCCGCCGGGATGGACGGAAAAAGATATCCCAATTATCACGCTTCCAGAAGACAAAACCGTCCTTACAGCTATGAACGGGGTTGAGTTTGCTCTTTTTGATGCGGATATAATTTTCGTTTCCCAAATTTTATGGCCATATACATTCCAAGCTGTCAAAACCAAAGATAAATTCGAAAAAAAGATAATCGCCCTGCAATGGGATAGAAATGCGTTTGCACACGAAACAAATGAGGCCATCAAATATTTCAAACAAAGCAACAAGGAGCTGGTAGATGTCTTCATTGCCGACACGCCGTGTGCCAGAGATGCGCTGCTCATTGAAGGTGTGCCGTCTCATAAAATTGTCGTCATCCCGACAGGAATTGGTTTGTCTGAATGGACACCTGACGAAAAGACACGTAACTTCATCAGACGCCAATTAAGAATTAAGGAAACAGAGCGGGTCGTTTTGGTTTATAATGGCCATGGATTGACAGATGGCATAGACGAGATTGTACATGCCGCGAAATTGCTTGAGTCAAAAGGTGGTTTAGTTGCAGATAGCACTAAATATATCATTGCCAGTCAGGCGGATGACCAAAATCTTATAAAAAAAATAGAAGCATTGAATCTGAAGCAAAGATTTATTTACTGTTCCGATTACTCGCTTTTTGATCTTTTCAACTGTACAGATATCTTATTTTTGCCATGCCTTCCCGAGATGTCATGGCAAGAACCACCCCATATGCTTTTGAGAAAGGCACTGTCATTCGGGCTACCAATAATCGCGACCGCCATTGAAGGGATTCCTGATGAGGTAGGTGATGCAGCCATCCTGATTCCAAAAGACAATCCCGGAGCGCTCTGTGCCGCAATTTTAGAACTATTCCAAACTGACCAAAGAAGAACGCTTTGCAAGAAAGCAAGAAGCCGGGCAGAGACACAATTTTCTGCTGAACGGACAGTTCAGGCCCTGCGGAAACTGTTCGGAACGGTTTTTTCCTCAATACCCGAATAAGGAAGATTTTCAACCGATGGTCTTCTTGACGATACCGAGCACCTTGTCGGGATCAAAGGGTTTGGCCACGAAAGCGACGGCATCCTTGACGGCGTGATCGCCGTCGATCCCGCTGATCACGATAACCGGCGTGTCCCGCAATGCCTTGTCCTGCCTCAGCTTACGGTAAAAACGCGGCCCCCATTCCCCAGGCATTTCCAAATCCAGCGTGATCAAATCCGGCCGTTCGGCGTGCACCAGCTGCAACCCTTCCATGCTGCTGCTCGCCGTGCAGGTCACATAACCGTTATCTTCGAACAAGGCTTGCAGATACTTCACAATGACCGGGTCGTCATCGATGATCAATATTTTTTTCGGCATCTCTTGTCTCCCAGGAGCTAACGCACATGGCACTGTGCACAGGCAATGGGCCCCTTCTGCTCCGCCAGATGGCATCCCTTGCAATTGTTATGGAAAGCCTTGCGCAATCCGGGTTTGCGTCCGACGTCCTTGATTTCGTGGCAATCGGCACACGTCTGGTCTTCTGAGGATTCCCCCTCCAGCTTCTGGCCCGATTCATCATAGAGATGATGGCACTCGGCACAGTCGTCAAGCCCCGCCGTTTCATTGTGGACATCGTGCTCGAAAATGGCGGGCGGTCGCTGGGGCCGGTCAAAGACACCGTTGTCGACGAATGTCATATCCTCCTGGCCGGAAGCGGTGCACACCGCCAAGGCAATGGAGAGAATGGTCATCCCCCAAAAAAGCATTCTTTTCATTCGGTCCCATTCCTTCCTTCAGCACCCATGCCCAAGGGTAGCGACAGTGCCCTTGAGACCCGCCATCCGGCTATGGGCTTTCGGGCTTTTCCATGCACTCGTAGATTATATCGCCGAAGAACTTGATATCCAACCCGATCTCATAGTGATGAATGATGTCGTGCAATCCACTGTGGCAGTTGTGGCAGGGCGCGATCAGCGTCTGGGCGCCGCGGCTCTTGGCGTCAAAAAGCTGCTCGGCCTTGACCCGATTACCCGCCATCCGCTTGTTTTTGTAAGGCGGACCGCAATTGATCACACCGCCTCCCGCCGCGCAGCAGTAATTGTGCTCGCGGTTGGGATGCATCTCCACCAACTCCTCGCAAATCTGGGACACCACGTATCTTGCCATTTCGTGCAGCCCGCCGCCGCGCACGACATTGCAGGGGTCGTGCAAGGTAACCGGCTTGTCGTATTTGCGCGCAATGCGGATCCGGCCCGTCTTGAGAAGATCATGATAAAACTCGATGGCATGAACGATGGGAATCGGCGGCATGGCCCAGCCCAACCATCGGTTGCCCATGTCGTAGACGGATCGGAAGGCGTGGCCGCACTCGCCCATCACGATCTTTTTGACCTTGAGTCGCTCGGCGGCGTCGAAGTGGGCCCGCTTGACCCGGCCCATGATCTCGTTGTCGCCGCTGAACATGGCCATGTCGCTGTTGTCCCAGCCCATGCCGGCCGGCATGGTCCAATTCACGCCGGCGGTGTGCATGATCACGGCCGCCTGATAGATCAACTGGGCCTGGAACTTGGGTTCCGGCGCGATGACCGAATACATGATATCGGCGCCTTCCTTCTCGAGGGGAATGCGCAGCCCGGGGATCTCCTCACGCGCCTCATCTTCCTGCCACTGCAGGGTGTCGATCCACTCGTCGCCCTTGACCCACATCTGGTTCATGGTGGCCGCGTGGCTGTGGGCCGTGTCCTGAAGGTAGAGCGGCGTGACCCCCAGTTTGTGAATGATCCGACGAACCATGCTCATCATATAGGCGATGTCGATGCCAAACGGGCAGTATTGGACGCACCGCTTGCACAGGTTGCATTCGGTATGGGCGATCTGCGCGGCCCGCCGGATAAAATCGGCATCCACGCGACCTTTGGATTCAATCATGGGCCAGATCGTCTGCTTGACCTTGCCCACCGGGGAAAACCGGGGATCTTTGTCGTTCGACAGGTAAAAGTGGCATGCATCCGAGCAAAGTCCGCAGTGAATGCAGGTTTGGATATAGGCTTTGAAACGCGCACCGGTCTCCGCACCCAACACGCTGTTGATCACCGTCTGGATCCGTTCGGGAGTCAACCTGTGCACGCCGACTTCGATACCCTCGTCCAGCTCTTCGCCCTTGGCTGTATCTTTGTTCGTCTCGGCCATTCTTTTTCATTTCCCTGATCAGTTGGGTTACGGTACTTCCCGGCTTTCGGATCACCAGTCGCGGGCATGCCGGACACCGCCGAATTCAGAACCCATATAAGCCCGTGTCAGCCACCCCAGGAGCATATGCCCCAGGCGAGTAAACGGTAAAAGGGCCAACATCAATTCGCCGCTGAACATATGCAAAATGGTCATCCAGGCACCCTCGGTCCACTGGTGGTAGGCCACAAACCCGGTGATGAACGGTGCCGCGGTCAACGCCAGAATCAAATAATCCGAGACGTCCGTGACGAAGCGCACCTCCGGTTGCGTCCAGCGTCGCACTGCGAAAAAAACGCAGCACGCGATGACGATGGCGCACATGATGTCGGCCAGCACATCGGGCAATGCCCACCAGGTCAATCCCCAGGATTCATCCCAAAGGACGATGTGGGAAAGCAGAAAAATCGGCGTGATCAACAAACAGAGGTGGAACACGAACGTCACGACGGTCAGCACCGGCATGGTTCGCCAACGCACCGTGCCGAAAGGCGTGAGCCAGTGGACGATCGAACGAAGGCCGTATCGCCAGCTCATATACGATGAAATGAACGGTTCCCGGTTGCGGACCAGTATCAGCAACCGGATCAGGCGATAACACAACCCGCCCAGAAAAATGATAAAGGCCGCCCATGCCAATGGCCCGGCAACAAACTGATATAATGCATGCATCGGGATGGCTCTCCATTCATG
The DNA here is from genome assembly GCF_001293685.1 of Desulfatitalea tepidiphila. Lineage (NCBI taxonomy): Bacteria > Pseudomonadati > Thermodesulfobacteriota > Desulfobacteria > Desulfobacterales > Desulfosarcinaceae > Desulfatitalea > Desulfatitalea tepidiphila. Next base: position 366,668 of record NZ_BCAG01000001.1, on the reverse strand, counting down.
CTGTGGTCAATTCGGCTTTTATCCTGTCCGTATCCCCTTTGAAAGGGCCTACTCCGCAATCTGATGGACGGCAATGACGCTTCGCCGGTAGATGCCCTTATCTAGGCTTCGGATCAACAACCGTGTGCCATCGGAACTGAAGCACGGTTCCCAAACCATGTCGCAGGCACTGGACCATAAGCGGTCGTTGACCGCAACGGTGTACCGACCGTCGATCTCCACCTTTACTGCGACGGCGTTTCCATCCGGAGAAAAGGCAGGCCGCCACGCCATGTCAAAAGCGTTCCGCCAGGCCCGGCCATCGACGGCCACATGCCATTTCGCCCCTTCCTTGGCCAGGGCCGCCACCCGTTGACCTTCAGGGCTGAATGTCAGGTCGGTGACCATGCTGCCGAACGTCAGCGGCCAGGCGGTGCCATCCACGGCAACTGTCCAGCGGCCGTACTTGGGGGCCACGATGGCGGCCAGACGGCTGCCATCGGCATTGAATTGCTGGCGCCATAGTTGCACGAAGGGCTGTGGCCAGATCGTTCGCCCGTCTTGCGCCATGACCCATTCTCCCTTGCTGCGCACCGGTGCCACGACGGCGCCACTGGTCGGATGGAAACAAGGCGCCCACACCGTCTGATAGACCTGGGGCCACAATTGCCCGTCAACGGCAATGGTGTAATCATAAAGATTGAGGCGCACCTCTGCAGCCACATGGCGCTCGTCGGGGCTGAACGCCACGTGCCACACATTGACGAACATCGGATCCCAGCTCTTGCCGTCCACGGCCACGCTGAAGGTACCCTCCTGGAAGGCATGCACCTGGCCGGAATCGACAGGCCTCACCTGTACGGCCGCAGCCGTGCTGCGTCCAGACGGACTCAAGGCGAAGTAGCCGATATCTGAAAAATCGGATTCCCAGGCCTTGCCGTCCACGGCCATGGCGTAACGGCCCGCCTGCTGAACGGCGACGGCCAGATGGGTGCCATCGGCGCTGGCCAAGGGGTGCCAGGCATAATCGTAACCCTCGGACCAAGCCTCTCCGGATACGGCAACCGTCCATTGGCCGCCGTCTGAGATCAAGGCATAGGGCCGGTTGTCCGGTGTGAATCTCAGGTGCCAGATCTTGTCGAAAGTCTCATCGGACCAGAGTTCACCGTTAATGCAGACATTGAACGCTTCGTCGACACGGACGATGGCCGCGACGGATTCACCGTCGGGGCTGGCGTAGGGTTCTTCCACCCATTCAAAGCGTTGGGACCAATCGGAAATATCAATCTCTTTATGACCGATATCCCAGTCCCAACTCTGGTTTGAAACCATTTGACCTCCTTGCCTGCTTCAAAGAGGGTGGGAACACCCGGTGGAAATTGCCGCTGACCTTGTCATGGAAACGGGTGGGCTGTAGGTTGAGCGGCGGTGAACGACGGTATAGGTATGGATATTTCCGACCAAAATATTGTGTTCAGGGTGGATCAACCAGGGATAGAAGTCAAGACCAAAATCACGTGTCGACGGCGCGGTTTTCCGGTCCGCGGGCCGGATCGATCCCTGCTGCGGTTACGGGCAGGCGGACCGAAAAGAGCGATCCGACGCCTGGAGTGGAGTCAACTTCGATGCGGCCTTCGTTTTTTTCTAGAATCTGCCGGGCAATGAACAGCCCCAACCCGCTCCCCCCATGTTTATGGCTGATGAAATGGGGCGTAAAAATGCGCTCTTGGGTGTCACGATCCATGCCCTGGCCGTTATCTCTGACTTGAAAGATGATAACCCCATTCTCGGATCGGACACGCATGTCGATGGTGTGCCGCTTGCCCGGGGTGCTGTCCGTCAGGCAGGCTTCGAGAGCGTTGTCCAATATGTTGGATAGGATGCTCTGCAGCATGGCCGGATCAACGCTGGCAGCCGAGAGCTCGTCGGAGACCGCCCAACGCCATCCGATCCCGTGCCGGGCGGCCTTGGGTTCGAACTGTTCGGCAAGCTCGCGCACAAACGAGGCCACATCCACCCGCTGCCATTTCAGGTCCTTCTCTTTAGCATAATAAAGGATATCCATCACCAGACTGCGAATACGGGCGATCATCTGGCGCACCGCATCCCACCCCTCGCGGATCGCATCCGGGTCCGCCTTGGAGATGCCGCGATCCATCATATAGATGCCCCCGTCCAGGCCGGTCAGCAACCCTTTGATCCCATGGGAAACCGACCCGATCATCAGTCCCAGTCCGGCGAGCTGCTCCTGCAGGTGCCGGATCTCGGTGACATTGGTGGACATCTCCATCACATGGGTGATGCAGCCGGCGCTGTCACTGATGGGTGCGGTCTGCACCAACATGCGCCGCGTACTTCCGTCGGGACCGGCCACGTCGATTTCCACCTGATGGGGCCGACCGTCCTCGAAAGTCCGGGCCACGGGGCAGTCTCCGCAGACCGCTTCTCTTTTACGATAAACCTCGTAGCAACGCGCCTGATCGCTACCTCCGAAATCTTCCCGGAAACGCCGGTTGGCCTCGGTGATGCGATAAAAGCGATCCTGGACCGTGATGTAGCAGGGGGCCTCATTGAACAGCAGCTGATAGCGATGGCGAGCCAGCTGCAGCTCATCCTGAAGACGCCGGATCTCGGTCACATCGGCGGCAATCTCCACCACCAGAGCAACCTGCCCCTGGGCGTTGCGGATAGGAGCAGTGTAGACGATGACAGGCGTTTCTGTACCGTCCGGAAAGCGGACTGTCGTGCCGATACGCTGACCGACGCCCGAGCGGAAGGTGGCCTCGGCTGGAGAGGGCGCCTGGGCCTTGTATATCTGCCCGCTGGCGTGGCCTTCCGGCGGTCCCCATTTGGCGATATAACGCTGGTTGGCCGCCACCACCTTAAATTCGGACGAATGAATGGAAACAAAGCAGGGCAGATCGTTGAAGCAGGCGATGCCGCTGTTCAGATCCCCGGCGATGTTCTGCATGGCCGCGGCCAGCCCTTCCAGGGCCTGCCCCACGGCCGCCGAGCGTTCGGCCGCCACAAGCCGTGCCGATTTTTCCTCGACCAGTCTTTCGAGGTTTTCCGTGTAGTCACGCAGCTGGCGACGCATGCGGATTCTCTCGTTGGCGCGCTTGAGTGCGATCTCCAAGGCATCGTCGTTGATCGGTTTGGTAACGAAATCGGTTGCTTCCAATTTTAGACACTGGATGGCCAGCTCCATATCCCCGTGTCCGGTGAGCATGATCACTTCGGTGTCGGGATCGTCCTGCTTGATCTTCTGCAGCAGTTCGATGCCGTCCATGACCGGCATCTTGATATCGGTGATCACGATGGGTGGGCGTTGGTCTCTAAAGAGCTGCAATCCGTGTCTGCCGTCGACGGCAGCAAGAATCTCGTAGCCCAGGTCGGCCAGGGCGATGCCCAGCACCTTGCGAATGCCCTCTTCGTCATCGACAAGCAGCAGCCGTCTATCCATTGTCGGTCCTCTGGGTCGACACGCCGGCGGTTTTGGGCGGCGTTGAAGGTCATACCGGATCGAGCGGCGGCCCTGAAAGGCCTCTCGATCGGGTGGCGAGCACTCTTCGGGCCAGGGTCAGCAACGCCTGGGGATCGGGCGGCTTTTCCATGTAGGCTTCAGGATCGGGAACAGGGGTTCGGGATTTCATATTGATCATGGCCAGGAAATGCCGGAAGGCCTTTTCATCCACCGCCGAAAGCATGATGACCGGAATGGCGGCCAGACGCGCATCGCTTTTCAGCGCTTTGTACATGGCCGCGCCGCCTTCGCCCGGCATCATCACATCCAGAACGATCAGATCGGGGTTGATGGACCCGGCCTTGGTCAATCCCTGGCGACCGTCCCGCACGGCCACGGCTTGAAAACCGCTGGTCTCGAACAACGTGGTCATGAAAAGGCGCATGTCCATTTCATCGTCCACGATCAAAACGGTCGGCAACTTGGTGTTAGCGTTCACCAAAGCGCGACGATCCTTCCGGTCATCCATGGCTCCCGGCCTCGTTTAAAGCCTTGTCAGGGTGATTGACCGAGGCCACCGGGCAAGCCGAACGCAGCACGACCTGTTCGACCGTACTGCCCAACAACGCCATCTCCGGGTCAGCCTCCCGGGTGTGATGGGCCATGACGATCAGATCGGCCTGGCGCTCGCGGGCCAATTTCAAGATCTCCACATAGGGTGCGCCTTCCCAAACCTGCACCGTGTATTTTGAAACCCCCTTCAGCAGGGGCAGGTAGTCGCTGTCCAACCTGGTGCGCGCAGCGGCGATGCGCGCCTCGATCTCCTGTTGGGCCTTGACCTGTCCGGCGGCGGTGGTCTCCAGATCCACGGCGTGAAAGATGTGCAGATCGGCGTCCACCTCTTTGGCAAGACGTGCGGCCCACAGGAAGGCCGCCTTGGAGGCCCTGGAAAAATCGATGCCCACGACGATGTTGGAGAACAGCTTCCAGCAGGTGGTGCAAGGTCGGCTGATGATCACCACTGGACAACGGGCGGCCTTGGCCACTTTCTGCATGGTGCTGCCCACTACGCTGCGGTAGCGGGAAGCGCCCACATCTTCGGGCCGGGTGTGGGCGCCCATAATGATCATGTCCACATCCTCCTCGCGCGCTTTGCGCAAAATTTCACGATGGGGGACGCCGACCGCCGCCTCCAAAACGACCCGATCGGCATCTTTAAGTAACTCGCCGTAGGTGTTGCGCATCTCTTCCTTGACCCACTCGAGGTAATCGGGATCCATCTGTTCGGGTTCGCCGGTACGCACGTCGGTGACGAAGGGGCTGAATCCGCGGGTGGGAATCCCCATCACGTGGAAAACGATGAGCTGGGCATCCCACTTCAGCTCAAGATCGAAGGCGACTTTGGCCGCGTTGTCGCAAACCGGAGAAGCGGTGGTTGCAAACAAGATCTTCTTAAACATGGCTCAGCTCCCTATCTTGCACTGCCGGGGCGTGCCGTGAAAGCTCAGTTCCCAGGCAATGCTGTCGATGAATTCGAAAAGGGTATAGGCCGTCTCGAATGTGAAAATATCCATCCGATCGCCGAAAACGACATGTCGCAACGGCCCCAGGCGCAGGGGCATATCCAGAAGAAAACTCAGATCCAGGGAGCGGATGTCTTCGGGTTGATCCGGTCGATCGGTCCGCACCCCATGCAGGCTGTTGTAGATGTCCAGGCGCGGTTTTCCGGGATAGCCGACCATCTCCACGGTCTTGGTCAGGGCCAGATGGTCGAAAGTCCCCCAGCGGCAGTCTTCCCCCGGGCACTCCTGTCCCTGGCGCATCAACAGGGGATAGAAGTCACCCATCCGCACCAGATCCGGATAGGCCCTTAACAGGTGAAAATAGCTGCGCAAGGTGCATCCGTCGTCCAGTTGCAGCTGGTGGCCCAGGCAACCCAGCGGATCTTGTACTCGAGTCAGAGCTTCGGTTCGCAGTCGCCCATCGGATTGCAGCACGACACGGTTCATCGCCAACACCTTGGCCAAAAAGGTTCCCGGCCATGCGCCATTTGCGCCGGGAAACCGTCCTCATCACTCTTCGGGCCGGAGGTGCTCCGGCACCACGACCATTTTGAGCAGCAGGGGCTTGAGAAACGACCAGCGGATGCCGATATGGTAGATCTCTTCCATATCCCGGATGGCATCCCAGCAATTGTGGCAAGGCGATATCACCAGTTTGGCGCCGGTGGCCAGAATCTGATCGCGCTTGACTTTCAGCCCCACATTGCGCGCATCCCGGTAACGCCCGATGCCGTTGAGCCCGCCGCCGCCGCCGCAGCAGAAATTGTGCTCCCCACAAGGGGCCATCTCGCGAAAATCCTCCGCGATATAACTCATGATCTCACGGGCGCAGCGCTTCAAGCCCGCATTGCGGATATAGTTGCACGAATCCTGGTAGGTGACCGGTTCCTTGATGCGCTTGGCCGGATCGATTTTCAATTTGCCGGTGCGCAGGGCTTCGGCCACCCATTCCACATAATGGAAGCTTTCGACGGGGGTCTGGCCGCTCTTCAGGCCCGCCCAATAGGGCCCTTCGATGACCGTGGCACGGTAGGCATGGCCGCACTCGGTCACCACCATGCGCTTGGGCTTCAGGCGATCCATGGCTGCGTATACGCTCTCCACCTGTTTCTTGCACGCCTCCCAGTCTCCGGCGAACATGGCCAGGCTGGTCTCTTCCCACCCTTCGCTGGGCACGGTCCAGTTCTCCCCGGCCAGGTGGAACAGGATGGCCGCTTCGGCCAGATCTTCGGGATAGTGCTTCACTTCGCGGGCGTTGACCGTGTAGATGATGTCGGCGTTGGGCTTGTCCACCGGAAACTCCAGGCCCGGCCAGTCCTCCTCGTACTCTTCGCACATCCAGCCGCAGGTCTCGACCCAATCTTCGGTGGTCACATCCATCTGGGCACGGTAGATACGATGCATACCGGAACCGATTTTCAGCTCCCAGGGAACGAAGCCCTGTGAAAAACAGAGACCTCGGACGTAGCCGAACATCACCCCCATATCGATGCCGAACGGGCAGTACAAGGCGCAACGGTTGCAGCAGGTGCATTTGGACCAGGCGGTATCCATGACATAGTGCATGAAGGCGTTGTCCACCTGCCCCTTGCGCCGCACCAGCTCACCCAGTGTCGACTGGATCTTGTAGGAGGGCACCTGTTGCGGATCGCGTCCGTTGGCCAGGTAGAAGAAGCAGCTGTCGGCACACATGCCGCAGCGGGCGCAGATCTCCAGCCAGGTGCGCAGCCGTGATTTGAGCGTCTTCTGGAGCGTGGTCCACAAGGCATCGCCGTTGACGTCGAGCTGCTTCATCTCTTCATAGTACTGCTTGCCGCTCTTATCGGCCAGCAGCGCCTGCAGCTGCTCCACCGTATCCACCGGTTTCTTGTTGCAAAGTATTCCTTCAGGCATGGGTAGTTCCTATTATCCGAATTATTCGCGCTACATTTTCGATGCTGGCATCAACCGACTTTCGGGTTATTCCCCCGCGTCCGACCCGACCTTCATCCCTACCACGGCATCCCGCTGCTTTTCATGCCGCCTCGCTTGATGCCGAAGTCCATCCCCAGTTGGGCCCGCGAGAGAAAAAAGAGGATGAAGTGGGACAACTTGGTCAGGGGAATGGCCACCAGCATGAGTTCTCCGCACAGAATATGGGCGATCAGCCAGAACTTGTAGTCCCCCAACTGGTGGTAGGTGATGAACCCTGTCAAAAAGGGGGCCACTGCGATCAAAATCAGCATGATGTCGTAGGCTTTGGTCAGGATTCGCACCTCCGGCAAGGCGATGCGGCGCAGCAGGATGAAAAAGGCCGCCACCATGACGGCGATGGTCATGAAATCGGTCATGGCTTCGGGCAGCGACGGCAAGCGAAACCCCCAGCGCTCCTCGAGCAGCAGATTGTGCCCCAGCAAAAAGACGGGCGTCATCAGCAAGCAGACATGAAAAGTGAACACCAGAATGGTGAAACCTGGGTAGAAGCGCCACCCATGGGTGCCGAAAGGGATCAGCCAGCGCCCGATGGAACGTAAAGCCCCCTTGACCCCGTGAGCGAGGTGCTCGCGGTAGGCCACGCGATCCATCTGCCACTGCAACCCGCGCACATACCAGATCAAACGCCAGATCAACCCCACGAAGAAGACCCCAAATGCGATCATGGCCAGCGGTCCTGTGACGAATTCGTACATCTTTGACTCCTGCCGCCTTTTCAGGCCGTTTCGATATCGTTCTGCCACCCGGTGACTGTGGTGGAACGCAACATCCCCTAATCTTTGTCCCTTCCGTTCAAAAAGCGCCAGAACGCCGGGATGGCGATCAGAGCCAGCACGATCAGGATGTAAATGATATTTTTCGTATGGAGCATAAACTCCTGCAGGGTATGGATCGTATCCACAGAATGCCTCCTTGCCGACCCGATCAGTGCGCTTCGTAGTCCGGATGGGCGTATAGAATCGGCATGCGCATCACGATGAAGCGGAAAGCCAATACGCCGATGGTGACGATGAATACCGATATGCCGATCTCCATCCAGTGGGGAAAGTAGCGCTGCTCGGCCGGCAAATGCCAGTTGAAGGCCACCAGACAGATATTGAAACGGTTCACCACGATGCCCAGAACGGTCCAGGCCGCCGTCCAGCGGATGAGGGTCGTGTTCTTTTCGCGAACCCCCAAAGCATAAAGGAATGCCGGCAGGGCCACGAAGCCGAGAAGTTCGACCAGGTACCAGGCGCCGAACCCGGTGGCCAGGTAGTGCCACTGGTTGTCGGCGGCGATGCCGATCACCTTGATGAAGAAATAGCCGGCCAGGACCCAGGCGGCGGCCTTGCCGAAACCGAGCATCAGGTCGTTCTTGCCGGCCAGATGGGCCTCGTCCATCTTGTCCTTGAAGAATTTATGCGACAGCCCGCTTTCGAAGATCACCATGGAGAGTCCGGCGATGATGCTGGTGATGAAGAAGTAGATGGGTATATAGGGCGAATACCACAACGGATGCAGTTTGGACGGAGCGATGAGAAAGAGCGCCCCCAAAGAACTCTGATGCAGGGTCGAGAGCATGACGCCGAAGATGGTCAGGATCAATGTCAATTTGACCACCAGGCTGCGGGCCCGCTTCAAGCCGAGCCACTCCATGGCGGCCGGCGAAAACTCGATGAATAGGACCGTCAGGTAGAGCGCCACGCAGGCGGCCACCTCGAACAGCAACGAGGTGGTGCCCCGCGACACCAGAAATGGATAGGGCAGACGCCAGGGGCGGCCCACATCGTAATGCAGGGCCAGCACCACCAGCGCATAGCCCAGAAAACCGGTGAGGATGGCCGGTCTGACGGCGGCGTGGAAGCGCTTCATGCCAAAGATGTAAACCGCCGCCGAAGTGACGTAACCGCCGGCGGCCAAGGCCACGCCGACGAGCAGGTCGAATCCGATCCAGATACCCCAGGGATTGTCGTCGGACAGGTTGGTTACAGTGGACAACCCCCCGGTAAACCGGAGCACGGTGATGATCAATCCGACCACCACCAAGATCCCGGCCACCACATTGAACGGGGTGAGGTATCGACTGGATGTCGGGGTTGGTTCCTGGCTCATGGAAGCCCTCCTGTATTCCCCTCGGTGTCATCGGGGAGATCAAACGCAATGGATGCGCTTGAACGTTGAGTTTCTGAACCTGCAGGCCATTCGGACTGCATGAATCTGCTACGCCTTTTCGCCGTCGCCCGTTTCGCTTCCACCGGACGCCAGTCGGGCTTTGGCTTCGGCCTCCAGGGCTTTTTTGAATTCCCGCTCGATCGCGGCGGCCTTGTCCTGCTCCGCCTTTTCCAGGGCGGCCTTGAGACGTCCTTCGGCTTGGACCTCCGCATGATCAACGGCCTCGCTCACGGCCGCGGCCCGCTCCTCGGCGGCGATCTTCTCCTTGCGCTTGTTGATGGCATAGATCCCGGTAAGCAGCACCGGCCACAATCCAATGACGATGGGAACGGCGCCAAGGGCCCCCGAGGTGTATTCTCCGGCCGCCTTGTTGCCCAGGTCCTCCCGCAGGCCCAGGGCTTCGAACGGCGCGCCGGAAAGATACAGCCAGCTGGTCCCACCCATCTCGTGCTCGCCGTAAATGTGGTCCAGGTAGCGATCTGGAAAAGTGTGGATGCGGTCGCGGGCCACCCGGATGAGTTCGTCCCGCTTGCCGTACACCAGCGCTTCGGTGGGGCAGGCCTCGACGCACCCCGGCAGCTTGCCCTCCAGGATGCGCGGGTGGCACATGGTGCACTTCATGATCTTGGGGTCAAGGGCCTTGTGATATTCATAGGCCGGAATGTCAAAGGGGCAGGCGACCATACAATAGCGGCAACCCACGCATACATCGGCATTGTAGATGACCGCCCCTTCAGGCGTCTTGGTAAAGGCCTTGACGAAGCAGGCCGACGCGCAGGCCGGTTCCAGGCAGTGGTTGCACTGCTTTTTCACGAAGACCGGCGGCAGGGTGTCCCCGTCTGGGAAGAACTGATTGACGACGGTGTAAGTCCGAGCCGTGGTGCGCCGCCAGGCCTCCATGACTTTGAGGTCGTCGAAAGGCTGCTCGGGGGCAGGCAATTCGTTGACGGTATTGCAGGCCGCTTCGCACCGCCGGCAACCGATGCAACGGGTCATGTCGTGCAGCACGGCATTGCTGTCGGCATACCCTTTGAACTGCTTGTTGGAGGCGGCCCTGGCCGTCCGGCTCGTGGCGCCGACCACGCCTGCGGCGCCCATCCAACCCAAAAAATTCCTGCGTGACATCGACATGCGAAAAACCCTCAATTGTTGCGCGCGGTTTCAGCGCGTTTGGCATGGCAGGCCGTGCAGTCGCGATTGGCCGGCTTTTCGATCCCCATTTTCTCGTGGCACAACATGCACTGTTCGTGATAGGCCGCCATCAGTCCCGGCCGGGTCAGGTTCATCGCATCGGAAGTGCGTCCGTGGCAGGATCCGCATTGGGGCGGCTTGAGCGATGCCGGGCTGTTGTGATGGCACCCCTGGCAGAAGGTGGTCGGCTGGGTGTGGAAGGCGGCGGCCAAGGCATCGTCGCGCATCAGGTCCGAAAGCTTCTGCACGATCTGCCGGTGGGGCATCTTCACCGCTTCGTAGGCATCCACCAGGTGGTCGATGATCACGGTTTCGGGGATGTCCTCGACGGCCACCGGAGGCGGAATTTGCCGACGGGCATCGATCAGTGATGCCGCCATTTCACTGGCCAGCATTTCGTATCCGGGACGCGCCACCGGCGCCTCCTGGGGCATGTGACACACCTTGCAGGCCGCCTCGCCGGCCCAAACCTTCTCCGCCGGCATGCTGGCATGACAGCCGGCGCACTCGGCCCGCAACTGTTTTTGGGTGTGGCAGCCCACGCAGCTCATCTGGGCGTCCTGTTCATGCATGGCCTGGGACAGCTTGACCATCTTGCCGTCCGCATGCCCCTGGATGGGATGGCAGCTGGCGCAGGAGGTCAACTCGGCGTGGTGGCAGGTGCGGCAATACTGGGTCGCGCCCTCATGCTTGAGGTGGTCGAAAGGCACCAGGGCCATACGTGGTTTTTGCGCGTCGACCTTTTCATCTTCCCGGTGGGCCTTGACCAGCGTCACATCCGGCTGGTTGCGCTCCAGGCGAGGAATATCGGCCACTTTGGCGATGAGAGCCTGGGCCTCCGGGTCGTGGCAGCCGGCACACTCCATGGGACCGGCCGTCTTCTTCTGGAGCGACAACTCCCGATGGCAGCCGACACAGTCCAGGTGGGCCGCCTGGCGGTAAGCGATGCGGTTTTCCTGGGTCTGATCCTTGTGACAGTAAAGGCAGGCCCCCTCTTTGCCCTTATCATAGTAAAGCTGCTTGGTTTCGGGGTTGTAGGCGTGGTGGCAGCGCTCGCACTTCTGCTCGGCGGCCTTGACGTGCCGGTAGTGGAGGGATTTATCCAAGCCAATGCCGGCGCGGATGTTGTTCACCGCCTTCTCTGCCACATGGCACTCCCCGCATGTGACCGGCCCTGACGGTTGGTTTTGGCTGCGGTAATCGGCATGACACCCGATACACCCGTCGTGGTAGACGTCCATGACGGCCTGTTTGTCAGTATCGGCCGTACGGTTATACTTGAGTGAAAGATACTTCTCACCCTGAGGATGGCAAGCCAGGCAGTCCTTTTGGGCCTTGGCCAGCGCCTCTGTGTGTTTGCCATGGAAAAAAACCACGGGCGGCCGCTCCAGCGGCCCGAAGGCCCGCAGTCCGTCGATAGTGATTATATCGGCCCGGCCCGGGATGGGTTCGGACGGCGCCTGGCGTGCCACGGCCAGCGATACCAGTAACGCCGTCAGCATCAGCAAGCCAAATGGGAGAACCATCTTTCTGCCGTTCCTCACGAAACTTTTGCCCATTTTTACGAGTCCTATCATAGACACTCCTTGGCACAGGGGCGCGCTTAGACGGCGCACCGGGGATCCAACACCTTGGCCGCTTCCTTATCGTCGAGCAGATCTTGCAAGGTGGTGTCATCGTAGACTTTGAAAACCGCTGTTTTGACCCGCTGCCATAAACTGGAAAAGGCGCAACCGCCAGCAAACGGGCAGTTGCGCACCGAGATACAGGCCAGGCATTCCGCTTCGGCCATCTCTTTATGCACATGTCTGAGGATTTCACCGACGGTGATTTCCGCCGCCGGCCGGGTGAGCTGGTAGCCACCGTAAAAGCCCCTCGTGGACGTCACTAAACCGCTGCTTTTGAGGTGGTAAAGGATCACTTCGAGAAAACGGTGCGGGATCGCCTGGGCAGCGGCGATCGCCGAAATTTTAGTCGGACCCGAACCCTGATGCTTGGCCAGCTCGTAAACGGCCCGCAAGGCATATTGGCCCTTTTTGGTTGGAATCAGCATTTCCGTCTCATCATGTTAACGGGTTTCATTTCCAGATTGGACGGGATGGTGTCGCACCTTCTTGACCGATATAGTCAAGATAATGCTGAATCGTCAAGTTTTTTCTGAATGCCATTAAGTACAATTAAAAAGGATCATCTATCGAGGCAGGAAGATCGGGCAGGCAGAATGATAAACCTTTTTTATTCAGATAATTGCGAAATGTTATGCCCCCAGGGCAAACAGATTTCGAAGGTGGTGCCGGCCCCTTTTGTTGAACTTACGGCGATACGGCCCTGATGATTTTCAACGATTTTGCGGGCCAGCATGAGGCCGATACCCGTACCCCTGCTGCCCTTGGTGGTGAAGAATCCTTTGAACAGGCGGGCTTGCACCTCCGTCGTCATGCCCCCGCAGTTGTCGCTGACATGATAGCAAACGCCCTCTTCCCCAGCTTCGACGGTCAAGGCGATAGTGGGTGTCAGGCAGCGGTTCGGTTCGGAGTTGCAGGCCTCCAAGGCATTGACCACCAGATTGAGCAAACAGCGGTTGATCGCCTCCGGATCCATGGGAACAGCCCTAAGGTCCGGCGCGCACTGGAGCGTCATGCGGACATCGTGAGCTTCGGCCCGGGGGAACATCAGATCAAAAACCGCCCGGAGGGGTGCGGCTGGATCGGTGGGCGTGACGTCGGGCCGGCCCGGCTTGGCGATATCGAGCAGGTCCAGGCTGAGTTGTTCGACCCGGGCCACATTGTCTCGAACCATGCGCCAGCCTTGCTTCAAATAGTCCTGGTTTTGCAGTTCGAACCCCTTATCGACCACAAACAGGCCGCCCCTGAGGCTGCCGGTGATATTCTTGATGGCATGCGCCAGACCGGCCACGGTCTCTCCCATGGCGGCCAGGCGCTCGGCCTGGATCAGACGGCGGCTCTTCTCCTCGACCATTCGCTCCAGGTTCTCGGTATATTCCCGCAGTTGAGCCCTGAGAGAAATGCGCTCCAGGGCCCGCTTGAGAGCCACGTCGAGAATGTCGTCGTCGATGGGTTTGGAGATGTAATCCGTGGCCTCGTATTTGAGGCTCCGAATGGCCAGGTCCGTTTCGCCATGGCCGGTGATCATGATCACTTCGGTTTCCGGGTTGCGGCGCTTGAGGGCACGAAGCAGTTCGATGCCGTCCATCCCCGGCATCTTGATATCGGTCAACACTATCGGGGGGCCGAGTTCATCGAAAAGGGCCAAGGCCTGCCGGGCATCTGCGGCGGTGTGGACGCGATATCCGCGGTCGGCCAGGGCGATGCCCAGCACCTTGCGGATTCCCTGTTCGTCATCGACCAATAAAATGTCTGTCGTCATGTGCGCTTCCCGGCCAAACCGCTTGATGATGCAGTGCTTGGGTCCACTAGAATTACTAGGTCTCCGGAGGGATCGGGAACTCGATCAAAAAACAGGCCCCGCCCTGGGGGTTGGGCCGGGTGTAGATCCGGCCGTTGCACTCCTTGATGATCCCATAACTGATGGAAAGCCCCAGTCCGGTGCCCTGCCCCACCTTCTTGGTGGTGAAAAAAGGCTCGAAAATGCGCTCGGCAATGCCGTCGGGTATGCCCGTGCCGGTGTCGCAAACGCTGACCACCACACGGTCGTCCGTGCGAGTGGTGGAGAGCCTGATCCGGTGGCTGCGATGGTGCCCCGGCTCGGCCGCCATCTGCTCTTCAATGGTGTCACGGGCATTGATCAACAGATTGATGAACACCTGCTCAAGGCGGCCCGGGTCCCCCATCACCATGGGCAGATCTGAGGTGATCTCCCATTCGACTTCGATGCCGCGCACCTTGAGCTGCTGACTGAAGATATCGAAGGCCTGGCGCAGGATATCGTTGACCTGCACCGGCACCAGTTCAGGTCCGCTTTTGCGGCCGAACTGACGCATGTGGTTGATGATCTTGGTGGCCCGCTGGACATGGCTGTCGATCTCTTCGGACATGGTCAGCAGGACATCCTCGGCGAT